>UQQY01000023.1 GCA_900543295.1 uncultured Oscillospiraceae bacterium | reverse complement strand
AACTTCCGGATTCCAGCCAGCGAAGACATAGCCCTCTCTGGCAGGGGTTCCAACGAATTCCGGTATAGCGTCGCCGAAAAGGAGGTCAGTGTAAACCTGATCGGGGAAGATTTCTACGCCGTCAACGCCGTCGGTATAAGTTACGGTGTATTTGTCCTCGTCTTCATCCGGAATGCCGTTGTTGTTCCGGTCTTCTTTCCAGACGGCGGTATAGGTAGCGTCGTCTGTTACGGTTTCGGCAACTTCCGGATTCCAGCCAGCGAAGACATAGCCCTCTCTGGTCGGGGTTCCGACGAATTCCGGCGTAGCGTCGCCGGAAAGGAGATTGGTGTAAACCTGATCGGCAAAGATTTCTTCACCGTCAACGCCGTCGGTGTAAGTAATGGTGTATTTGTCTTCGTCTTCGTCCGGAATACCGTTGTTGTTCCGGTCTTCTTTCCAGACGGCGGTATAGGCTGCATTGCCTGTTACGGTCTCTGTAACTTCCGGATTCCAGCCAGCGAAGACATAGCCCTCTCTGGTCGGGGTTCCGACGAATTCCGGCGTAGCGTCGCCGGAAAGGAGATTGGTGTAAACCTGATCGGGGAAGATTTCTTCGCCGTCAACGCCGTCGGTGTAGGTAACGGTGTATGTATCTCCGAGTACTGTTACGGTAAAGGTGGTCGTTTCCTGATACCAGGTTGTCTGTGAAAGAGTTTGTACGCGCTGTCCGCAAAAACTACAGTTCCCGGTTTCTGACGGATAATTGTAGTTGTAATAAAACGTAAGCGTTACGGTTGTGGTTCCAGGACGTTTTGCAGTGTAATTAAACTGCAGGCAGGGAGAAGTGGTGTAACCGGAAAATTTAGAATATTCCAAAGAAAAAGAGCAGTCCCCAAGTACGGATGGATCGGATAAAACATAGCTTCCAGCAGAAGGAACAGCGAAATAATCCGGAGTCAGTTCGACTAAAACGCCACCGCAGCTTGGGCATGTCTGCGTATTGCGCGGAAGACGCTGATAAAATCCGGATTCATTGATTTCCTTTGTTACGGTTCCCTCCGTATTGTTCCGCAGAAACTGAAAGGAATTTGGCGTGCCTTCCAAAAGGGACGCTCCCGCCAGAGAGTCCAAAGTATCCCCGGCAGCGGCGAAGGCTGTGGCAGAGAGCGTTGAGCCTATTATCAGCAATGCCAATAACAGGCACACAATTTTTCGCAAATGATGTTTTTTCATAAGCTCATATCTCCTTTTTGTTTTAAGTCATGAAAGGAATAGCTGAAACTATACCTTACCATACAATGAAAATAACCGGCTGATTTGCTGTTTCAAGTATATTACAGACACAGGCGGCGATTATCCTTTTCGAATCTGGAACAGGCACATCAGCAAAACGCCGGCTGTCATACCGAGTATAAATCCAATAACTGCCCAGAGCATGGCTTCCTCCTTTCTTTTTCGCAGGCTGTACTTTTTTACGTGTATGAGCATAGTATAGCATGCATTTGAGTTGGTGTCAATTTAAATTATCATTTTGATAATGCATTATCTTTTTGGTTATTATATTGTTGGGGAATAAGGGGTGATTATATGGCAAAAGAATTATTCCCTCTTGCCGGAAAGATTAAACAGCTCCGTGAAAAATCCGAAATGACGCAGGCAGAGCTTGCGCGCGAGCTTGGCCTTACCCGTTCCAGCATCAATGCATGGGAGATGGGGCTTTCTGTTCCATCTACTCCCTTTATCGTCGAGCTCGCAAAGCTGTTCGGCGTTTCAACCGATTATCTTTTGGGGCTTGATACAACGGCTACTTTAAAAGTAGATGGATTGTCGGAAAGGGAGGTATCCATTTTGACAGAACTTGTCGCGTGCTTTCGGGGAAAGAGTGAGAAATGAATTGCTTCCGACGTATGATATACAAGAAAAGTATGAACGCAAAAGGCGCAGCACCGATTTATATGATCGGTGCTGCGCCTTTTAGAAGAAAAGCCGACCGCCATACAGACGGCCGGCTTTTCCGGTACTATGCGTCTTTTTGACCAGCTTTATCTTTGGTGTGGCGAATGACCTTTAAACGTGAGAATTCCTCGCGCTCTTTTTCCTCCAAAGCGGAAGAAATGTAGCGCACGGTTTCTTCAAAGCGGGGAATACTGATATTTTTCAGTGCATTGGCGCGGCGCTGCGTCTTTTTGATGGCGTTTGCCAGACGGTACACGCTGTTTTCCACCTCTGCAAGCTGGATCGTCAGCTCCTTGGCGCGGTTAAAGTTCAAATAGGCAATGTCGAACTGCGAGTTTGACTCAAAAAAGCCGTACTGGTTCGGCTTCAGCGTCGATTGGCAGCTTACCTTTGGAATGTCAACGCCCATGACGCTGCGATAGCTGATTTCAATTCCATCCTCGATTCCTGCGCCGTGTGAGAGCTCCTCGATCATGCCAAGCGTGATGTTGGCGCGCTGCAGAGCCAGATACGCTTTTTTATAGGATTCTTCAATTTCGCCGTGCAGGGACTTCGCCTTGTCAACCATCGCCATCATCTCGCGGATGAGAATATTGCGCTTGCGGTCTAAGAGATCAAAGCCCAGCTTCGCAAGCGAAAGCGATTTTTTGGTTGCAATCAGATTGCCCTTGGTTGGGAAAACGGTATCGGCCATCAGCGCTCACCCCGGAACTTTTTTGCGCGCTCCGGATCGTAGTGCGCTTCAACCAATGCGCTGTCCATGCGGGCAAGCTCGCCGCGCGGTAAGAGGGACAGCAGATCCCAGCCGAGCTCCAGCGTTTCTTCGATTGAGCGGCTTTCGGAAGCGTCCTGCGAAATAAAGTGCGCTTCAAACGCTTTTCCGAAGGCTAAATACGCTTTGTCGCCTTCGGAAAGTTCCTCCTCGCCGATAACGCTGCCTAACGCGCGCGCCTCCTGCGTGCGGGCATAGGAGGCAAACAACTGGTTTGCTACGGCAGAGTGATCCGCACGGGTATAGCCCTCGCCAATGCCGTCCTTCATCAGGCGCGACAGCGAAGGCAGCACCGATACCGGCGGGTAGACGCCGCGCTGGTCGAGGGCACGGTCTAAAACAATCTGTCCTTCGGTGATATAACCGGTGAGGTCGGGCACAGGGTGGGTGATGTCGTCGTTCGGCATAGTGAGAATTGGGATTTGCGTAACAGAGCCTTTTTTCCCTTTGATGATGCCGGCGCGTTCGTACATGGAGGCCAGATCCGAGTAAAGATAACCCGGATACCCCTTTCGTCCCGGAATTTCACCCTTGGAGGAGGAGAACTCGCGCAACGCCTCTGCGTAAGAGGTCATATCCGTCATGATAACAAGAATGTTCATATCGTGTTCAAACGCCAGATATTCTGCGGCAGTCAGCGCACATTTCGGCGCCAAGATACGTTCGATAATCGGGTCGTTTGCAAGATTTAAGAACATAACGACGTTCTGCAAAACGCCGGATTCGGCAAAGCTCCGCTTAAAGAAATCCGCTACGTCGTTGTTGACGCCCATTGCGGCAAAGACGACGGCGAATTTCTCATCGCTGTTTTCGCTTAAGCGGGACTGGCAGACGAGCTGCGCGGCAAGCTTGTTGTGGCTCATGCCGGAGCCGGAAAAAATCGGCAGCTTTTGGCCGCGGATCAGCGTCATCAATCCGTCGATGGACGAAATGCCGGTACGGATATAGTTGCGGGGATATTCGCGCGCAACCGGATTCAGAGGCTGGCCGTTGATATCGCGGCGATCAGCGGCAAAAATATCGCCCAATCCGTCGATCGGCTTGCCAGCGCCGTTTAATACGCGCCCGAGCATCTCGGTCGAGAGCGGGAGCTCCATTGGCCGCCCCGTCAGACGAGTGCGCGTGTTGGTCAGCGAAAGACCGTTCGTACCTTCAAATACCTGAATAACGGCGCGCTCTCCCTCAATTTGGACAATACGGCCGGTGCGGACAGAGCCGTCCTCAAGATAAAGCTCCGCCATTTCATCATAGCTCGCGCCCTGCACATGGTCGATTGCAACAAGCGGGCCGTTAATGGAGGAGAGACCGGTAATCTGGATGCTCATGCGCGCACCTCCTTTCCGATAAAGGGCTTAAGCGCTGCGTCAATTTTTTCGTAAATCACGTCGAACGCCTCCGGATGATCGTTCGGCACTTCGTATTTCATGCCGGCGAGCAGCTCAAAGAGGTGCAGATCCAGGATTTCGGAGAGTGCCACGCCGTTTTTGATGATGGCGGCACACTGGTCGTTTAAATACAGGATAACCTGCATCATTTTTAGCTGTTTGGAAAGCGGCACATAGGTGTCGTCCTTGTGGAAAGCGTTCTGCTGCAAAAAGCCCAAGCGGATTGCCTTGGCTGTTTCGATGACGAGCTTCTGATCATCGGGAAGAACGTCCGCGCCGATCAGCTTGACGATCTCCATCAGGCTTGCCTCCTCCGCCAGAAGATTGGCGATTCGGCGGCGGCAGGGGAGAAATTCTTTGGAAACCTCTTTGTTATAGTAATCCGCAAGATCGTCTAAATATTCGCTGTAGCTGTCCGTCCAGTTGATGGCCGGATAGTGACGAGCATAAGCCAGCGATTTGTCAAGCGCCCAGAATGTACGGACAAACCGCTTTGTATTCTGTGTAACAGGCTCGGAGAAATCCGCGCCCTGCGGAGAAACTGCGCCGATGATGGAGACAGAGCCCTCTGTACCGTTTAAATTCACCATATAGCCTGCGCGCTCGTAGAACTGTGACAGTCTTGACGGCAGATAGGCCGGAAAGCCTTCCTCTGCCGGCATTTCCTCAAGCCGCCCGGAAATTTCGCGCAGTGCCTCCGCCCAGCGGGAGGTGGAGTCCGCCATGATGGCGACATGATAACCCATGTCGCGGTAGTACTCCGCAAGCGTAATACCTGTATAGATGGAAGCCTCGCGCGCTGCTACCGGCATATTTGAGGTATTGGCGATCAGCACGGTACGATCGGTCAGCTTGCTGCCTGTTTTCGGGTCAACCAGCTCGGAGAACTCGTCGAGTACCTGCGTCATTTCGTTGCCGCGTTCGCCGCAGCCGACGTAGACAATAATATCCGCGTCGCACCATTTAGCGAGCTGGTGCTGCGTCATGGTTTTGCCGGTTCCGAAGCCGCCCGGAACAGCCGCCGCGCCCCCTTTTGCAATCGGGAACAGCGTGTCGATCACGCGCTGGCCGGTGATGAGCGGAAGAGAAATGGGCTTGCGGAGCTTTGCGGGGCGCGCGGTGCGGATCGGCCATTTCTGGCAGAGCGTGAGCGTATGCTCTGTGCCGTCCGCGGTTTTGAGTTTGATGATCGGATCGTTTACGGTATAGCTGCCGGAGGGGGAAGACTCTGTGACAGTACCGCTTAAGTTGGGCGGTACCATGCATTTGTGCAGAATCACCGGCGTCTCCTGACAGGCTGCATAAACCGCGCCGCCTGAAAGTATGTCGCCCGGCTTTACGCATACTGTAACGTCGAAGCGGCGGTTTTGGTCAAGCGCAGGCACATCAGAACCGCGCGCAATGAAAGCGCCCGACTGTGCGGCGATGTCCTTGAGCGGACGCTCGATTCCGTCATAAATATTGGAAAGGATGCCGGGGCCAAGCGTTACGCTGATCGGCGCGCCGGTGCCGGTTACGGGTTCGCCCGGACGCAGGCCGGACGTTTCCTCGTAGACCTGAATGGTGGTGCGGTCATCGTTTACGCCGATGACCTCGCCGACCAAATGCTCGTCGCCGACATAGACCATTTCCATCATGGAAAAGTCACGGGTGTCTTTTACGGTGACAACCGGACCGTTGATCGAATAGATCGTGTTGTTCAAGCTTTTCACCTCGTCTTAGGCAGTCTTTTTGCAGGTCAGAGCGTAAAACCGCTGTGTTCGATAAAATAGGGCTTTTGATCGGCAAGCTTCTGTGCGAATGTCTCGTCATAGTAGAGGTTCTGCGCACGGTCAAAAACGATAAAGCCGCCGAGCGCCGCCGAGCTGTCCGCGCAAAGCTCACACGGACGTCCAAAGGCCTTTTGTAAGCTATCAGCAAACGCCATATCGTCTTCGCCGACGCTTAAAACAGGATCCGTTGTCGGATGCGCCGCGCTGAATGCGGCTACTCGCTTTAAAAGCTCATTGCGGTATTCTTCGGTTTGGCGGTAGGCGCGTAATTTGTCCTCGACTTCCGCAAAGATCTTTTCCGTGAGTTCCGTCCGCCTTTTTAGCAGAGTGCGCTTCAGCTCCAAACTGCATTTTGCTGTTTCGCGACGGTTTTCCTGACGGATTTCGGCCGTTTTTTCATGCAGCTCGTTTTCCGCTTTGGCAAGCAGCGCTTCTTTAGCTTGTTCCAGCGCGCAGGTCTTGTTTTGTTCCGCATCTGTGCGGATCATTGCCGTCTTCTGCTCTATCTCTGCAAAAACGGCCTTTTGGAATTTGAGCAGTTTTTCCTGCTGATCCATCTCGTCAGACTCCTTTCATGAGAAAGCGTTTTCAGATCTTGATGCCGACGGCTTCTTCGATATAGCGCGAAATGGTGTCGCTGATGTTGGAGGTGGCGTGCCGATCGGGAATTTCCACGATCAGCGGACGTTTTCGGTTCAGCTTATAATCGAACACCAGCTCGGGGCAGAGGTTAATCAGCTTCTGCGTCATCAAAACAATGCCAATCTCCGGATCGGAGAAGGCGCGCGCAAGCGCTTCCTCTACTTCCTGCCGTTCATGCGCCACCACGCCGTCCGCGCCGGTTAAGCGCATGCCGGTTTGGGTATCCGTATTGTCGCTGATAACAAAAAATTTCATACCTGCCGTCCTTTCTTCAAGATTTGATCTGCTGCGTATTACAGTCTGTTGAGAATCAGGATGGAAATTAACAGGCCATAGATGGCGACGCCTTCACCGAGGACGACGAAGATCATCGCTTTACCAAAGGATTTCGGATCTTCGCTGACGGCGCCGATTGCAGCCGGAGCGGCGGATGCGACAGCAATGCCGGCGCCCAGACAGGATAGACCGGTTACAAGCGCTGCGCCAAGGTAACCCATACCTGCTGCAAGACCGGAGGCAGCTTCCGCGGTTTCTGCTGCGGCAAAGGCGAAGTTGCCGACCGGAAGGATGAATGCCAAGACACAGACGCCTGCAAATGCACAGAGATTTGCAATAACGGAGCGTTTCGCCTTTTTGCCGGTGGTAACGCCGCGGTATACCGGAACGAGCGGGGCGGCGAGCAGTGCGAGTGCGAACAGCGGTACAATCAGTACTAATGCGAGATTCATAATTCATTCCTCCAAAATATTAAATGAAAAAGAAAATTTACCGGCAAAGACTATCAGGCGTCAAGATCCTGATAGGACACCGTAGCCGGTTCATAGGGCTTTCCGTTGCCTTCAAAGTTGCGGCTGAAAATCTCGTAAAATTCGAGACGCAGCACCTGAATGCCGACGATCAGACCCTCAAGACACATGACGAACAAATTGCCGAAGATTACCACAATCGGGCCTGCTCCTGCGCCAACCATGTCGGCAAGCGACATGACGACTGTCATCATGCCGGCGTGGCTCAAAATAAAACCGCCGACACGAAGAAAGGACATGGAGTTTGAGAGATAGCTCAGCACGTACTCGAACAGTTCAAAGAAATTCTCGACAATAAATTCTCCGACGCCGTTTTCAAACGCTTTTCCGCGGTGCGTGAGCACGCTTGTGAGCGGCTTTTTAAAGAAAATCAGGAAAAGCGGCAGGATGATAAGGCCGAGTACATAGAAAACATTTACAGCGCCGGTATGCAGCATCATCATATCAACGACAGCGAACGCAGCGGCCAGATAGAAAACAAGCCCTGCTATTCCGTTGTGACCGAATACGGCGCGCTCGTAATCCCTGGACCGAAAACCTAAGTATATGTTGACGGAGATAGAGATCACAATCAGCAGGACGCCGATTGCAATGGCGGCAAGCAGCAGCATATTGGTCGTGCCGGTGTCGAAAATCTCAATCGGCTTGCCGTCCATGCCGAACAGCGCTTTGTACATTGGGTCAAGCAAATGCTCGTAACCGAAAACGGAGCCGTACAAGAAGCCGAAGAAGGCGCTCGAAAAACCGATACGGATCATAATGCGGCCAAGCGCCATTTTTTTCCACTTGTATGCAAGCAGACCGATGAGAGAGAGCAGAAGCCCCTGCCCAAGGTCGCCGAACATGATGCCGAACAGCAAAGTATAGGTAACGGCGACCAGAGAAGTGGGGTCGATGTCCTGATACGACGGCAGACTGTACATGTTGACAAACATCTCAAACGGCTTTGTAAATCGGTTGTTTTTGAGCTTGACCGGCGGAGAAAGCGACGGATCCGCGTCATAGGGCTTTGAAACATAGGAAACGCTTTCAAACGGCTCAAACTGCTTTTTAAACGCTTCGTTTTTTGCCTTTGGAATAAAGCCGACAACGTAAAAGCGGCTGCCCAGCACGGCGACGTATTTGCGCATTTCAAAGGCCTTGTGCCAAAAGCAGACGGCACAGTAGGTCTGGAGAAGATTGGTTTCCTCCGTTTGGCGAAGCGCGGCGATCTGTTTTTCGATTTCGGAAAGCTTCTGCCTCTCAGATTCGATAACGGCGGTCAGATTAGCGGAAGCCTGCTCCGGCGTGCCGTGCGCGTAATCCGGAATACGGATCCGTTCGAAGTAAAGGGAAGTAAAGATGTCGTCGATAGAAGCCGCTTTGGTTGCAGGCGCAAAGTAGACGCCCCAATAGTATTCCTTGTCGCTGTCAAAGGGAAAGAAGAAAAACTTCCGGTCGTCATAATAGGAAAGCTTTTCATAGCTGTCGCGCGGGAGCCGGCCAAAGCGGGACTTTACGTACTGGCAGGAGAAAATATCGTCAAAGCTGATATTTAAGCCTGCCAAATGGGTTAATTGAATCAGCACCTGCTCGTGTTGCAGGATATTTTCCTGCACGGCGCGCTTTTGTTCGGCAAGCACGGTGCTTTGCTCCTGAAGCGAATTGAGACGCGACTGAATTACCTCAGCCGTTTGTCCGTCTTTTGGAAAGGGAACTTCATGCAGGCGAATATCCAAATCCGAAGCGAGCCGCTTTACCTGTGTCATCAGCGGCGCATACGGATTTTCCCCTTCCAGCACGTGAAAGCCGTGGGAAGAATCCGCCGTATGGATTGCAACCTCCGGATGGAAGAAGCCGGATTGCAGACAGATCAGCAGCGTCTGATCCAGATCCTCCAGATTGCCGATCAGGTTGATGAGGGCCATTTTTTCGATTGCCAAGAAAAAACACCACCTTTTTTGTTTTGTTCTGGCTGCTGAAACGGGATTAGCAGCTTAAAGACAAGCTGCATGCTATTCCAGAATCAGCAGTTTTTCAATTTCATCGGGGTTGTTTTGGTAGCGGATTCCCTCGATGATGGTCGTTACGTTTTCAACCTCGATTTTAAGCAGCGTCATCAGAGCGAAAAACGCAACCGGCGCGCCTGCCGCCGAGCGCATCAGCCGCTTGCTCAGCGTAAAGCGCAACTCTTTCGTATACTCTTCAACATACTCATAAGAAGCGTCCGCAGACAGATAACCGTTTTTGGCAAGAGAAACGGGAAAATCCTCGCCCCCGGGCGCGTTGAGCAGAGCGGCAAGCCTTGCCGGCGTAAGCCGCTTGTGAAACGGCAGGAGCATATGGCGGATTTCCTCTGGAGAGCGGTTGAAGAAGGTCTTTAGACGGTAAATCAAAGAGATGTTCAAAAGCTCGGCCTCCGTCAAAATCAAGTCGCATAGTTGCGCGCGCGTCCGGCCTTTATAATCGGTCTGCGCAATTTTGAGCATATCGTGGTAATACGCCTCTTTTAAGTCGCGCTCGCAGAACGAGAGGTTGATTTCTCCGTTTTGAGCCTCATACCGTCTGAGTATTTTCTCGTAAGGCGTGTCGCCAAGAACGCGCAGCAGCTCTGCAAACGAACGGATCTGCGAAAGCTCCATGAAATCGAAAGCCGTATAGGGTTTCATATAGGCGGGAAGCGAAAAAAGAAGCGACTCCTGCGAGCCTGCGTTTAACATCATAATCGCGCGCAGAATCATGCGGATTTCGACGCTTTCCACCGCGCAGCGGAAGAAGCTGTTTTTGCCGGAAAAATCGTAATGGCACATCCGCAGCATGCGGTCAAGCACAGCGCGGTTCAGAATGTTTTCAAGTTGTCCGCGGTGGATTTGCAGCTCGCTTACACCGGAGAGATCGTCATGATAGGCCGGCGTTTCTTTCAGATAGGCGGCGACAGCCGATACGGAACGGAGCCGCAAAAGCTCCCTGTAATTTGCGGTGGTCAGCCGCTTGCCGTAGATTGCGCGGGCTTTGGCAGTAATGGCGTTGCCGGAAAAGGTACGGAGCATAAGCGTATCGCGTCCTTTCTTACCGGATCACGCGGGCAAACAGATCCTGTGCAAGCGTGTCCTTTGTTTGATCATACTGCGCTTGCAGACGGCGAAGCGCCTCTTCCCTGGAGCGGGAAATTTCCATCTGCTCGTGCCGCGCTTTTTCGCCTTCCTCCCGCTCGACAGCGGCAATTTTCAAAGCGGTCTCCTCTTCGAGGCGCCGCGTCATATCCGCAATTTGCTTCTGCGTCTCTCCGATGCAGGACTCTTTGAAGCGGGAGGCTTCATCAAGGCGTTTTTGGGCATCCTGATCAATGGCGATAATCTGCTCAATGATGGTAGCCATGAAAAGCAATCCTCCTTTTGTAGCCGAAAGCGCAAAGAACGGCCGTTGTATCATACAACAGCCGGATTGATGACGCGCCATTCAGCCGGTCAATACGCTGTATCCAGTACAAAACACAGCCGGTTTTGCACGGAACGGAAAAACAGGCAGTCTGAAACCTTGTGCCGCTTACGGTGTACGATGCGTCAAACTGCGTGTTTTATTTTATGATAAGAATATGAACAATTCAAACAAAGCGTGAAATTCAAAAAGCAATTCATTGTTTCTTAATTTTTAAGGCTTTGCAGCGGTGCGGGAATCTGTCCGCCGCGGTTTATAAATGCGGAAGAGGAATTCCGATTGATTTTCATGACCGGACCGCTGCCGAAGAGACCGCCGAAGTCAAGCTCGTCGCCGACCTTGCAGCCGATTGCCGGAATCACGCGGACGGCTGTGGTTTTGGAATTGACCATGCCGATGGCCGCTTCATCCGCAATGATCGCGGAGATTGTATCGGCCGGCGTATCGCCCGGAATGCAGATCATATCGAGACCAACCGAACAGACGGCCGTCATTGCCTCAAGCTTTTCGATACAGAGAGCGCCGCTCTTCGCCGCGTCGATCATACCTGCATCCTCTGATACCGGGATAAACGCGCCGGAGAGTCCGCCGATGCGCGAGGAAGCCATAACGCCGCCCTTTTTGACCGCATCGTTTAACAGGGCAAGCGCCGCAGTGGTGCCGTGCGTGCCGCACTGCTCCAGTCCGATCTCCTCCAGAATGTGGGCGACTGAATCGCCGACGGCCGGTGTGGGCGCGAGGGAGAGATCTACAATGCCGAACGGAACGCCCAGACGTTCCGAGGCAACGGCGCCGACCAACTGACCCATGCGCGTAATTTTAAACGCAGTTTTCTTGATGACGTCCGCAATTTCGGTAATGGAAGCATCCGGGTATTTCGAGACGGCCGCGCGGACAACGCCCGGGCCCGATACGCCGACATTGATAATGCAATCCGGCTCGCCGACGCCGTGGAACGCGCCCGCCATGAACGGGTTGTCCTCCGGCGCGTTGCAGAATACCACAAGCTTTGCCGCGCCGAAGCATTTTTGCTCCACTGTGCGCTCCGCCGCTTCGCGTACAATTTGTCCCATCAGCTTGCAGGCGTCCAAATTGATTCCGGTTTTTGTGGAGCCAATGTTGACCGACGAGCAGACGCGCGATGTGCAGGCAAGCGCCTCCGGAATAGAGCGGATGAGGTTTAAATCGCCTGCGGAGAATCCTTTTTGAACAAGTGCGGAATAGCCGCCGATCAGATTGACGCCGACCGCTTCCGCCGCTTTGTCCATGGTCTGCGCGAATTTGACCGGGCTTTGGCTGCATGCCGCGCTGACGATGGCGATCGGCGTGACGGAAATGCGCTTGTTGATGATCGGTATGCCGTATTCGCGCTCAATATCTTCGCCGGTTTTGACGAGATCTTTGGCGCAGCGCGTGATTTTCTCATACACCTTGGCGCACGCCTTATCGATGTCTGCATCAATACAGTCCAAAAGGGAGACGCCCATGGTGATGGTACGGATGTCCAGATTTTCATCCTGGATCATCCGGATGGTTTCCAAAATATCGTTCACATTGATCATGCTGCGGTGATAACATCCTTTCTCTGTTGATACGGCGTGGCTGCGTCAGATCTTGTGCATGGAGTTGAAAATATCCTCGTGCATGACGTGGATGGAAAGGCCCTCGCCTTCGCCGAGCGCTTTCATCTCCTGAGAAAAAGCGGTAAAATCGCTGCTCATCTGATCCGTTTCAGCCAGCATAATCATGGCGAACAAATCCTGCATGACAGTCTGTGTTACATCGATGATATTGGCATTGTGTTTTGAGCAAATGGCGCTGACTTTGGCGAGAATGCCGACGGTATCCTTGCCGATGACAGTGATAACTGCGCGCATAATACTGCCTCCTTATCGTGTCTTTGCGGATTTACCCGCATACAAATTTATTATAGCATAGAAAAGGCTTTTCGAAAATATGCTGAATGCCAAAGTTTTACCTTTTTTTCGAGCGGCCTCAATACACGGTAATCCGCTTCAGGAAAACCTCATCCCGTGCAGCGGTCACGGTGACGATCAGCTCTTCCGCCGCGTCCATCCTGCCGATAAGCGGATTCTGTCTGGCAAAAGGATCGGCGAGACGGCAGATTTTTTTGTGACCGATACAGGCGCCCTGAAAGACCGGATATTCCCCGCCGCCCGCAAAGGCTCCGGTAACGGTGAAACTCTCTACGCGCTGCCCCTTTGCAATATCCTCTTCCAGCACGATGTAGCGAAGTCCTGTTTTCGGTGCGTCGAAGCGGATGCGATACTGCTTCTGCATGGGCGGCCGTCCTGCAATTTCGTCAACCGCTGCGGGGACGGGCGTGCCGAACTCCTGTCTGAGCAGGTCGCCGAATTCCTTTAAGCGCGCGGCGTCGCGATCGTCAATCAGTCCCCGTGTGTCCGGCGGAACATTCAGGTGAAAGCATGCGTTTGCGCCCACGCTTGCTATATAGGTATCAAAGAGTCTGGCAAGCGAATGCGGCTCTTCGTCCGGATGCCAAAACCATCCCGGCCGGATAGACATGTCGATCTCGGAAGGAACAAAGGCGAGCCCCTTGGTATAAAGAATATTAGGAAGCGAACCAATAGACTGATCCGTGTTGTAGATGCCTTCAAGCGTACCGCAGTCTGCAAGCGGACCCGGCCCCGTCTGTACCGGCGCGTAACGGCAAAGCTCCGTCGGAACAACGGCCCACTCTGCATAGCGCGCATCGCCGGCTTCGTTTCCGCACCAGCGAACGTCCGGACCGTAATCGTTAAAAATGACGGCGTTCGGCTGGTATTTGCGGATCAGTTCAAAATAGCGCGGAAAGTCGTAGGGCTGCTTGCCTTTCATTTCCGGCGAGCACGCGTTGTCAAACCAGACGCAGAAAATATCGCCGTATTCCGTCAAAAGCTCGGTAAGCTGATTGCAGAAATAGTCGTTGTACTGCGGCGTGCCGTAATATTTTGAGTTGCGGTCCCAGGGGGAGAGGTAAAAACCGAATTTTAAACCGCCGCGCCGACACGCATCTGCGGCGAGCCGCACCACGTCGCCTTGAAAGGGGCTGTTTTTTACACTGTGCTCCGTATATTTGGAGGGCCACAGGCAGAAGCCGTCGTGATGCTTTGCGGTAAGCACCATTGCCTTCATTCCAGCAGATTTGATCGCGGCCACCCATTGATCGCAGTCGAGCGCAGTCGGATGAAAGACGGCTTCCGGCTCGTCTCCCCGTCCCCACTCCCGATTGGTGAAGGTGTTCGGACCAAAATGGACAAAGCCGTAAAACGAGGTGTCGAACCAGTCAAGCTGCCGTTTCGTCGGACGAACGGCGGCAGCCTGTTTTAAAAATGTTTTCATATCGCAGGGCTCCATTCCTTAATTTTAAAAAATGCTTAAGAAAGCCGTTAAAAACGATTTTCTTGTATCATAGCATGAATGAACGGTAAGTACAATCCTTTGAAGAAATATGCTAAGCGTTTCGTTAACATTTTATTTACAATTTTCTTGTCACAAAAAAGGGATTGCAACGTATTTATATGCAGAACAAGCGGAGAATTTAAAATCTTTTCCGGAAATATTTTTGAAGTTCCATATCAATATTGTGATTAACTCATTTTTCATACCCACAAGGAAGGGATGGCGTTTTATGCGCTGTCCCTTCCTTGTTTTTGTATGTCCGGTTGTGCTATGATAGAAAAAACAATGCGTGCGGATGAGGGGATTGACTTTGAAAACGATAAATATCGGCATTCTTGCCCATGTGGATGCGGGGAAAACGACGCTTACGGAGCAGCTTCTGTTTTGCGCCGGCGCAACCCGGCAGGCCGGCGACGTCAACGCAGGCACTGCGCATACGGACTATTTACAGGTGGAGCGGGAACGCGGTATTTCCGTCCGCTCAAGCGCCGCCTCCTTTTTCTGCGGAGAAGTGCAGGTCAATGTAATCGATACGCCGGGACACGCTGATTTTGCAGCGGAGGTGGAACGCTCTCTCGCTGTTTTGGATGCGGCAATTCTCGTTGTTTCGGCAGTGGAGGGGATTCAGGCGCGCACGGAGCTGCTGCTTGAAGCGCTTGCCGCAACGGAAACCGCAGTTTTGATTGTTGTCAACAAGGTGGACCGCGCGGGCAGCGATGCTCAGGCCGTGGTCAGAGAGCTGCGGGAAAAGTGGGGACTGCGCCCAGCCGTACTCTCACATATTGAAAGAGAGGGAGAAAGGGACGTATCGGTTCGGGCGATGACGCCAAAGGACGGCGCGGAATGCGATGCGCTTGCAGAGCTCTGCTGCGATCTCGACGACGCGCTGCTCGCGCGTTATCTTGATGGAGAAGAGATTGCCGCCGGGGAATGGAAAGACAGACTGTTTGAGGCGTTTAGAAGCGGAAAAGCCGCGCCGACGCTCTATATGAGCGCGGCGCAGGGTAAGGGCGTAGAGGAACTGTTAAGCCTTCTGGCGGCGGATATACTGCCTGAAAAAAACCGTGCGGACGATGCGCTTTCCGCTGTGGTCTATCAGATTACACACGACAAATCCATGGGAAGAATCGCGCATGTCCGACTGTTTGGCGGAAGCTTAAAAAGCCGTGACGTAGTGACAATGCCGGATCAGACGCAGCAGAAAATTACGCAGATTCGGCGCTATCAGGGCGGACGCTATACCGACGTCGGGAGCGTGTCGCGCGGGGAGATTGCGGCGCTCTGCGGCCTTTCCAATGCAAAGGTGGGCGATATTATCGGAGAGGCATATGCCAATGCGGGCGTTCAGCTTGCCGCGCCGCTTTTTCGTGTGAGCGCCGCGCCCGATGTGCCAAAGCAGCACAGCGCGCTGCTTTCCGCGCTTTATGAGCTCTCCGCAGAGGAGCCGCTTTTGGATGTGCAGTATGAGACCGGCGAGCGGGAAATTGATTTGAGTGTAACCGGCGCGATCCAGCTTGAGGTATTAACCGCCATGCTGAAGGAGCGCTATGGGCTGTCGGCACGTTTTTCTCCGCCTGCTGTTATTTATAAGGAAACGCCGGCGGGAGAAGGGTTTGGCTTGGACGCCTATACCATGCCAAAGCCATGCTGGGCGATTGTCGGGCTTATCGTTTCGCCGCGTCCGCGCGGCAGCGGTATTACGTTTTCTTCGACGGTTCCAAACGATCAGATTTTTTACCGTTATCAGCATCATATCGAACAGTCGGTTCATCGTGCGGCCAAACAGGGAGTGTACAACTGGGAAGTGATTGATTTTCATGCAGAGCTGGTGGACGGTAGCCATCACACGATCCACACGCATCCGCTGGATTTTTTTCTTGCAACGCCGCTTGCGCTGATGAAGGCGCTGGAGGACGCGGGTACAACGCTGCTTGAACCGATTGAGCTTGCGCGCATCAGCGTGCCGGAGGAATACGCGGGCAGGATTATCGGCGACTTAACGGCGATGCGCGCTGTATATGACGCTCCGGTGATTCATAACGGCATATTCACTGCGGAGGCGCGGATTCCTGTGGCGGAAGCAATGGATTACAGCGTGCAGCTTGCGTCCAAAACAGCCGGCAGGGGTGTTTTGTCGGTGCGATTCGACGGCTATGCGCCCTGCCCGCAGGGAATGGGAAGGACGGCAAAGCGGCGGGGACCGGATCCGCGTGACCGCGACCGATATATCCTGACTTTGCGCAGCGCCATGACGCAGAATAATTGATTTCTTCTCGAAAAAATTCTATTTTGCACAGAAAACAGGCCTAAAAAGCGAAAATTGCATTACTTTTGCTTGTAACTTTTCCTTTCGTCTGATATACTAAAAATGGATATGGGTATGAAAAAGGCGCATGATGCAGAATTGAGAAAAATGCTGTATCATGCGTCCTGATGAAAGGCGGAGGAGAAATGAAAAGGATCACTGCGCTCATTTTGGCGGTTGTGACGGTGCTTTTTTGTCCCTTTTCAGCCTCGGCGGACGGCGCCGCCACCACCTTTGGCATCAGTATTTACGACAGCACCGCAGGTGCGTATTTGGAGCCATATTGCCAGATTACCCGTGCGCTTCCGATGACTTATCTTGACACGATGACGATTTTGGCGGAGCGCGGCGCCTTTTTGGTGGAATATGATGAAAAAGGATGGCCTGTTGCGATTGTTCCGGACGCTATGCATCCCGAACAGAGAGTGAATGCAGACGAGAAGCATGCTTTCTTTGTTAAGGCCGACGGTATACTGCTCGACGAGGCGAGTGCGGGAAATCTGGTTGCGGACGGCAGTATAGTCGAATGGATTTTTACGGACGTTGACGCCGCCTCTTCTGTGTCGAATACAGCGCGGAATACGGTGATTTTGTGGGATGAGACATATGCCGCGGCTCTCAGAGAGTCCGGACGCTGGCTCGCCCGGCATGAAGAGGAATCGCTCGCTTATTTGATGGCGGTTTCCGCTGCGGGGCGCCCTGTTTCGAGCGGGCTTGTGGCGTCGCTTCCTTCACGGATCTACAGGGAAGAGACGGGCGATGCGTCCGCATGTGCACAGGCGCTTTTGACCCTTTCCGTATGCGGCTATGACGCGGATATGCCGGTTGTGTCCGACTCCTTAAAAAAGCTTTCGGAGATTGAGACAGATCCGGATGACGTGCTGCTCTGCGTTCAAATGCTGCGCGCTTTCGACTGCCGCGCTTATACGCTGGCCGAGGACGCAAAGAATACGAGAGAAGCTTTGGTGCGGCATATACTGGATGCGCAGAATGAGGACGGCGGTTTTGCGCGCATCCGCGGCTTTGATTCTGATTTTGAAGCAACGGCGGAGGCAGTTACGGCTTTATCTTTTTATGATGGGAAACAGACAAATGATGCCGTCCGGCGTGCAATATCCTATCTTTCCGCGTGGCTGAAGGCCGACGGCATTCATGCAAGCGGTTCGCTTTCCTCCGCGCAGGTTGCAGCAAAGCTTGTGCTTGCAATGGTATGCGCAGGAATTGATCCACGGGATGAGCGGTTTTTCGTAAACGGAGAACCGGTAGCCGCCGCTTTGCTGATGTGGCAGAACGGAGACGGCGGCTTTGCGCCGGAGCAGGGGGAAAAGAGTGAGCTTGCGGCGACAGAGGACGCGGCGCTCGCTCTCGCAGCCCTCAGAGAAGGCGTTACTCCTTATCTTTTTATCTTTGCGGAGGAAAAAGCTGTAGGCAGCGGGACGGAAGCTCAGTATGCCTCGGCGGACGGCGCTGTGCAGGAGGAGTCCGTCATACCGCACGGTATGACGCTTGCCGGTATTTTAATCTGCACGGGCTTTTTGCTGCTTGCGGCAGCTTTCCTGCTGATTCGCAGGCACCGCCGCTCTTGATTTTTGACAGAGGGTTTGCTATAATAGCGGTACGAGACAGGAAGACTCAGTTGCGGACGGTGCGCG
>UQQY01000022.1 GCA_900543295.1 uncultured Oscillospiraceae bacterium | reverse complement strand
CGCGCGGCAGTCGCCGCCTATTTAAACCGGAAAAAGGGTTTTCTTCTTGTGTCGCATGACCGAACGCTGTTGAACGGCTGCGTCGATCATGTTCTGTCGATCAATCGTGCAAATATTGAGTTGCAGCGCGGCAACTTTGATTCATGGGATGAAAACCGCCGCAGACAGGAGCAGTTTGAGCAAACGGAGAATGAAAAACTGCGCCGCGATATTCGCCGGTTGTCGGACGCCGCGCGCAGTGCGGCCGGATGGGCGGATCAGATCGAGGGATCAAAGATTGGGGAGGGACCCGTAGACAGGGGCTTTGTCGGACATCAGTCTGCAAAAATGATGAAACGTGCCAAGGTGCTGGAAAAGCGGCGCAACGCGGCGGTTGCGGAAAAGGCTGCACTTTTAAAGAATGTCGAGCAGGCGCATGCATTAAAGCTGTCGCCGCAGCCGTTTCGGTTAAACCGTCTGCTTTCCTGTACGGACGTATCGGTGGCGTATGAGGAAAAAGAGGTCTTTTCGCCGGTATCCTTCGAGATATGCCGGGAAGATCGTATCTGCGTTGTAGGAAAAAATGGAGCGGGGAAGTCAAGCCTGCTGAAAGCGCTGCTTGGACAGGACATACCAACACGCGGAATCATTCAAAAGCCGCGCGACCTTTTGATCTCCTATGTGCCGCAGGACACCTCGTTCCTTTCAGGACGCGTATCGGATTTTGCGGATAAGCGCGGTATTTCGGAGAGCCTTCTGCGCGCTGTTTTGGACAAGCTTGCTATGAACAGAGAGGAACTGGATCGGGACCTTTCGGCCATGTCTGCCGGACAGAAGAAAAAGATCCTGATTGCAGGCAGTCTCTGCGAACAGGCGCATCTGTATATCTGGGATGAGCCATTAAACTTTGTGGACGTTGTCTCGCGTATGCAGATTGAAACGCTTTTGTCCGATTTTCCTTCTACGATGCTTTTTGTAGAGCATGACGCGGCTTTTTGCAAAAAGATTGCGACAAAAACGCTTACACTGACGTGCTGAACGCAGATACACGCAAAACCAGGCCTTTTATAAGCAGGCGGATCAATCGTCTGTACAAATTGGCGATACGCTGACGGTTCCTGTCCTGGGCGTGACAGTGGTATGTCAGGGGTAGTCATTTTGACTGCAACGGGTACGATCATGGCGTAGGCCGTCGGATAAAAAAACACTTATTTTTTGGACAGTAAAATGCGTGCAGTATACCTGCACGCATTTTACTGTCCGCATTATTTGGTTATTTCCGGCTTACGCGATATCCGGTTTTGAAATCAACCTGATTGTAAAGCTCTTCGCCCCTTGAAAAGCGGGAGAGGTTTTCAAGACAGATTTCGATAATCCGGTCATATGTTTCTAAAAGGGTATAGCCGCCGGAGATGTGCGGCGTAATCAAGGCATTGGACTGCCGCCAGAGCCTGTGATTGGGCGGAAGCGGCTCCGGATCTGTTACGTCAAGCGCCGCTCCGCTGAGACGGCCGCTTTCAAGCGCGTCGCAGAGCGCCTCCGTATTAACGGCAGATCCGCGTCCTACATTGATTAAAACAGCTCCTTTTTTCATATGGCCGAAACGTTCCGCCGAAAAAAGCCCGATGGTTTCCGTACTCTGCGGCAGGCTGAGCGCCGCAATATCAGTTTCTTTGAGCAAATCGTCCAGCGCATCCATCTGATAGAGCCCGTCGATATACTCAGGCTTTGCCGCCTTCGTCCGCCGGATTCCGTAAACGGTACAGCCAAGCGCCTTCATGCGTTTGGCATATTCGCTTCCAATATCGCCCATTCCGACAGACAGCACTGTTGAACCGGCGACACTGCGTGCTGTACCGCGCTCTCTCCATACAGCGGAAAGCTGATTATCGCGGTAGAGCGGCAGATTGTTAAACAGGGAAAAGGATACGGCAACCATGTACTCCGCAATGGCTGGACCGTAAGCGCCGCTGGCGTTCGTCAGAATCGTACCGGCAGGAAGAAAGCCCTCCTTAACATAGGCGTCCGCTCCGGCGCTTCCAAGCTGCACCCATTTTAAGTTTTTGCAGCAGGAAAGCTGTTCGCGGTTTGGATTGCCGAAAATGACGGCGGCCTTTTCGAGCTGACAGGCTTCAATGGGCGCGTCGTCGTTATAATAAAACGTAAAGTCCGGAGCCGCCGATTCAAAACGCCCGCGATCCTCTTGGCGTTTGACCGGCAGAAGAACAACGGCGCTGTTGTTTTGATCCGTTTTCAAAAAATCATCCTTTCTCTTTACCATTCTTAAAAAAGGGAGCGCTTATCGCCCACGGCGAACGGCTCTCCCTTTTTCTTTTAATTCTCGAACTTCTTTTTTAAATTATCAAAGAAACCCTTGCGCTTTGTGTACTGCTTTTCCTCGGTCAGTGTCTCGTCAAATTTGCGGAGCGCTTCCTTCTGCGACTTCGACAAGCCCTTAGGCACTTCGACCGTTACCTCGACATACTGATCGCCGCGTCCGCGTCCGTTTAAATTCTGCACGCCCTTTCCGCGAAGCCGGAATACGGTTCCGGGCTGCGTTCCCTCCGGAATTGTATATTTCACCTTGCCGTCGATAGTGGGGACAGTAAGCTCGTCGCCGAGCGCCGCCTGCCGGAATGTAAGCGGCATCTCGCACCAGATGTCGTAGCCGTCGCGTTTGAACAGCGGATCAGGACGAACCGTTACCGTCACGTTTAAATCGCCTGCCGGACCGCCGTTTAAGCCGCCGTCTCCCTGTCCGCGTACAGCGAGCGTCTGTCCGTCGTCAATGCCGGCCGGAATGGAGATCTCGATTTTCTTCGTCACGCGGATACGGCCGCTGCCGCTGCACTTTTTGCACGGATTTGTTACAATTCGTCCCTTGCCGCCGCAGCGCGAACAGGTGCGGGTAGTACTCATCGCGCCAAGCGGCGTGCGCTGTGTTACGCGCACCTGACCGGCACCGTTGCATTCCGGACAGGTTTGCACGTCATGTCCCGCCTCACTGCCGGTTCCATGGCAATCGCTGCAAGCTTCCATACGGGTAACGGAGATCTCCCGTTTTACACCCTTGCATGCCTCAAAAAAGCTGATGGTGCAGTTTGTGCGCAGATCGCTGCCGCGCCGCGGAGCGTTCGGATTTGCCCTTCTGGAGGAACCGCTGAACCCGCCGCCGAAAAAGCCCTCGAAAATGTCGCCGAGATCGCCCATGTCAAAGCCGCCGAATCCGCCAAAGCCGCCGGCGCCCGCTCCTGCGGCGTAATTTGGATCGACGCCGGCGTGACCGAACTGATCGTAGCGCGCCCGCTTTTCCTTATCCGAAAGAACCTCGTAAGCCTCGTTTACCTCTTTAAAATGTTTCTCCGCTTCGGTGTCTCCCGGATTTAAATCCGGATGATATTTTTTTGCAAGCACACGGTATGCCTTTTTTAACTCGTCTTCGCTTGCTGTCTTTGCGACGCCGAGCACTTCGTAATAGTCCCGTTTTTCTTCAGCCAAGCCGTAAGCCCTCCTCTTTTGATGCCATTATAACGCCCGAACGGGACGGAACGATATACAGTTCCGCCCCGTACAGACAATTTATTGAAGTCAAGTCTTATTTATCGTCGTTTACTTCGGTAAAATCTGCGTCAACTACGCCGTCCGGAGCGGATCCGCCTGCCGGAGCGCCGCCCATATCCGGCGCCGCGCCCTGCTGCTGTGCCTGCTGAGCGGCTGCCTCGTACATCTTCTGGGAAACCGCGTAGAACGATTTTTCGAGTTCTTCCTGTTTTGCCTTGATGGACTCGGTCGTGCCGGACTTCAGCTCGTTTTTCAGCGCTTCAATCTTCGTGTTGATATCGGCCTTTTCAGAATCGGAAATTTTGCCTTCCATATCTTTCATTGCCTTCTCACACTGGAAGATCATCTGATCCGCACCGTTTCTGACGTCGATGTCTTCCTTCTTCTTTTTGTCCTCTGCGGCAAAGGCCTCAGCCTCTTTGACTGCACGGTCAATATCCTCTTTGGACATATTGGTGGAGGAGGTAATCGTGATGTTCTGCTCTTTGCCGGTGCCAAGATCCTTTGCAGAGACATGAACGATGCCGTTTGCGTCGATGTCATAGGTGACCTCGATCTGCGGAATGCCGCGCGGTGCCGGCGCAATGCCGTCGAGCTTGAAGATACCCAGAGTTTTGTTGTCCTTTGCAAATTCGCGCTCGCCCTGTAAAACGTGAACTTCAACCGCAGTCTGATTGTCGGCAGCCGTCGAGAAAATCTGTGATTTCTTCGTCGGAATAGTGGTGTTGCGCTCGATGAGCTTTGTGGAAATACCGCCTAAGGTTTCGATACCCAGCGACAGCGGTGTTACGTCCAGAAGCAGCAGGCCTTTGACCTCGCCGCCTAAAACGCCGCCCTGAATTGCCGCGCCCACGGCAACGCATTCGTCCGGGTTAATGCCCTTAAACGGATCTTTGCCGATGATATTCTTTACTGCGTCCTGAACCGCCGGAATACGGGAGGAGCCGCCGACCATCAGAACTTTATCAAGCTGGGAAGCGGAAAGTCCGGAATCAGACAGCGCCTGACGAACCGGCCCCATAGTCGCTTCCACAAGATCTGCGGTCAATTCGTTGAATTTAGCGCGGGTCAGCGTCATGTCGAGATGCTTCGGACCAGTTGCGTCTGCGGTGATGAACGGCAGATTGATCTGAGTCTGCGTCATGCCGGACAGGTCGATCTTTGCTTTTTCAGCCGCTTCTTTCAGGCGCTGAAGCGCCATTTTATCCGCCTTCAGGTCAATCAGTTCGCTTCTTCTGAACTCCTCTGCCATCCAGTTGATGATGCGCTCGTCAAAGTCGTCGCCGCCCAAATGATTGTTGCCTGCGGTTGCGAGAACCTCCTGTACGCCGTCCCCCATTTCGATGATTGAGACGTCGAACGTACCGCCGCCCAGATCATAAACCATGATCTTCTGATCGTTTTCCTTATCGACGCCGTATGCAAGCGCGGCGGCTGTCGGCTCGTTGATGATGCGCTTTACGTCGAGACCGGCGATTTTGCCTGCGTCTTTTGTTGCCTGACGCTGTGCATCGGTAAAGTATGCGGGAACAGTGATGACCGCTTCCGTTACACTCTCGCCCAGATAGGCCTCTGCGTCCGCTTTCAGCTTTTGCAGGATCATCGCGGAGATTTCCTGCGGCGTATAAGCCTTGCCGTCGATATTCACCTTATAGTCGCTGCCCATGTGGCGTTTGATAGAGCTGATGGTGCGGTCCGCGTTGGTGACGGCCTGACGTTTTGCCGTTGCGCCGACAATGCGCTCGCCGGTTTTCGAGAATGCAACAACGCTTGGGGTGGTTCTTGCGCCTTCCGGATTTGCAATAACGACCGGCTCACCGCCTTCCATAACGGCAACGCAGGAGTTTGTTGTACCAAGATCAATACCAATGATTTTTCCCATAATAAATTCCTCCAAAGTTTTCAGTTTGCTTTATTCTTAAATGGATGATTTTGCTTTTTAGTTGCTGTTCCTACGGATTTGCCACGACGACCATTGCGTGGCGGATAACATGACCGTCCAGCGTATATCCTTTTTGCAGTACCTGACAAACGGTGTTTTCACCGAACGATTCATCCTCAACCTGCTTGATCGCATGATGCATTTCCGGATTGAACGGCATGTTCAGCGCTTCAATTTCCGTTGCGCCCAGGCGGGTGAAGGTGTCCTGCATCTGCTTTAGAATCATCTCCATACCTTTGTAAAAGTCTTCGTCCTTGCATTCCGTACTGAGCGCGCGTTCAAAGTTATCCGCTACGCCCAACAGCTCTTTAATGCAGGCGCCCTTTGCAAAGGAGCCGATTTCCTGCTTTTCTCTGGCCGTTCGCTTCTTGAAATTGTCGAATTCCGCCATGGTCCGCATCAGCCGGTCAGAAAGCTCCTCATTCTTCTTTAGCAGCTCTTCGGCTTCTGCGGCGACGTCCGTCCGGCTTTCCTCAGATGATGCGGGTTGCTCGGATTTTTCATCAGCACAGCCTGTCGTCTGCGGCTCTTGCGGCGGCTCCTCGCGGCGGATTTCCTCTTCCGCTGTTTTGTTCTTTTTCTCCTTGTTCAAACCGATCTTCCTTTCCCATCATCCTCACCGCCGGGATCCATAACGGCCTCCAGCAGTCGGTTGACGCTGTCTGTGATATATTGAATGTGGGGAATTACGCTTGCATAATCCACACGGATCGGACCGATTACGCCGAACGAACCAATCTGTTTTTTCCGCGCCATGAGCGGCGAGAGAATCATGCTGGAATTCGTCACGGCAAAGCTGCCCTCTTCTTGTCCGAATACCACCGATATGCCGTCAAATGCACTGGACAGAAGCGTGTCAAGCTCATTCTTATGCGTCAGCAGTCGTACAACTTCGTCCGCGCGGAGCAGATCGTTTTGCAGAAGATTTTGCTCGCCGTGCAGATTGACGTTGACCTGTCCAAGCTCTGCGGAGAGCTCATATACCGCGTTTAAAAGCGGTGAGAGCGAAACCATATAGCTGCCAAGCGCCACGGCAAGCTCCGTCAGACGATCCTGCGTCAGCATTTCGATATTCAAGCCCTGTAAATTGTCGTTGATGAACTGCTCAAAAAAGGCGATCTGTTCATTTGTCAGGTCAAATTCAATCCGGCAGATTTTGTTTTTGATCGTTCCCGATGAGGTAATCATCAAAAGCGCGTACACCCTTCGGCCGGCGGGGATAACCTCAACCCGTGTGATAACGGAAAACGATGGCATACTGCTTTTGGCAACAACAGCCATGTTCGTCAGCTCCGACATGACGGAAACCGCGTTTTCCACGACTGCATCAACCGTAATGGCGTTGTGCGCAAGCAATCCGTCGATCAGCCGCCGCTCCTTCGCTGTCAGGGGCTTCGGCGCCATCAGATTGTCGATATAATAGCGGTATCCCTCATAGGTTGGAATTCTTCCCGCCGAGGTATGCGGCTGCTCCAAAAGCCCCGCGCGCTCCAAATAGGCCATATCATTTCGTATGGTGGCGGAGGATACGTTCATGCCGATACAACCGAGCACTGCTTTGGAGCCGACCGGTTCGCCTGTGCGGATGTATTCATCCACAATAACGCCCAGAATCAGACGCTTCCGCTCGTCGATCTGCATGCTTTTCCGCCTCCCTGTTTGCTTGTAATCGCTTTAGCACTCATATCTTCTGAGTGCTAAATATAATGTACCACTGTCGCCCTGTCTTGTCAAGCGCGGCGGCACAAATTTTTGTAAATATAATCTGAACAAAAAACGAACGAATTCACGAGCGCTTTATTTGCTTTTTCCGCCCGCCCCCTTGACGAATGTGATATACTGTAACCATATCTGAAAAAGCCGCAACAAAAGGAGGGCCAGCATGCAGATTTTACAAACTGCTGAAATGCACGCGGGACACGATCACGGATTGCTTGGCGAATGGATTGAAGCGCTGACGGAGCGTTTGCCTGTTCCCGAATCGGTTCATGAGTTCATCACCCATTTTATCACGGATTCTCTTAATATTTTTCTTCTTTTATTCGTTGTTATGACTGCGGTTTATTTTTTAAGCAGTTATATCAATATGGATAAGCTGCACCGTAAGCTTGCGCATTTAAACAGTATTCCCGGGTATCTTCTGGCGGCCGCGGCAGGAATGCTCTCCCCGTTTTGCAGTTGCAGCATTCTGCCCGTCCTGATCGGATTGATTTCCGTCGGCGTGCCGGTCAGCGTCTGCCTTTGCTATCTTACAGCTTCGTCGCTCATCAATTTGACGGCCATTGTTTCCGTTTTTGCAGTGGCGGGCGTCCAGTTTGGCGTGGCGTATCTGATCGGATCGGTTATTATACTGATTGCGCTGTCCGTTCTGCTCGCCTCGCTAAAGCTCGATAGCGGCGTCAAGCACTACGACTGCGAGCATCATCACGATCATGAGCATGCGCCGAAAACGGTTGGCGCGCGGCTTAAACATGCGCTGCTGGATATGCTCAACATGGTGAAAAAGTGCTGGCTGTTTATTTTGCTGGGTGTGGCGCTCTCTTCGGCGATTATGGCGTTTTTCTCTCTCGATGCCATCACGCAGATCGTCAACAGCAATGAAATGCTTTCGTCATTGATTGTTTCGGTTGTTGGAATTCCGATTCATTCCGATATATTTACCATTGCGCCGGTGCTTCTGCTTCTCCTGAAAATTTCCCCGGCCGTCGCGCTGAGCTTTGCGCTTTCCTCTATGGTGATTTCCATTCCGTCCGCTATTTTGCTGACGCGGGCGCTCCGCGGCAAAACCGTGGCGCTTTACTGCGCGGCGGCGACAGGCATCACGATGCTTGTAGGACTGTTGAGCTGCCTGGTACTGTAACAGGAAAAGGGAGAGAATTTTTTATGAAAGTGGTCTTAGTCTTTATTGATGGAACCATCTGCGATACACGCCACAGAAACCACTTATTCGGAAGGGATGAATTCTATCTCAACGAAAATATCCTAAAAGATATTCCCACAGAAGGCAGCGTCAAATTTTTAAACGAGCTGGCAAAGAAGTATTTTCTGATTTATATTGGAGCGCGCCCCGAGGCATTGACAAGCGTCACCTCTCAGTGGCTTAAAACAGCTGGTTTTCCTTCGGGCAGGCTTTATTTGGCCGATACGCAGGAAAAGCGCTTGGAAATTGCGGCTTCCCTGAAGAAGCAGTTTGATTTTGCTGCAGGCATCGGCGATCGGTGGGATGATAATGAGCTTCATTTACTGCTGGGCTGTCAAAGCTTTATCCTCAAGGAATACAGCCCCAATTGGGATGTCGTCAGAAAGTATCTAATCGTTTCGTAAGCCTTTCATCAAAGAGTTTATGAGATACGACAACAGAATACTTTTTCTTCTGAGGAAGAGTAAAATAGAGAAGGAACCTAATGTAAAAACACGTCTTTATAAAATGACCGGATGGATTCAACGTTCCATCCGGTCATTTTATGGTTTTATTTCATTTTGCCGTCGCCGCCCATCAGAACGGTCAGTTCTTCAATGCGTTCAAGCGGAAACGGGGGAGACGTCAGCGGCTTTAGGGCGATTGACATCAGCTTCATTGGATTGTCGTCAGCCGCCACGCGGTTTGAACTCAGTTTTCCGCACCGGCGGCAGCGGTGAATCACCGCCCATTCGCCGTTTTTGCGCACCCAAACGCCGACCGGCTCCATAATGCCGCCGCAGCCGGAAGCGCGGTCTCCCGGCTCCTCGTCGACGTGCAGGCTCGCAAGGCAGTTTGGACAGTGATTGCGATGATCGCTGCCCGCGCCATGCGGAAAAACAGAGCGGCCGCACACTTTACAGGTAAAGGTGTCGCTGCATGCATGCGTCTTATAATATCCTTTTTCGTATTGCTTTCTTTTGTTCTCCCGATTCATGGGATTATATCCTCCTAAAAGTCAGCTTCGATCCTTTTGGGAGGCTTTGCGGAGAGTTATCTGTTTACGCAAACCTCCCGCGTTGCTACTATGGTAGACCATTTTATAAATTTCATATAAAAGTCCTCCTTCTTAATTAGACTCATTTTAGATACTGCATTTCGGATGAATCGATCAATCCAGATATTTGTCCACTGCTTCAAACAGCGTGTGATTGCCGTAGGCCCAGTACATCAGGCCGGCCAACCCCTTTTCACGGATAAAATCGCATTTTGCGCTGATAGATTCCGGCGTTTCGTAGGAGATAAAATCCGCGCCGTCATAAAGATAGGCTGCTTTTGCGTTGTCATCCCAGAGCTTTGTAAAGCGGTTTGCCGCCACAGCCTTTTCGTCCTGCAAATCAAACTCTGTACGGATATTGCCAACAGTGGAGGCTTTCTGGCCAAGGCCGTGCGTACCGCCGTCTACAACGCCTGCCCAGCGTCTGCCATAAAACGCCGCGCCGAGCACCATTTTCTCATAGGGAACGCCCGCCTCGTGATAAATCCGCACGGTTCTTTCCCCGCACGGACCGTCCGGATCGCCGGACTGCGGATAGAGATTGGTATGATGGCCCGCATACTCCTCAAAGCCGCCGCGCAGGTCGTATGTCATCAGATTGACATAATCCACAATTTGTGCGACTTTGTCCATTTCGGTGTTTTCGATAAAATAAGCGTCGCCGCCCACTGCGCAGGTGAGAAGATAGCTTTTGCCAGTCTCTTTGCCAAGCGCCGTAAGGCCGTTGCGCAGATCCTGCATCAGATCGGTGAAATTCACCTTATCCGCCGGATCACAGGCAATTTCCGCCGTATCGATGCAGGGATACTCCCAGTCGATGTCCACGCCGTCAAAGTCATACTGCTTAACAATATCCATTGCTGAGGAGACAAACGTGCTGCGCCCCTCCTTTGTCATTGCGGCCTGAGAAAATCCGTCCGCGCCCCATCCGCCGATGGAGAGGATCACCCTAAGCGACGGATTGATCCGCTTATACACCGCGACCCGGTCAAGATACTGCAAATGATCGACTGTGACGGTGTTGTCGTGAATCAAGCCGAATGCAATATTCAGATGCGTAATCCGCATGATGTCGCAAACGCGCAGGTCGTTTACAGTATGCTCCATAATATACGGGGCGAAAATATGTTGTTTCATAAGCAATCCCTCTCTCTTTGTTCCTTTTAGGCGGGGCTTTGTAAAGCGCGCCTTTTTATGGCGGCAGCCCTTGTTGAAGGGCGTGCCGTAAAAAACAGCAAACCTGTTTTTTATAATGTTATATGACGCGCAGGCATCCCTCTTGACGGACGTCCAGCACATGACAGCAGCCTGTAAACAGCGTCTGCTCCATAAACGAAATAAAAGACGGCAGCAGGGAAAAGGGTACATAAGCCTGAATTGTTCCGGCGAAGCCGCCGCCGTGTACGCGTGCAGCGCCCTCTCCGGCTAAAGCGTGGGCCGCTGCCGTCAGCGCGACGGCGAGCGCCTGCTTCTGCGGCGTGCGGTCGCTGTAGATGTTCTGTAAAAGCTCCCATGAGGAAGCGCCCGACGCGCGCACGCCTTTCAAAAACGCCGGTATGTCCCTTTGCCGCAAAGCGTTCGTCATACTGAGCACACGCTCGTTTTCGTTCAAAAAGTGGACGGCGCGCAGAAAAGCGCGGTCTCCGGCCGTCTGCCGTATTTTTTTTGAATTTGTAAACAGAAGAGCCGGATCGACGTCCCGCAGAACTGTTTTGCCGAAAACGGCGGCCGCCTTTTTCATCTCCTGCGGAATCGAAGCGTAATCCTCCGTCAGATCGGCATGATCGGCGCCGCTGTCGATGATGACAAGAGCATAGCCCGCCTGCGCGGGAGAAAAGCCGACCGGTTCGATTACCGGATATTCCGGATTTTTAAAGTCAATGGCAACGCATCCGCCGACAGCGCAGGCTGTCTGATCCATCAGGCCGCTCGGCTTTCCAAAATAGACGTTTTCCGCGTACTGCCCGATCTGCGCGATTTCTTCCGCAGTGCAGGCCCCTCCGAAAAACAGCTCGTTAAAGATGCAGCCGATCAGCACCTCAAAACAGGCGGAGGAGGAAAGCCCCGAGCCGCTCAGCACATCGGAGGCGACGGAAATAACGGTGCCTCCGATTGCAGCGCCGCGATTTTGAAAACCGGCCGCCATACCGCGAAGCAGCGCAGCCGTAGTGTTCTTCTCCTCCGGATGAATCTTAAGATCGTCTATAGAAATACAAACCGGCAAGTATCCTGCGGAATGGAGCGTAATGGCGTGCTCTTTGCAGGGCAGCGCGGCGGCAACAGCGTCAAGCGTCACTGCGCCGGCCAGAACGCGCCCGTGCTGATGATCGGTGTGGTTGCCGGCAAGCTCCGTGCGCCCGGGCGCAGAAAAAAACATCGGCGTGCGGTTTTCATGAAACTGCGCCGCAAATGTACCGGCAAGTCCGGCATAGCGCGCCCGCTGAGATTCAAGCTGATTTTGATGGTAAAGCTTCAGCAGACGGCTGTCGAAGCCGCCTGCGAGGATTGCTGCCTGCAATGCCTGCGTGGTAATAGAAATCACTCCTGTTGATTGATAAGCTTAGTTTACTATAGATAACCGGTCAAAGTCAACAGAATATCAAGAAAAAATAGTCAAAGATTGATCGTTCCGCGAAAAGAGAATATCCGCTGCTCAGGGAAGAAGAGACGTTTTCCGTTCATTGTCTTCGCAAAAAGCGATTGACGGACGGCCCTTTTGCGCCTATACTGAAAGCATCGAATTCGGTAGGGAGGTTTTGTAATGGAGATGCCTGGTATTCCGGAGGGATATATTGCAGGAATCAGCTTCGGCTATGATTTAAAACGCGCCGATTATTTTACCGATGCGCCGCTTCGCTCTTTAGAGCTGTTAAAGAAACAAACCGGTGCGAATACGGTCATTTTCGCCTTTCATGCTTTGCAGGACGATCCGCAGTCTACGCAGATCGATTATCTTGGCGGGGATACGCCGACAGAGGAAGGGCTTGCGAGATTGGTGCATAAAGCGCGCGAGCTGCGCATGCACGTTATATTAAAGCCCATGCTTGACTGTAGAAACGGCACGTGGCGCGGACATATCAATTTTTTCGACAAGGACGTGCCGTGCGAGCCGAAATGGAGCGATTGGTTTGCTTCGTATACGTCGTTTCAAGTTCATTTTGCCAAAATTGCCGAGCGGCTGCGGGCGGATATGCTGTGTATAGCCTGCGAAATGGTGCAGACACAGCGCCGCGACCGCGAATGGCGCGCCTGCATCGCCGAGATCCGCAAGCACTACCATGGTCCGCTTACGTGGAATGCGGATAAGTATCAGGAGGACGAGGTTACCTTTTGGGATGCGCTTGATGTAATTTCTTCGAGCGGATACTACCCGATTGACGATTGGGAACGGCAGCTTGCGCGGATTGAAACTGTGGTAAAGCGGTTTCAAAAGCCGTTTTTCTTCATTGAATGCGGCTGTATGACCTGCAAAAGCTCGCCTGCCGTGCCGAATAGCTGGATTCGTTTTCGCAGTGAGGTGGATGCGCTTGCAAAGGCGCGCGGATTGGAGCTTGCGCTTGACCGCACGGTGGACGGGCTGTATCGCGGCTTGGATTTTTCCGCACTGCCGGAGGAAATTCGGGCGGTGTACCGCGACGCTGTGGATTTTAAAGCGCAGGCTGATTTTTACCGTGCGGTGTTTGACGCATGCGACCGTCATAATTTCGTTCAGGGTTTCGGCCTGTGGGACTGGAACGGAAAACTGAACATTACGCCGGAGACAGTCTGCTATGACGGCGGCTATGGACTGTATTTAAAGCCCTCGGCGGATGTAGTAAAAGCATACTTCAGCAGAAAGCTTGGCTGAACAGTCGGCCGTATCGCTTTCATGACAGAAAGTATTCTATAAAAACAGGCGTCGTTTTTATAAAACGACGCCTGTTTTCTATATCGAAAGCCGCTTTTTCAGCGTTTCCTTTACGGCAGAGAGCGCGGGACTGCACAAAAGGGGCAGAAGATCTGTCAGCTCCTCAACAGGCAGATCCCACCACTTAAACTGCATAAGCAGTGCAGTCAATTCATCGTCAAATCGCTTTTTGATGAATCTCGCCGGATTTCCGCCAACTACAGAGTAAGGCGATACACCCCGCGTAACCACGGAATACGCTGCAATGATCGCGCCGTCGCCAATTTTCACACCGGGCATAATGATACTCTCTCTTCCAATCCATACGTCGTTTCCTACGACGATATCTCCTTTAAACGGAAGCTCAGAAAGATGATTGGGAGTTTTTTCGCGCCACAAACCGCCCAGCACATGAAACGGATAGGTGGTAACGCTGTGCAGCCGATGATTGGCGGCGTTCATGATAAACTTTGTACCGGAAGCGATGGCGCAGAACTTGCCGATCATCAGTCTGTCACCGAGTTCCGGATAATTGAATAAAATATTGTTCTTTTCAAATTCGAGCGGGGCACTTCCATCGTCATAGTAGGTGTATGCGCCGATTATGACGTTTGGTGCGGTCACTACGTTTTTGATAAAACAGGATGTCTTATATTCGCTTGCATAAATATTATTTGCATTTGGTATGTTGTTCATATCTTTCTCCCGTCTGTTTTTTTAATGATCACTTCCTTTCTGACAGGATAAGCAGTGGAAACCGCCCGCATTTTCCTGATTTCTCTCATGCGATCAGCTCCTTTTGCGGTTATTTTTGCGTTGCGCAAATTAAGGCGAGTGCGGAACCCTTAGACTTTAAAATTGAATTGGGACAGAAGAGTCAGTACGGCAGTAAAAGCGAGGGATAATATCGGAAGAACACTCAGTATAATGGCGGCTACGCTTTGTCCGCGCTTAAAGCCGCGCGCACGTGCGGAAATGCCGAAAATCAGTGCAAGAATGCCCATAATTCCCACTTCAATTGCGAGAGGAAGAATTGTGGTTATAAGTTCAGGATCAGAAAAGAGCGTAACAAGAACGGACAGAAGCGTTGGGATGCTGTATACGGCGCCGATGATTCCGAGCACCATCCCGCTGATGCCAAATCCTCTTCCGGGAACTTTGGGCCGCGGGTAAACAATGACCTGCGGCTGCTGCGGGACATGATATGCGGGCTGTCCGGCAGCATAACCCGGTATGGGCTGGCGGATAGGATAGCCGCAGACGGGACATGAGACAGCCTGATCGGAAATTTGGTTTCCACATTCTGGACAAGTAATCAAAGCCATTTTTCATCCTCCTTTTTCTTCATTTTATCAGCATTGTATTCTGCTTGCAATCTTTTTCTGCAAATTTTGATAAAGTGAACCGCCGGAATGGATCACAACCCATTCCGGCGGTTCAGAAAAGTGTATCGTGTGTAAAAAAGTACTTTACAAATTATTTCAGCAGCTTTTCGAGCGAAGCGAGCTTTACGCTGGTGCAGAATACGGCGACAGCCGCCTTCAGCTCTTCAATCGGCGGGAAAGAGGGTGCGATCCGAATATTGGCGTCCTTCGGATCCTTGCCGTATGGAAAGGTTGCTCCAACGGTTGTCAGCACAACGCCGGCCTCTCTGCACAGCTCACCGACGCGCTTTGCGCAGCCGGGCATGGTGTCGAAGGAGATGAAGTAGCCGCCGTTCGGACGGGTATAGGAGGCGATGCCCAGAGGCGCAAGCTCTGCGTCGAGCGCCTCTAACACTGCCTCGAATTTCGGAGCGAGCAGGGCGCGGTGCTTTGCCATATGTGCAAGAATACCTTCCGCGTTGTGGAAGTAGCGGGCGTGCATCATCTGAACGACCTTATTCGGGCCGATCGTTTGGATGGTGCGCTTTTTCTTTAGATCCGCCATATTGGCGTCGCTTGCGGCAATAACCGCAATACCCGCGCCGCTGAAGCTGATCTTGGACGTAGAGGTGAATTCGTAGACAAGGTCTTCGCTTCCGTATTCGCGGCATGCGTCGAAGATATTGACAAGGGTATCCGGCGTATCGGTCAGGTGATGTACACAGTAGGCGTTATCCCAGAAAATGCGGAAGTCCCTGGCGGCCGGCTTCAACGCGGCAAAAGCGCGGACGGTCTCTTCCGAATAGGTGACGCCGGTGGGGTTGGAGTATTTTGGCACGCACCAGATTCCCTTAACAGACTCATCGTTTTCCACATATCGGCGGACTTCTTCCATATCAGGCCCGCTTTGATTCATTTTAATCGGGATCATTTCGATGCCGAACAGCTCGGTAATAGCGAAATGACGGTCATATCCGGGAACCGGACAAAGGAATTTTACCTTATCAAGCCGCGCCCATGGGGTGCATCCCATAATGCCGAGCGATTCCGCCCAGCACACGCAGTCGAACATCAGGTTCAGGCTGGAGTTCGCGCCGACCATGATATTTTTCGACGCAACGTCGAGCAGCTCGGAGAAAATGCGTTTTACCTCCGGAATGCCGTCAAGCTGTCCATAGTTGCGGATATCTACGCCGCCCTCGGCGCGCATTTCGTGCTGTCCATGCAGAACGTCAAGCATCGGCATGGAGAGCTCAAGCTGTTTGTCAGACGGCTTGCCGCGCGACATGTCGAGCGCCAGCCCCTGTGCACAATACTGCTGATATTTCGCCGAAACGGCGTCGTATTCGAAGCGCAGTTCCTCCTGCGTCATTTCCTGATATTTTTTCATTGTTACGCCTCCGTTTTTGCTGCACTGTCTTGTTTATCTTACACCATCATATGATTTTTTGCAAGAATGATTTCGTGTTCCTGCAAAATTCATCGACATGTCGGATAAAATCAAGATATATAAAGAGATTTTTGGCGGAAAAAACGGCGAATCAATTCATTTCGCAAAAGGCGATTTTCTGAATCGGCCAATTGCGGCGCAATGAATTGCCCCGAAGCACAGAAAGTGGTTCGGGGCTTGGCTATACGATAGAAAATGTAGTTTTTAAGACCGCCTCAGCAGAAATCTGTCCCGTCGGCGAGCAGCAGCGACTTCCGGCAGACGGAATAGGAAAGAGCCTCCGTCTGAAGGTAGGCGCAGAAGGCATCCAGCAAAAGCGCAGGATTGAGATTTGTCTGAATACCGGCTGCGGTTTTTAAGCGGATCAGCAGACCGTTGCCGGTTTCTTCACAGGAAAGAAGTTCGCACAGCGGACGGATGTCAACCTCTTTCATAATTTTCCGCGCCCCCTTTTTCGCGCGCTTTTCAACCAGGATTTCTTTTTGTTCCATAAAAGCGCGGAATGCTTTAGCGAGCGCAGCGCCGCTGCGGCCCGGGACAGAAGCTTTTATTTCATAGACTGCCGCCGCAATACCTTCCGGCTTATTTACGGGAGACGCAGTGCGTACAACGCGGATATCCGGCGGAAGCGAGCGGTTCAGCCGGACGGTTACTTCATCAAGCGGATAACCGTCGTCAATCAGCCTAAAATCCATGACCTCGCTTTCGCTCTCATATCCCAGCGACAGCGGCAGGGAAAAGGTCAGATAAATATGTGGATTGAACCCCTCCGTATACCAGACGGGGAGACCGGCGCGCACTACTGCGCGCTGCATGCAGCGCATAATGTCCAGATGTGAAATGTACTTGGCGCGGCCGGTTTTGTGGTAAAAGACACGGACGTTAATCAAAGCATTTCCCTCCCGTCAGCAGGCAGTTTGCACCGCAGCCCGCACAGGCCTGACGGCAGTTTTTCGTAGTAACGGCGCTGTGGGCGCGCTCGTTTTCGCGCTGTAAAAAGCGTTCGCTTACGCAATAGTCCATATGGCTCCACGGCAGAATTTCGTCAAAGCTGCGGCGGCGGTTTGCATAAAAGGATGGATCAAGTCCGCTTTCCTTAAAGGCCTCAAGCCAGCGGTCGTAGTGGAACTGATCGTCCCAACTGTCGAATTTGCAGCCTTTTTTAAAAGCGCGGTACATGACTTCCCCCAGCCGCCGGTCTCCGCGTGCGAAGACCGCCTCTAAAACAGAAGCGTCGGAATGATGGTATTTCAGCGAGATTTTTTTGCTCGTCACGCTTTCGCGCAGAATCTGGTGCTTTTCCTCAATCTGCTCAAAGGTATCCTGCGGCTCGTATTGAAACGGCGTAAAAGGCTTCGGCACAAAGGTGGAGACAGAGACTGTTACATTGACGCTCTGCCCTTTGGCACGTCCCTCTGTGCGGTAATACAGATCGACGACGCGCTGCGCAAGCTCGACGATACCGCGGACGTCATCTGGGGTTTCGGTGGGCAGGCCCAGCATGAAATAGAGCTTGACCGAGGTATAGCCGCCCTCAAAGGCCAGCCGGCAGCTTTGCATGACGTCCTCTTCGGTAATATTTTTATTGATGACGTCGCGCATCCGCTGAGTTCCGGCCTCCGGCGCGAAGGTGAGTCCGCTTTTTCGCACTGCTTTAACGCGTTCCAGCAGTTCTTCAGAAAAGTTATCGATGCGGAGGGAGGGCAGCGTTATATTGACGTGGCGCGGCTGGGTATAGTCGAGCAGCTCGCCGAGCAGCGTTTCGATCTCGGAATAGTCGCTCGTACTCAGCGAGGAGAGAGAGACCTCTTCATAGCCGGTGGTCTCGCAGAGGCTTTTGGTTTCCGCACAGATGGTGTCCGGTTTTTTCTCACGAAACGGGCGGTAAAGAAAGCCCGCCTGACAGAAACGGCATCCGCGGATACAGCCGCGCAGAACCTCTACGACGGCACGGTCGTGAACGGTACCGATAAACGGCACGACGAAGTTTTCCGGATAGAATACTTTGTCGAAATCCTCTACAATGCGCTTTTTGACTTTTTGGGGCGCTCCGTCTTTTGGCGTGATGGCGGCAACCGTACCGTCTGCGTTATAGCTTATCTCATAGAGGCTTGGCACATACACGCCGCCGAGCTGCGCCGCTTTTTTGAGGAAGGCCTCCTTCGAGTCGCCGGACTCCCTGCTTGCCTGATAGAGATCCATCAGTTCATGCATCACCTCTTCGCCTTCGCCGAGCATGAATAGGTCTACAAAGTCGCACAGCGGCTCCGCATTGCAGGCGCAGGGGCCGCCGGCTACCACCAGGTTTTTAAGTCCCGAACGCTCTTTTGCAAGCACCGGAACGCCGCCCAAATCAAGCATGTTCAGGATATTGGTAAAGGACAGCTCATATTGCAGGGTAAAGCCGATGATGTCGAAATCAGAGAGCGGGTCGAGGCTTTCGAGCGCATACAGCGGCAGATGATTTTGCCGAAGCTCCTCTTCAAAGTCGATCCATGGCACAAATACGCGCTCGCACCAGGTATCCTCTCTGCTGTTTAACAGGGAGTACAGGATCTTCATGCCAAGATGGGACATGCCGATTTCATAGGTGTCGGGAAAACAAAAAGCAAAACGGATGGAAACCGCGTTTTTATCCTTGACGACGCTGTTTAATTCGCCGCCGATGTAGCGTGCC
>UQQY01000021.1 GCA_900543295.1 uncultured Oscillospiraceae bacterium | reverse complement strand
GTTCCCTCGGATCAGGGATTTCAGGTTATCTGCACCATTCACGATATTGATTTTGATTTGATGCAGATCTCTCTTTATGCGCCGGATGAAATTCAGGCGGAAATTATACGCCAGAACTTTTTGAAGGATCCGTCCGGACTGTATCAAAGCGTAATCGACCGGATGACGAAGCAGATCGAATAGCGCTTCCGGCCGCAGGCTGTAAGACAAAGGATAAAAGGAAGACCCGCTCACGGTTAGAGCGGGTCTTCCTTTTATCAAAGCGCTATAGATTTGGATATTTTTCTGCGATAGAGCACCAAAGTCCGTCCGCTACTACGATATGATCGAGCAGCTTCACGTCAAGCGAGGAGAGCAGACGCTTAACCTCCCTTGTGAGCAGCACATCGTCGTTCGAAGGAACCGCCAGCCCACGCGGATGGTTATGCGCCAAAACCGCACAGGGAGCGTTCAGCCGGATGACGCGCTCGGCAATTTTCTTAATGTCCACATGAGAGGAGGAAACCGTTCCCTCCGAAATGGTCTCGCAGCGAATCAAACGCAGCGAGACGTCCATACATAAAAGCAGGACGACTTCGTTCGTGCGCCCGATAAACTGATCGGCCAGATATGCGCCGAGCTTATCCGGCGTGTCGAGCCGCGGATGCTTTTCCTGCCCTCCTGAAAGATAAACGCGCGCAAGAGAGGGGATCATTTTCAGCAGCACCGCCGTATTCTCAGAAACGCCTTTTACTTTGATAAGCTCCTGCGGATCCGCATCGAATACAGCGGACAGACTGCCGAAATGCTGAAGCAGGCGATGCGCGATTTCATTGGTGTCAATCCGCGGAATCGCATAGTACAGCAGAACCTCTAAAATCTCATGCTCTGCGAAGGTATCAAAGCCTGTGGAAAGAAAGCGCTGACGCATCCGCTGGCGATGTCCGCTGTGCAAAGCTTCCTTTTCCGCCATAGCACGACCGCTCCTTTCCTGTCTTTCTCTCCAACTACAGCTTAAACGCCGTACTGCGCAAGATATGCTTCCATTTTTTCCTTCATAACATCGTCGATATAAATTTTGCCGTCAACCGGCGTATTGTAAAGCGCTTCTATGATTTCACGCACAGTGACAATCGGATACGTTTTGATGCCGTAATTTTCGTAAATCTCCTGCACGGCGGATTTTTCGCCCTGGCCACGTTCCATACGATCAACCGAAATAATAAGCGCCGCAACCGTTACGTCGCCCGCCGCCTTTAAAACCGGCAGCGTCTCCCGAACGGCCGTCCCCGCAGTGATAACGTCCTCTGTAATCACGACGCGGTCGCCGTCCTTCAGCTTATATCCGACAATCGAGCCGCCCTCGCCATGATCCTTTTCCTCTTTCCGGTTAAAGCAGTAATTCGTATTGATACCATAGCGGTTATACAGTGCGGCAGCAGCCGTCACACAGAGCGGGATGCCCTTGTACGCCGGCCCGAACAGCGCGTCGAACTCTGCGCCCAGATTCTCTTTGATACAGCTTGCATAAAATTCACCAAGCTTTGCGATCTGTTCACCGGTTTTATAATTTCCCGTGTTGACAAAATACGGTGTTTTTCTTCCGCTCTTCGCTGTAAAATCACCGAATGTCAGCACGCCGGAACGTACCATAAAATGAATGAATTCCTGTTTGTAGCTTGTCATCCTGTTCTCTCCCATAGCTTTATTTTGTACTTTTTTAAATAGTATACCGCAATTTTTCCCAAATGACAAGGTGCATCTATGTTCCTACCGTATTGGATACAAAGAAAAAGCCCTTCTCCGGCACAGAAATACCGAAAAAGGGCATAAAATAAGGGTTTTCGAGGTCAATCACTGACTTTGGAAGCCCTTGTTTACTTTATGGAATTGTGGTCTGTTGATCGGCCGTACAGTGGGGTGTCAGCCTTGCGGTGTAGTAAAAAACGAATAATTGAAAGGTGGGGCAAAATTATAAAGTGCTGTTGTACACACATTCATCCCTCTAACCGAAACAAGTGTACAGAGCTCAGTAAGGATGCTTTCTTCTCGCTATTTCTCAATCAGCTCAAAATGATTCTTCCGGTAATCGATTAACCCCTCGTTTTTCATGCGTCCCAGCTCCTTGGAAAGTGCGCTGCGCTCCACATTCAGATAATCCGCAAGCTGCTGACGGTCAAAGGGAATATCAAACGCATTGCCGCCGCTTCTTGCCGCCTGCTCGGAAAGATAGGTTAAAAGACGGCCGCGTATTGTTTTGGGTGTCGTGCAAAAGATTCGCCCCGAAAGGATCATATTTTTTCGTGCCGACATCAGCAGCAAATTCTTTTGCAGCTTAGGATACCAGCTTTGCCCTGCCTGCGAGTCGTCCAACGCTCGTTGCAAATTAAGAAAGACCACGCTTGTTTCCTCCGCAGCCACAGCATCCACCATCAGAGCCTCATGGCACAGCGCATAGGTTTCCGCAAATACCTGTCCCGGCTCCACCACGGAAAGAATGCTTTTGTTGCCCCAAAGGTCGTTATTCTCGATATGCACACAGCCGGAACAGAGCAGCCCCAGCTCCGTCACATGACTTCCCGTAGAAAAAATGGTTTCGCCCTTTTCAAAGGTTTTCTTGCGAATGAACCCAAAGGCGCAGAGCGCATGGTATTCCGATTCGTTGATTCCACGAAAGGCAGGTAAAAAATTTTCTTTCATAAAAAATCTCCTTTTGTGGTTTTAACCACATACGTATCGTCCTGATTATAGTATGCTTGGATCACAAAAGCAAGAGGAGGTAGTGCCATGACAGCACCCATGAAGAATATCAGCAAATCGGAAGTTTTGATTCTGAAGGATCAGATCGCCTATCAGAAGGGACAGGTAGTTAGCAAAACGCTGGCACAGAACAGTGCCGTGAGCGTTACGATTTTCTCCTTTGACAAAGGCGAAGAAATCAGCACCCACGAATCCGGCGGCGACGCTTTTGTCACCTGTCTGGACGGTGTGGGCAAGATTACTATCGACGGTGTGGAGTATTTTCTGCACGAGGGCGAGAGCATCGTTATGCCTGCCGGACATCCTCATGCGGTGTTCGGAGAGGAACAGTTCAAAATGCTGCTTGTCGTAATTTTCTAAGGAGGCAGAAAATATGAAAAAGTATGTTTGCACCGTTTGCGGTTATGTTTATGACGAGACTGTCGGCGATCCCAAACACGGTATTACGCCCGGCACGAAGTTTGAAGACCTGCCCGAAGATTACGAATGCCCGCTCTGCGGCGTGGGCACAGATTTGTTTGAAGAAGAATAAGGAGGCTTACCCTATGATTCGCAAAATCATTCATATAGATGAGAAAAAGTGCAACGGCTGCGGTGCCTGCGCCGAAGCCTGTCACGAGGGAGCCATCGGCATGGTGAACGGTAAGGCAAAGCTCCTGCGTGACGATTACTGCGACGGTTTGGGCGATTGTCTGCCTACGTGTCCCACCGGGGCAATCACCTTTGTGGAGCGGGAAGCCGCCGAATACGACGAGCAAGCCGTTATGAAGAACAAGCAGAAAAAGATGCGGGAGGGCGGTATGACGTTGCCTTACACCGGTTGCCCCGGCCAGAAGATGCGCACCCTTACCCCCAACGGAATAGCGCCCACGGCAAATGCTGCACCCATGGCTGTGACATCTCAGCTTGGACAGTGGCCGTGCCAGATCAAGCTTGCTCCTATGAATGCGCCCTATTTCAAGGATGCAAAGCTGTTGATCGCTGCTGACTGCACCGCCTACGCCTATGCCAATATGCATTCAGAGTTTATGCGCGGCAAAATCACGCTCATTGGCTGCCCGAAATTAGACAGTGTAGATTACAGCGAAAAGCTGGCTGAGATCATAAGGACCAATGACATAAAAAGTGTCACCATTGTACGGATGGAAGTGCCCTGCTGCGGGGGGCTGGAAATGGCGGCAAAGAAAGCACTTCAAGCAAGTGGCAAATTCATCCCCTGGCATGTCGTAACCATCAGCGTTGACGGAAAAATTTTGGATAAGTAAGCGATTGGCGCAAAAGCCTCATCTGTTTTAACCTCGCAATCGGAGCATTGTTCTTCTGTTACGAGGTGTTTTTCTGCAAAAAAGCAAGCCGGATTTCTCCGACTAACACCGTTTACACCGCAAGCATCTTTTTTACACCGCAAAGGCACACTTTTTAATTATTCCTATCCCTTGTACCCATTTCGCTATGATTATTTCTTAATCCCATAAAATCAAAGTGCAAATTTAACGTAAAAGGCGGCAGTCCGATATCTTGTTCTTGCCCAAATTTCGAATCAGTGCTACACTGAATGCAGGACAAGCCTTATGGCAAATCCGTATTTCAACCTGTTTTAAAGGAAAAGAACGCTTTATGAAAAACTTTACGATAACCGAAAACGACGCCAACCAGCGTCTCGACAAATTTCTTCAAAAGGCTGTGCCGCTTCTGCCAAAGAGACTGTTGTACAAATCACTGCGCACCAAACGAATCAAATTAAACGGAAAGCGGGCGGATATTTCAACGCGGCTTTCGACGGGAGATGTTGTGTCCCTCTATCTAAACGACGAGTTCTTTTCGCCGGACAAAGCCGCTTACGACTTTCTCTCGGCACCGCCTGATCTTTCGATTCTGTATGAGGATGAAAACATCCTGCTCATAAATAAACCGGCGGGACTCTGTGTGCACGAAGACAATGAGCATTCTCCTGATACGCTGATCCGCCGCATTCAGCATTATTTGTATCAAAAAGGCGAGTTTTCACCTGAAAAGGAAAACTCCTTTACACCATCTTTGTGCAATCGGATCGACCGAAACACCTCCGGAATTGTGATTGCGGCCAAGAATGCAGAGTCGCTCCGTATTTTAAACGAATGCATCAAGGCGCGCGAGCTGAAAAAGTTTTATCTCTGTGTTGTCACCGGCATCCTTTCCCCAAAGGAAGCAACGCTGAAAGCCTTTTTGCTGCGCCGTCCGAACGAAAGCCTTGTCCGCGTTTTTGATTCGCCAAAGCCGGATGCGCGCACCATTCTGACAAAATATAAAGCCTTGTCCTACAGCAAAAAAAATACGCTTGCTGAGGTCGAGCTTTTGACCGGACGGACGCATCAGATCCGCGCGCATTTTGCCCATATTGGCCATCCGCTGCTTGGCGACGGAAAATACGGAGACAACACGGTAAACCGAAGATACGGACAAAAGTACCAGCTTCTCTGCTCGTATAAACTGATATTCGCCTTTTCCGGGACAAATCATCTGCTCGGTTATCTGAACGGCAGAGCCTTCACCGTTCCAAACGTTTGGTTCAAAGACCGATTCAGCGAGCTGTTTTGAAAAATTGCTCTTGACAACAGAAAGCCGCAGAAGTATGATAAGTATAACAAATCATACTTCTGCGGCTTATTTATGGAGGGATACTATGAAAGCGAAAGATGACGACAAATACATCTGGACGGCTAAGGTCGGAGAAAAGGGACAAATTGTTATTCCAAAGGAGGCGCGCGACATTTTTGAAATCAGTCCCGGTGATACGCTTCTGCTTTTAGGCGACAAGAAGCAAGGAATCGCCATTGTAAAGAACAGCCATCTGCTGGATTTCGCCAAGGCAATTCTCAAGGTGCAGGAGGAGTGTGACGAATCATGAAGGCAATCGAACTAAACGGACTGACCAAACGCTTTCGGGAGCGCACAGCAGTTGACGGGCTTTCGTTTTCCATTGAGCAGGGCGAGCTGTTCTCTCTGCTTGGCCAAAACGGCGCAGGCAAGACCACGACAATCCGAATGCTTTCCGGTCTGCTCCGTCCGACTGAGGGCGACGCGCTCCTCATGGGCAAAAGTATTTTGACGGATCCGGAAGCAGTACGCTGCATCATCAATGTTTCTCCGCAGGAAACGGCTGTAGCGCCCAAACTGACAGTTCGTGAAAATCTGGAATTGATTGCGCGTCTCTATGGAAAAAGCGCCGCCGAAGCCAAAAAATCGGCGGAAGCCATGCTATCCCGCTTCTCTCTTGCCGATCGTGCAAGGGAGAAAGCAAAAGCGTTGTCAGGCGGTTTGCAGCGCCGTCTGAGCATTGCAATGGCGCTCATCTCAGAGCCGCAGGTTCTTTTTCTTGACGAGCCGACGCTGGGGCTGGACGTCCGTGCGCGCCGCGAGCTTTGGCGCCACATCACAGACTTAAAGGGAAAAACAACCATTATTCTGACCACACATTATTTGGAGGAGGCAGAAGCGCTTTCCGACCATATCGGCATTATGGAAAAGGGGCGCTTAAAGGCGCTTGGCACGGCGCAGGAAATCAGGACACTGACACATACCGATTCGTTGGAAGCGGCATTTCTTGCTTTAACAGAGGAGGAAACGGAATGAGGATGCTTTCATTTGCCAATCGGAACCGAAAGGAAATTTTGCGTGATCCGCTGAGTCTGATCTTCGGAATCGGATTTCCGCTGATTCTGCTTTTACTGATGACATGGCTGAAAAAAAGCCTTCCGGATATGCCGACAGAGCTTTTCGTCCTTTCCGCCTTTGCGCCGGGCATGGTGATGTTCGGTCAATCGTTTATCTCCATGTTTCTTGGAATTCTGATGGCGGGCGACCGCAGCGGCTCTTTTTTGATGCGGCTGTTTGCTTCGCCTATGCGCTGTATCGACTATATCGGCGGATACGCGCTTCCTTTGATCCCGATTGCTGCGGCGCAAAGCGCGCTTTGCTTTACAGCGGCTGTTCTTCTCGGCCTGCCCGTCAGCGTGCATATCCTTCCGGCCTTTCTTCTCTCTGTGCTGAATTCCCTGCTTTTTATTGCGCTCGGACTGCTGATCGGAAGCGTTCTGCAAAACAGCCAGCAGGTCGGCGGTATTGGTTCCGTCCTGGTAAACGTCGCGGCATGGCTGTCGGGCGTCTGGTTTCCGCTTGACCAAATCGGCGGCGGCTTTGCCGCTGTCTGCAAGGCACTTCCCTTTTATCATGCTGTGGAATCTGTTTCTCTTGTACTGGCCGGAGATTACGGCGCAGTTTGGCCTCATCTGCTGGTTCTTCTTTTATATACGACGCTTTTTGCCGCTGCAGCCGTATTTTTATTTTACAGAAGGATGCGGCAGTAAACGGATACCTGACGTCCATAGATATATCAGTAAACCCCCGGCAAATGCCGGGGGTTTACTGATATAAAAAGAAAAATTTAATTTATTCCCTGGATTCCTCCGCTTTTTTCTGCACACTCGGCTGCTGTTCGGAAGCCGCCGCCGCAGGCGCGCTGCCCGGACGGGGCGCGCGTACCGCCTGTCTGGTTGCCTTTAATTCCTGCAGCGAATTGGCAAGCAGTTCTTCCGCTTTCTTGAGCATGGTTTCCACATACTCGTTTGCAGCGCGTTTGAGTTCGCGGTTTTGCGTATTGGTCTGCGTAATAATCTCCTTGGCGCGCTCCTGGCTCTGTTTCACGATTTCGCTTGTATCAACCAGCTTTTTTGCGCGCTCCTCTGCAATCTTCACAATGGAATCCGCTTCCTTGCGCGCATCGTCGATAATGGTCTTGCGGTCCTCGACAATCATTTTTGCCTGTTTTAATTCAGACGGCATGTTCAGACGAATGTCGTCAAGCGCATCGCGGATTTTATCAATATCCACAATGCTTTTCCCTCTGGAAAGCGGCACCGATAAAGCCGTGTCCAGAATGTCGTCAATCAAATCGAGATTTTCACGTATTGTCATCCTTACATACCTCCCTGATTTTCCGTATCGCGGTCAAAGCGCTTTTTTACGACGTCTAAAATTTCCGCCGGAACAAAATCGCTGATATCTCCGCCAAAGCCGGCAATCTGCTTTACCAAGCTTGAGCTTAAGTACATATTCTGATGACGTGTCGTCAAAAACACCGTTTCCGCATCGGGATTGAGCTTTTTATTCGCAAGCGCCATCTGAAATTCATATTCAAAATCGGAAACTGCGCGCAGTCCTTTGACAATGGCGCAGGCTCCGACCCGCCGCACATAATTGGCGAGCAGCTCGTTCATAACGTCAACCTCCAGATTGGGCAAGTGCGCGGTACACGCCTGAATCAGCGCCACACGCTCCTCAAATGTAAAGCTTGGAGATTTATCCGCATTCACGCTGACCGCCACAATTACACGATCAAACAGACCGCAGGCACGCGTTATAATATCCAAATGCCCTTTCGTCACCGGATCAAAGCTGCCGGGACAAACCGCAATTCTCATCTTGTTTCCGATCCTCCAAAAGCCTTTAACGGCTTTCTTTTTTTCGATACGCCGAAACCGAAATCCTGCCGTACCGGTATTCCTTTGTTCGAACAAACGCCCCCGCCTCCTCGGGAAGCTTGTCCGAATGTTCATGCTCGCACAATATTACGCCGGAATCCGTCATAATATCCGGCAAAAGCAGGAGCGCCGCTTGTACATGACCTTTAGAGTACGGCGGATCCAAAAAAACAATATCAAAACGATCCTTCGTAGTGCGAAGGAAATCCTGATAATCCATCGCCGCTACCCTTGCAGAAGAAAACAGACCGGATGCGGACAGATTCTTTTTCGTTACATCCTGAGAACGGCGCGCATTATCCACGAAAACGCAAAACGACGCGCCGCGGGACAGCGCTTCAATTCCCATCTGACCGGAGCCGCAGAACAAGTCGAGCACCCGCGCGCCCTCTACTTCAAATTGTATGGCGCTGAAAACCGCCTCTTTAACCTTTTCCGTCGTGGGACGGACATCCATTCCCTCAACGGCTGTCAAAGCACGCCCGCGCGCCGTACCGGTTATTACCCGCATAGCTCCTCCTAATCAAACATCAGCGTTTTCTTGTTTTTTCGATAAACACTCAGCACCAATCCAATGGCCATATAACTGACAACCGCCGAGGTGCCGCCTGCGCTGAAAAACGGAAGCGTAACACCGACAACCGGCAGAATGCAGAGCACCATTCCGATATTGACGACAATCTGAAAAAACAGCATGGCAAAAACGCCCGAGCAGATCAGCATACCCGCTACATCCTTAGACATTCTTGCAACCATCAATATTCTAACACATAACGCCGTAAGAAGCAACAGGGTCAGAATACATCCGACAAATCCCATTGTCTGTCCAATATAGGAAAAAATAAAATCATTGTGCGCCTCCGGCACGGAGACGAGATTGCTGTTTGAAAAAAGCCCTCTGCCCGAAAGAAGACCGGAACCCAAAGCATTTCGTCCAAGGTATTGCTGCCAGCCCTTCCCCGTACCGCTTAAATACTGCTCGGGATGCTGTGCGGCAAGGAACCGCTCCTTTAGAAAGTCCGGAAGAAGAAACCGCCATACAAGCGGCGCAAGCGCCGCAAGCCCGACAAAGCCAACTGCAATAAGCCGCAGCGAAAGCCCTGCCGTAAACATCATAACCAGAAAGATCATTAAAAAGACCATAGCCGTTCCGTAATCGCTCTGCACAATAATCAATGCGACCGGAAACAGCGCGTGCAGACACAAAAGCGAGAATTCTTTTAAATGATTGATTCTCTCTCCGACATGGGAAAGGTGCATGGAAAAGGTCAGGATAAACGAAAGCTTCAAAAGCTCAGACGGCTGAAACGTCGTAATACCAAGGCTCAGCCACGCACGATCCGTCGGCGCGTCCGGATTTGGCGCAACGCCGATGACAAAAGTGAGCAAGACAAGCCCCACAGCAAGCGGCGCATGCAGCTTCCACAGCTTCATCATCGCCTCATAATCGATGACGGAAAGAAACAACGCCACAATAAGCCCCAATAAAATCGCCGCGCCCTGCACGATCAGAACCTTGAGCTGCCGCTGTCCATTATAATAAAAAGAAAACAGGCAGCTCATACTGATGGCGGAGCAGATCAGGCAGATACCCAACGTGACCGCGTCCAGCGATTTGATAAACCCCCTCGTCTTTTCAAGCAACGAATGCATTTTGGCTCCTTCCCTGTTTAAAAGAACTGCAAATCAGAACAAACCGTCAATCACGCCGTTTTCATCTACGTCAATGCGCTGGGCTGCCGGAAGCTTCGGAAGTCCCGGCATTGTCATAATCGCGCCGGTATATACGACGATAAAACGCGCGCCCGCGCTGACACGGACATCCTTTACCGTTATGGTAAAGCCCTCCGGCGCGCCCAGAAGCTTTGGATCGTCTGAGAGCGAATACTGCGTTTTGGCAACACAGACCGGAAGCTTATCCAAACCGAGCGCCTCAATATCGCGGATCGCCTTAACAGCAGAGGGGGCATAGGACACGCTCCCTGCATGATAAATCTTTTTCGCAATGGTTTCAAACTTCTTTTCGATGGAATCCTCCACATCGTAAATCGGCGCGAAGGCGGAAGCCGTATCGTTTTCATCGATCGCGCGGCACACTGCTTCGGCAAGCTCTACGCCGCCGGCACCGCCCTTTGCAAACACCTCGGAAAAAGCGTGCGGAACGCCCTTTTTATCGCAGTAATTGGAGACAAATGCCACTTCGGCGTCGGTATCGGTATCAAAATGATTGATTGCAACAACCACCGGCACACCGTACAGGCGCATATTATCGATATGCGCGCCAAGATTGACAATACCCTTTTCAAGCGCATCCAGATTTTCAGCCGCAAGCTCTGCCTTCGGGACGCCGCCGTTATATTTGAGCGCGCGGATGGTTGCGACAATGACAATACAGGACGGCCTGAGATTGCCCACACGGCATTTGATATCCAGAAATTTCTCTGCGCCGAGATCGGAACCGAAGCCAGCCTCTGTAATGGTATAATCTGCGAGCTTGAGCGCAAGTCTTGTTGCAATAATGGAATTGCAGCCGTGCGCAATATTGGCAAACGGACCGCCATGCATGATTACCGGCGTATTTTTAAGCGTCTGCACCAAGTTGGGTTTCAGCGCATCCTTTAACAGCGTCGTCATCGCGCCCTGCGCCTTTAAATCTCTGGCATATACCGGCCGGTTGTCATATGTATAGCCGATCAGGATAGAGGCAAGACGCTCCTTCAAATCAGACAAATCGGCTGCCAGACAGAGAATCGCCATAATCTCCGTTGCGACGGTAATCTGGAAGCCCTCTTCCCGCGGGACACCGTTCATCTTTCCGCCAAGGCCGACATTTACAAAGCGCAGCGCCCGATCGTTCATATCAAGACAACGCTTGAACAGAATGCGGCGGGGATCGATGCCAAGCTCATTTCCCTGCTGCAAATGATTGTCGATCAGCGCGGACAAGAGGTTGTTTGCCGCCGTGATAGCGTGCATATCGCCGGTAAAGTGCAGATTGATGTCCTCCATCGGCACAACCTGCGCATAACCGCCGCCGGCCGCGCCGCCCTTAATGCCAAACACCGGACCGAGAGAAGGCTCACGCAGGGCAATGACCGTTTTTCTTCCAATCAGCTCCATCGCATCGCCGAGACCGACCGAGGTCGTGGTCTTGCCCTCGCCGGCAGGCGTAGGATTGATCGCGGTAACCAAAATCAGCTTCCCGTCGGGCTTGTCCGCGAGCGAGCGGTACAGCTCCTGGCTGAGCTTGCATTTATACTTTCCATACGGCTCAACGTACGATTCGTCAATGCCGAGCGCCGCCGCAATCTCTGCAATCGGCTTCATCTGCGCCTGCTGCGCAATTTTAATGTCAGAAAGCATTTGATCTCCTCCAAATATTCTATCAACAATTGGTTTTAGTATACCATACCAGTGCCTTTAAAGCAAATCCTTTTCCTCCCGAATCCCCATTTTTTCTGCATCCTTACCGAAACAGAACGATTTCTTTTCCGCCCCTGCTTTTTCGATTGACAGTCCGGCTTTTCTTTTTTATAATCGAAAGTATCATAATTGTGTTTTCACACAGGAGGAATCAACATGCTTTACCCGTTTTACGAGGACCTGACAACGGTCCGCAAAGGCACAATGCCCAATCGCGCCTACTACATTCCGTGTGATCCTAAGACTCCGGCTGAAGGAAAAACGGATAACCGCCGCGTGCTGATGCTCAATGGCGTGTGGCAGTTTCACTATTTTGATTCAGTCCGTCAGTTCACCATGGCGCCGGACAGCTTCAATACGATCGAAGTGCCGTCGAACTGGCAGATGAAGGGCTACGACGCGCATCAGTATACAAACGTACAGTACCCGATTCCCTTTAACCCGCCGTATGTCCCGAAAAGAAATCCCTGCGGCCTTTATCGCCGGATCTTTGCTCTGCACAAGCGGAATAACGAGCGGTATTTTCTGAATTTTGAAGGCGTCGATTCCTGTCATTATGTCTATATAAACGGTCAGTTTGCCGGCTACAGCCAGGTTTCACACTCCACCGCGGAATACGACGTTACCGCTTATGTAAAGGACGGGGAAAACGAACTTTCCGTCGTGGTGTTAAAGTGGTGCGACGGCACCTATTTCGAGGATCAGGATAAGCTGCGCATGACGGGTATTTTCCGCGACGTATACCTGCTCACCCGTCCGGCTAAGCATATCCGGGATTATCGCGTCAAAACGCTTCTGACTGAACAGGGCGCGATGGTTGCCGTTTTATTTGACGACGGCAAAGAAAACCTGTTAAAACGCATTTCTTTTGCCGACGCGGAAGGACGTGTGCTGCATGAGGCGGAACTTACCGGCGAAAGCATTAGCTTTGACGTGGAAAACGCAAGGCTTTGGAATGCGGAGACGCCCTACCTCTACCGGCTGACGATCGATACGGAAGACGAACGGATAACGGAATTTGTCGGCATCAGGGAAATCACAGTCAGGGACAAAATTGTATGGCTCAACGGCAAAAAGGTGAAATTCAAGGGGATAAACCGGCACGACAGTTATGCGGAAACCGGATATGTCGCCTCGATAGAGCAAATTCGGCATGACATGCAGACGATGAAGGAACACAACATCAATGCAATCCGCACCTCGCACTATCCAAATTGTCCGGAATTCTATCAGCTTTGCGACCGGTATGGCTTTTACGTCATCGATGAATGCGACATTGAGGCGCACGGTCAGGTCAACACAACTGCGGAATACGATGCATACGGCTATGCGCAGCTCTCCGACAATCCGGACTGGGAGCTTACGGTGGTTGACCGTTTGGAACGGCTTGTCTCCCGCGATATAAACCGTCCGAGCGTGGTGATCTGGTCGCTTGGCAACGAAAGCGGCTTTGGCTGCTGCTTTAAGCAGGGTATTAAACGGATCAGGGAAATGGATTCCACCCGCCCGATTCACTATGAATCCACCAATCCGCCAAAAGAGACGGAGGCTACCGAAACTTTTGAAGGCATTGATTTTGAAAGCGTCATGTATCCTTCTTTTGAATGGATCGACGCCTTTTTCCGCCGGGAAAAGGAAAGCCGTCCGCTGATTCTGTGCGAATTCTGCCACGCTATGGGAAACGGCCCCGGCAGTATTGACGAATATTACGACCTGATTTACAGCCATGACGATTTCTGCGGTGCGTTTGTATGGGAATGGTGCGACCACTCGGTTTTGCTCGGCGAGAAAAACGGGAAAAAATTCTATGGCTACGGAGGAGATTTCGGCGAATTTCCGCACGATGGAAATTTCTGCATGGACGGACTTGTCTATCCGGACAGAACGCCGCACACAGGACTGCTGGAGCTTAAAAACGCGGCGCGTCCGGCGCATATACAGAAAAAAGACGATGCATTTTATATTGAAAACAAGCTTTGCTTTACCGATCTTGCCGATGCGCTGTACCTAAAATGGGAGTTAAAGCGCGACGGTATGGTCATAGACTCCGGAACAATTGAAACGATTCACGCCGCGCCCGGCGAAACGGTTCCGCTTCCTTTTGAGCTGCCTGAGATAAAAGGCGCGCGCGTCTATCTGAAATTCACCATGCATGCAAAGCATGCGGCCGAGCTGGTGGGCGCTGGGCATGAGCTGGGCTTTGAACAGTTCGACTGCTCTACGGAGAAAGCGGCTCTCTGCTTTGCGCAGGACGGCAAAACCATTCAGCTTGAAGAAGACTGCGAGCAGGTTACGCTCAAGGGCGGGACCTTTACCTATCGCTTCTGCAAGGAGGCGGGCACGCTCTCCTATATGGAATACGAAGGATCCGTTTTGTTTGACACGCCGGCATGCTATGACTTCTACCGTGCGCCCACAGACAACGACCGCAATATCAAGGCGCGCTGGAAGGAAGAGGGCTTTGACCGCGTCCTCCCCTATACCTATCCAATCCGCACGGAGCGTTTTTCCGAAGGCATTCGGATTTTCTGCCCTATGTCCTTCTGCGTGATTTCACGCGCCAACCTTGCGGAAGCAGAAACCGTTTGGACGGTTTACAACAGCGGCGCCGTCTCGGTTGAAGCGGATGTAAAAAAGCGCGGCACCGTTTCATGGCTTCCCCGCTTTGGCCTGCGTTTTCTGCTCGACAGCTCGTTTTCACACTGCACCTACTTCGCCTACGGTCCGCAGGAAAGTTATATCGATAAACACACCGGTTCCTATCGGGATCGTTTCGAAGCAAAGGTGTGCGAGATGCATGAAGACTATATCTTCCCGCAGGAAAACGGCTCGCACTATGCAGCGGAGTATGCGGCGCTTTCTGACGGTATCGTTTCTCTGACAGCGGTTTCCGATAAGCCGTTCAGCTTCAACGTCTCCCCGTATACCCGTGAAGAGCTGGAGCGCGCCGCGCACAACTGCGAGCTTGTTCCAGCCGGAAAGACTGTGCTGACGCTCGACTATGCCATGAGCGGCGCCGGTTCCAACAGCTGCGGTCCGGAACTGCCGGAAAAATACCGCATGAATGAAACGGAATTTCGGATGCATTTTGTTCTGATTCCGGAAAAGGAGTAAAGGACTTCTCCGAATTCTGACGCCAAAACAACAGATATAGCAAACCGCCGTCTGAAAAATGTCAGACGGCGGTTTTTCCGCATATGATACAACCGTTTAAAGCGTTTTTGCAATTTCAGAAAGATACACTTTAAAGCTTTCGCCAACCTCCGGATGCTTTAAACCGACCTCAACGATCGCTTTCAGCACACCGAGCTTATTGCCCATATCGTAACGCGTACCGACAAAATCCACGCCGATCATTCCCTCTTCGCGCGCAAGGATTTTCATTGCATCGGTAAGCTGATATTCGCCGCCGGCGCCTTTCGGAAGCGTTTCAAGAATGCCAAAAATTTTAGGCGGCAGCACGCAGCGCCCGAGAATAGAGAACAGCGAAAAGACCTCGCTTTCCTTTTTCGGCTTTTCAATCATGTCCGTTACCCGATACAGGTTATCGTGAAGGGCCTCCGTCTTCATTGAGGAATATTTGAAAATATCCTGCATGGCGACCTCTTTTATGCCAACGCAGCCGAGCCCATACTCTTCATATGCGCGAATCAACTGGACGCAAACCGGATCCTCGCCGATAATAACATCGTCGCCGTACAAAACGGCAAACGGCTCGTCCCCAACAAAAGAACGCGCACAATAGACCGCATGACCCAAGCCTTTGGTCTCCTTCTGGCGGATAAACGTAATGTTGGCGAGACTGGCGATGCTCACCATCTCGTCGTACATTGCCTGCTTACCGGCCGCAAGCAAGCGTTCCTCCAGCGCGATCGAAATGATCCTCCATGATGCCTTTTCCGCGGCTTGTAATGATACAGATGTCCTCAATTCCACTTTTCACCGCCTCTTCGACGATGTACTGAATTGCCGGTTTATCGACAATCGGAAGCATTTCCTTCGGCATTGCCTTGGTTGCGGGCAGCACGCGGGTGCCAAGCCCTGCTGCCGGAATAATCGCCTTACGTACTTTCATTCAGAATCACCATTCCGTTTCTTTTTACTTTTATATTGCCATCAAGGCAGGTCGTTTTTCATACGCTGCCTGAGATTTCAGAAATTCTGCGGCATCGTTCTGCTGTCTGGATGCAGCTCATATATTAAAGCGTTTATATTATATCATATTGCATCTTTACTTTCAATTCCTTTTGCTCTGCAAGAGAAAATGCTTTGCTTTTGAAAAAAGGGGTTGACACAAAACCAGAAATTTGATATACTATGTCTCGTCGCTGATGAAGCGACTGATTTTTGCGGGTGTAGTTCAATGGTAGAATTCCAGCCTTCCAAGCTGGTCGCGTGGGTTCGATTCCCATCACCCGCTCCATTTTGCAGCGACAGGTTTTGGACTTGCCGTGCGGCGATGCTCCTTTATGTGCGCCCATAGCTCAGCTGGATAGAGCAACTGCCTTCTAAGCAGTAGGCCACAGGTTCGAATCCTGTTGGGCGTGCCAATTTTCATATGGTGGATATAGCTCAGTTGGTTAGAGCGCCAGATTGTGACTCTGGAGGCCGTGAGTTCGAGTCTCATTATCCACCCCACTATGTTTAATGGGGTATCGCCAAGCGGTAAGGCACAGGACTTTGACTCCTGCATTCCGCTGGTTCGAATCCAGCTACCCCAACCAAACAGTCAGCCGGATCCCGGTTATTCCGGGACTCGGCTGATTCATATTTATGTCACCGGAGGTAGAGCGTCGTAACGCTCGGGGATCGTAAGGTGCAAGCCTTGCAGGCCGCATACCGGATTAGGTGTCGAGTGCGCTCGGTTATTACTTTGTAATGACCGGGTATTTTTATTTTTCGGAGGGAATTATGAAAAACACAAAAGTAACCCTTGCCCCGCTGGAAGCGGAAGATCGTGAGCAGTTCATTTTTGATAATCAGGAGTCTTTCAAGTATGGTGTGATTGAAGAATTCGGGCTGCGGGACGATCATTTTGAGGAGGACGGCGAAATCATTTCCCGTGCAACGATTGAGCAAAGCATTGATGCACCCGACAGCGAGACATATCGGATTCTGTATGATGGCAGAAAGGTTGGCGGTGTATCCAGGATGTCCATAAAGACAGATCGTGCGGCAAGTTCGGAATCTCTTTAGCTTGAGTGCATTTTAGCAATCCCGGCAAGGAATCATATGCGACATCGCCATATCCAGTATGGAGATGTGCTTAGTAAGTAATTTGTTACCGGAGTCACGACTGCTTGCTCCATTACAGCCAGCATATGTTCAAAGCCGTTCGGATGGGTTCGTTTCGCAGTATACTTTACTCCGACGAATGTTTCGTCCTTCAACACATCAAATTGATTAAGCTCAGACCTTGGGATAACGGAGAAGGCGTACATAACGGCATTGTCCGGACGAGCACTTTACGGCTCATGTTCCGCCGGCTGCCTTTGTCCTTTGGCAGCTTCCGTTATCATGCTGAGAGGCGGTTCGCCGTAAATCATATGATGCAGTATCTCCGCCGTGCAAATCCGAAATCGGACAGGACTGCCGCTGCACGACCAGATTGACTTCGGTTGAATCTGTCACCTGTTTCCGGTCGGGCCTTGCTTTGGCGTCTGAATCGGATCCGAAAGAGGAAAAATACAGCCCTCCGCGGAAAAATCCGCAGAGGGCATATATAAGCGGGTATTCAGCCGACTTACCCCTTGCTGTTTGCAATAGCTTGGTCGATAAGCTCGTTCAGCTTCTCCGACTGCTTTTTCCCCGTGATGGCGCCCGTGATCGGATCGCCTACGATGTTACCGTTCTTGTCAACAACATATGTTGTTGGATACGAGTACAGTCCGGAGGTGAGTTTCCCGGCCTCGCTTTTTGAATCAAACCAAATGTTTTTGTAGGATACGCCCTTCTTTGTCAGAATATCCTTTGCATCGCTTATCGCCGTTTTATCTCCGTCAAGAGTGAACGAGTTGATTCCGACCACTGCACCGCCTTTTTCGGCAAGCTGTTTGTTCAGTGCTTCCAGATCGGCAAGCTCACCCACGCAGGGGCTGCAGGTGGTAAACCAGAAGTTTACTACGGTGACGGTGTTTCCCGCGAACAGCGTGCTGCTCTTCACTTCGTTTCCGTCAAGATCCTTACCGTCAAATGCGGGGAATTTCAAAAGATCGCCTTTTTCTGTCGGTTTGCCGTTCTCTGCCGGAACGCTCATATCACCGTCGGACGGCTTTTTTCCGCAGCCGGGGAACTTTTGCTCAAGAACCGTCAGCTTTCCCTCAATCTTACGAATCTGTTCGGCACCTTCGTTAAGCAGCTTCAGCTCATCCGCTTTGAACTGGCTCTTGGCGCCGTCGATCGTTTTAAGCAGGAAATCGCCGTAGTTTCCTCCGTCCTCAATCATCGCCATACCTTTATTGGCAGATAGGAATACTTTCTCCCAGAGCTCGCTGTTTTCGGAAAGAATGGCATTTTCCTGCTCCATCAGTTTTTGATGAAGCTCGGTTGCTTCGTCCTTCGTACCCGGCTCCTTTGCCATCAGGTCGGCAATTTCAGCCTTTTTGTTTCCGTTGCTTTTCCCGTTGTCTTTGCCCGTGCCGCAGGCGGCAAGGCCGAATATCAGCAGGAATGCGGTCAATACTGTTAAAATTCTTGTTGTTTTCATAGTGTTTACTCCTTTTCAGTATCGGATATTTGTTTTGGTGTTTCTGTCTTTTCTGCGGGTCGATCTGTTTCTTTTCCGTTGCCGAAGCCATAGCGGAAGCTTACGGCCTTGGTGGGGCAGGCACGGACGCACATGCCGCAGCGGATGCATTCGGTGTGGTTGGGTGCTTTGGTTACATCCACGTCCATCTTGCACGCCTTTGCGCATTTTCCGCAGGAAACGCATTTGTGTTTATCTACCTTCATTCCGAAAAGCGATACCTTGTTAAGCAGTGCATAAAATGCGCCCAGCGGACAGAGATAACGGCAGAATGGGCGAGAGATCGTCATTGCTGCCAGAAGGATCAAGAGCATGATGGCGAACTTCCAGCTGAAGAGGAAGCCTGCCAGGGCGCGCATGGATGGGTTGAGCGCCATCAGTGGCAGCGCGCCGCCAAGTGTGCCTGCCGGACAGAGCCATTTGCAGAAATACGGCGTGG
>UQQY01000020.1 GCA_900543295.1 uncultured Oscillospiraceae bacterium | reverse complement strand
TGGCGAAGTCTACTGTGTCCGCTGTACTGTAGTAGTACGCTCCGACCGGCACGCCCGCGGCCTGAAAGCCCGCATAGTGCGCTTCAAAGCGCTTGTCCGCGTTCAGGCTGTGAGAGCTGCCCCATCCGGTATAACCGCAGCGCAGAATTGCGCCGCCGATACCTGCCGCTTTCACCTTTGCATAGTCAATATTCGGCTGATACTCCGATACGTCGATGATTTTTGTCATAACTGTTCCTCCGTTTCTGTTTTAGGCGTGTCCGTTTCCGTGTATGTCCGCTCCGTGTCGATCGGATCAATTGCTTCGTCGTACTCGATACCGTCACGGGCGATTTTGTATGTATCGCTGTAGGTGCGGCGGTACTGCCTACTGCCTATGGTCACGGTCTCTGTATAAAGCATATATCAGTCCTCCCATTCTTCCGGTGCGCATATATCCGGATAATCCTCTATCGCACGGATTTGATCGGCATAAACGGTCCAATTTGTGGCTGTTTTGTAGTCATCAATCAGAGCGCGCGGGACATATACATATCCAGTTTTCTTTGATACCGGATCGTTTGAAAATCCGCTCGTTGACTGAAGCGTACATACGTCAGCGCTCCGTATGATCAGCGTCGATACACTTGAATAGCTAAATGCATATGATCTGATCATCTTAAGATGTGTGTCAAGTTTTTTCAAATTTACGTTGAATTTAAACGCCGAATTGTCTACATCCTCAAGAAACGGCGCGTATAAGCACGAAAATGTCTCTATTCTTTTTTCACTGTGAATCGCATTCGCTCCTATGGATAGCAGCTTAGGAGCATATATCCTCTGTATGGAGAGGCAGTCTTGAAAAGCCATCGATCCTATACCAGTGCACTCTGGGAGATAGGCTTCCGTAAGACTTTCTACGCCTTGAAAAATGCTTTTCTTCAATACCTTGCAGTCACTTTTTATTTTTCGAATCGTTCCTTCTAAAATCTGATACGCCGCCACATCCTCATTCGATATATACTGATCGATCAAAGCGTCCATCTGACCGATTACGGTCTGATCCGGCAGAGCAGTCGCCGACTGTGCCTTATCTATCACGTCTTGCAGCTTGGTCAGCGTATCCCTTGCCTCCGCATCCTCCCCGATCAAGGCGTTAATCTGATCGATGTAAGCGATCATCTGGCTGTAATAGGACGACGCTTCCGGATCAGACGGCTCGGGGCTTTCCGTATAACCGGACGGATCAATCTTGACCCTTGCGCTGTCAGCCGTGATGAGATCCCCGCAGTAGCAGGACACGAGCATAAGGGGCGCTTTGAGAGCCTCTGGCGGCACCGTGATTTCCTCTCCATCCTGCGCAAGCAGGACAGGGACGGTCTTACACCTGCCCTTAAACAGCGCCGTTACAGGGTATGTCCATTCCTCCGAAAATGTAAATTTCGCTTTTACGTAATTCCGACTGTCCGCGACAACATGCTCCGTATTGTTTATCCACGCGATATGCTGCCCTGTGACCTTGAATTCAAGCGTCATCGCCGTCTGCTCCCGTATCGGCCTTCTCTTCAACGTGGCTTTTCAGGCGGGCAATCAGTTTGAGCAAAAAGCCCGGTACATTAACGCCCATTGCCGCCACATTTTCTACGATCGACAAAAGCTCATTGATGACGAGCCATATTATTACCAGTAATCCGACAAAGTAAGTGACGCCTAAATCAATGCCAGCGGCGGATGAAGCTGTGGCTATCACCCAATCCACCCCCATACCGGCGCAGACGATCAGGAGGTAGGACAGCTTTTTTACGATCCCGATGATCCCCACGCGGCTGGAAAGTTGTGCACTTGTCCACGCTTTGGCCATGCCGGATATGTAGTCTGCTATCATGGCGGCAAGCAGCACTGCTATTGGAATGATAAGTTCTCCGCAGTATGCGCTCATCGCAGCAAGCGCAGCAGATACAGTCCCTTTGATGATGTTTTCTTTCATTGTCTTTCTTCCTTTCAATTATTTACTTTCAAGCGATGAGGGATGTGATGATTTCCACCGGCATTGTTTCACACCCCCCTATGCTGTCCGCTTCCACATATAGCATGTGATATACGGCGGCATATTGTTATGCGCCGCGCCGCCGCCCGCCGCCGCAGTTTGAAGCGTACCGGCAAGGCCTTTTGAACTCGGCGCGTAGGTTATCGTATAGTTCACTGTCGAGCCGGCTGCATTTGGATTGTTCAGATAGTGCCGGTGCGATGGCATTTCGTTTGTCGTGAGCGTATGTGTTTTCTCGCCGCCGGTCTTTTCTGCGGACGCAAATTCCGCCTGATCCTCATCAACGCCGACCGGCACGCGACCTTTCCCCCACGAAACCCATGTGCCGCCTAAATATGTGCTGGGGTTTGTGTCCACGGCAGACATATAGATGGAACCCACCGGATAAATCAGATCGACAAGGCCCTTTCCGTCTATTTGCAGCCTTGATGAAACCGCCGGATCGTACAGCGCGCCGATGCCGACGCCGTAGGTATCCCCGCTTCGGTACAGATCCAGAATGACGATGCCGGAATTCAATGGCACAGACAGCGCCGTGCTGGACAGCTTGTCCGTCAGTGTGACTGTGATGATATAGCTGTTTTTAACGGTAAAGCCGCCCGTGCCGAGATCGCCCTGTATCGAAGCATTAAACCGCACCGTGCCGCCGGATACGGTCGGTGTGAGCTGGATCGCTTCCGACGTCTCCCCGCCGTCCGGCGTATACGTATAAGACAGTGACTGTACCGCATTGGCCGTCGTACCGATGAGATCGGCGTAGATTGATGCGGTAAGGTCCAGCACGACCTCTGCTGTGCTGCCGTTGACGCGGCGTGCGGTAAGCGACCGGATGACCGGCGGCGTGTAGGGAATGACCTCTGCCGTTTTGACGGCTACTGTTTGATTCCCACGGCTGTCCACCGCCGCCACAGTGATCTGCGCAGTGGATACGTCCTTTAATGTGATGGTCACCGTTTGGGCCGCGCTGTACGCCGCAGAACCGGTCACATCGCCGCAGGAGGCGATATACTTTGTCATCCCTGCTGACTGCTGCGCGGACGCCGCAGCGGCTGGTATGGTGATCCGAATGTCCGAGATACCGGAGATGATTTTTTGATTGTCGCCGGTGACCGATGCGTGAGTTATGTCCGCGAAGGTAAACGTTCCACTCCATACAGGCGACGCAGCGGATACGTCGATACGCGCCGTAAAGGCCGCATTCGTAGACACGCCGACACTGTTTGTCAGCGTCATCGTGCCTTTTCCTTCGTTTGCGCTCGGTATGGCGGCGGCAAGCTGCGTCGTCTCCGCTGCTGTCAGCGTGACGGAGGATACGCCTGCGGCCAGGTTCTTTGTGATGGTTACGCTGCCGAATACCAGCTTGAGTGTGTGCGTCCAGGTTGATACCGGCGCGCTGATCGTGACCACAGCCGCCTGACCGATCGTGATTTCCGGCACGCTTTTAAAGGACGACTGCCTGAGTATCGTCGTAAGCTCCGCCGTACCGGACAGGGAGCCGCCGGTCAGTGTCGGCGTGTCGTACATCGTAAAGGACGCGGACACCGACAGACTTTTTGCGCCGTTGTCGCCATGCGTGCGGGTGGTGTAGTACACACCAAAGGTGCAGGTCGCATTGTTCCGCGTGTCGATATAGTCGAGGCTGTCAAGCGTCACCGCCTGCCCGTCGATTTTCAGCGTAACGGACGGCTTTCTGTTTAAATTCCACGCGGAGCTTGTCACGCCGTCGTTCCGCTTTACGCGCAGATAAAAAGTAACCTTAGAGCTGTTGTTGGACTGCGAGACATTGCTCTCCTCCCAGTCGATCCAGAAGCTGTATTTGCTTCCGCTGCTGCCCGTACAGCTTCCGTTTATTCTTCCACTTTGTGCCATGGGCGTCCTCCTTAATCATTGACCGTAAGAAAGACGTGCCCCGTGCCGTCCGGCGTGGTGACCAGCCCCTTTGCACGTGCTTCCGGATCTACCGTCAGAGAGCCTCTTACCGTGGTTTTCCCGAATTCCGATCCGTTCTCGTCAAAGAAGGCCTCATACTTGTTTGCCGCGTTGTTTTTGACGGCGAAGGAGGCGTTATCAATGCGGGTGGACAGCTTTTCTCCGCCGGCTCCGATGGACAGCACGCCGTTTGCAAAGGTCATGCCGTCCGTCATGATCTCATTTTGAGCCTGCTGCCAGTCCGATACCTCAAGCCCTGGCATGAGGATCATATCGGCGATGAGCAGCGTGCCGGCTGTGCATTCGACCGCAAAATCCATCGCCGTGCCGGATGCAGTAAGGTTCCCCCGTACCTGCGTCCATTCGGATACCGGCGGGAGGGCTGTTTCCGCCGCGCCAACCGTAACGGCGCCCGCCTGCGCGCCGGAGCCGGTCAGCTTATACCGGAGCATCCAGCAGTACTGCCCGTCTGGGATCGTGGTTACGGTCTGCGCGAGGCGCGTGCCGGTTGGCAGCACGAAACCGCCGCCTGCTGCGGAATGCTGCCGCACATCCGAAGCGTATGCGCCGCCGCGCGATAAAGATACTCCCTCATCCGCCTCCCAGTTATCCAGACCATACGCCGCCGTGCCTTTCAGCAGGTTCGCTCCGCCGCGGTGCTGCGTCTGTGCCGATACCCCGTCCACCGTGACCGAGAGTGAGGCAAGCTGTTCTTCAACAGATTCCACATTTCCGCTTATTCTGTCAATCTGCTCGCTCTGATTGGATACCTGCTGGGTTATTTCATTTGCCGTTGCGGAAAATTCCGCTCGTACTGTTTCTATCTGCTCGCCGACAGCAGTAATCTCCGTATCTACCCGCTCCGCGATCCCAGCGATTTCACCATTTACTTTATCGACGGCAAGTTCTGTGCGCCGTATGGTATCTTTTATGCTGGAGGCCTTCTTGTATGCCGTTTCGGTTTCCGTCAGCGCCAGCGTCTCACCCGTGCACCGCAAGCCGCCGTCGTAAGAAAGCGTTTCCGACCCATAGAACGTGCCGTACTGCTCTTCCTCCGCTGAGGCCATCATAATCCTGTCTCCCATGTCGAGAGCCGGATTTCCGCGCCATTCCATCTTCACTGCATAAAACCGCACACCATCAACCGCTGTCAGCATTTCGTCTATTACATCGTCTCTGATACTGTCCAAAAACGGATTGTCCGCAATTTTGATCTCTTTCCGCCCGTCGGCGGCAACGGCTTCTTCGTCCTCGCGGTAAATATTATCCTCCTGCGGAAGACGGGCAAGCACGAGCGTATTATACGGTCCGCTTTCCTCGCCTATCGTACATTCGTAATACTGCTCTGCGTCAATCGTATACGGCACCGCGTCTTTTCCCCGCATATCCGTAAACGCAAGGCGTCCGGCGCGGTCAATCACTGCGTTGCAGAAAGCGGCCTCCGCGATCCGCGCGATTACCTCTCTGACCGTTTCCGAGCCGGACAGGTTCGGCGGCGCAGACAACTCTAAACCTGCATGATACCATGTGGTATCCGCCAGCGTTATCCCAAATACTCCGGCTGCCGCCGCCGCGTAATCCGATAGAGACAAAGGATACGCAATACCGGAAATCTGATCCGCAGCGTATGCATCCGCCTCATATAAAGCGTCGTATGCCGTAAGCTTAACCGTACCAGCGTCCGGATCGCGCTCCGCTTTGCTGATTCGCATGGGAACAGCCGGAACCTGCTCGGACGGCGCGTTTGCAAGCGAAAAGAAGGCCTGTACGGCCATACCGGCGGCAATGCTCTCTGTTTTGACGCTTTCATATATCAGGACTTCCATTTGAGATGAGATCGCATTGCCGAAAAACCGGCTTTCTGTATTACACGCCCGAATTATTTTGATGCTGACGATTTCCTCATCGTCCGTAAGCACCGTGGAACCGTCCAAAACAATCCTTGCCCGAATATCGCGGGCGTCCGCCGTAATTCCAGTGCTCCACTCCTGCGATACCTCGTACACTGCATATTCCTCCCCTCTGCGCCTTAAAGCTCAATGAAGTTCAGATTAAACGGCTTGTACATCGTACCGGTGCCGTCGGCATAGTACGTCTCCGGTTCCGGCGTGCCGGTGTAGGCGCGTATCGTTTTCATCGTTCCCGATCGCGGATCAAAAAACTGCACCGACAGCACATACGCCTGTACCGCCGACAAAAAGCTTTGCATCTGCGCCTGCGTCATCGGCCCGAAGGAACAGCTTATCTTGTATTTTCTGTTGATGATTTCGACTGTGTTGTTTCCTCTGGCGTTGCGTCCGCTTTTGCTCGATAGGAGCGTTTCATAGCTCACCTTATAGCCCGATAGTAAGCTGGACGCATCAAGATTTTCTATTTTCAGTATCACCGCGTCACCTCACACGAGAATTGGACAATCGCCGGTCATGCGGGTTATTGCGTTAATCCCGCGCACGGCGGCGCTGGCGACCGTATCGTCGCCGATTCTAACCGTAAGCTGAAGGCGTTCGAGCAATTCGATAATCCTGCGCAGCAGCGCCTTTGTTTCCTCGTCCGCGCCGCCCATCATGGCTTTCAGCTTGTTAAGCGGCGCAACGACCTCCGGATTGCTTCGCGCGTCTGTATTGTCGCCGATCATTGCCAGCGTCGGCTGATCGACGATGCCTCCAGCGGCCAGCTTAGGAATCAGCGGAGGCTCGGCAGGCAGCGAAAAGCTCCAGTCCTGCCCGAACAGTGAGCCGATTGCGCCGGCAATGCCGCCGATCGCATCCACGATCGCTTTCACTACGACGTAAATGCCCTTCCACAAAAGGTTGATGCCGTCGATAATCAGATTGACAACGCCCTTGACAATGCCCCAGATTGCATCCCAAATGCCGCCGAAAAAGTCGCAGATACCATTCCATGCTTTTTCCCAGTTTCCGGTGAAGATTCCGACAATAAAATCGATCAGGCCGCCCAGCGCCTTGAATACGCCGCCCAGCACGTCGGACAGCACGCCGAAGACCGTTCCGAGCATGGAAATAACCGTATTGAACACCTCGGCTATCGGCGGTCCAAGTACATTCACGATCCAGTTTACGATTGGCGCGATAAACTGATTGTAAATTTCCATTGCGCCGTTTACGAGCTTTGCGACGAATTCTCCGATCTGCGCAATCAGGGGCTGCAAATGGTCTGTCCACAGCTCCTGCAAAACTGCAAAAATGTTGTCAAAGACAGGCTTTAGAAAACTGTTCCACAACGTCAAAAACAGATTCTTTACGCTTTCAAACATCGCCATGATATTGTCTATGGTCGTCTGCCCGTAGGTCTCCCATAAGTTTTGAAATGTCGTAAAGCAATCGAGAATGATTCCGGAAATCAGTGTAAATACCGGTTCTACCACGCCTGTCCACAGAGTGTCGAATCCAACTTTGAGAAAATCGAATACGCCACTGATAATTTCCATCAGGCCGACCCACATATCAGTAAACAAAGGCAGTCCGTCTGTCACAAACCATGTGATGACTGGCGCAAGCGCGTTCCAGATTGTTTCTGCTACCGTTGCGATGACGTCCGTCAATCCGGCCAGAATAGTGGATACCGTTGAGATACTAACCGATACCGCATCCCTGAAATCAGTTTTAAACCAATTTGACAAAGGCTGCATCCACGCGGCGCACTGCTTTCCAATTCCTGAAAAGAGGGACTTAAACCGTTCCACCGGCGCGTCGAATTTTGAAAGATTCTCCTTAACCGGCGCGATCACATAGTCGTAAAAACCCTTCCCGATACTCTCGAACGCCTGCTTGAATTTCGCCGCAAGCCCCTCTGCGGCAGCGTCTCCGTTCGTATCCAGCGCGTTATAGTCAATGCCGCTTCCGTCCGAACCGCTCCCAGACGACGGCGACGACATGACGTTCATCTCATCGAAGGACGCCTGTGAAAGGCTTTCCGCCGTCTCTCTCGCCGCATCCGCGTTTTTCTGCATACCCTTGGTCGCTTCCACGGATTCGGCATACGTCTTGCCGAACAGCGCGCTGACAAAAGATGCAACCGCCTTTGCAGCCGCCGCAAGCCCCGACATCAGGGTGTTTAAAACCGGCATGATGCTCTGCATAATCGGTGTAAAGGCCACGTTCAGATTTGCCTTTACGCTGTTTAAGCTTTTGGCAAAGGAATCGTTCTGCGCCGCGGCTTTTGTTATCAGAGATTTGAGCCCGCGGAACACAGCATACAGCGCGGCCATGATAAACGTTGATTTGAACGCGCTTTGAACCGACCGGCCCAGCATACTCATATACTTTGAAGCAGCCGACGCGCTCTTTTTTACGCTGTCCGACGCCTTTTTCGACGCTTTGTCCGTCTCAGCCGCAATGCTGCCGCTTGTTCTTTTAAACATGGAGCGAACCCGTTCCAGTACTTTTGCAAACACATTTTGGGAGGTATTCGCCGCCTGTACCGCGGGTTCCGCCGTCTTTTGAATTTTTGCCTGCGCGGTATTCAGACGCTCCTGTAGGGAGATCAGTCTGCCTTCCGATGCCGTAATCTTTCCCGACAGCGTATCGAAAGCTCTGCTGCCAGCGTCCACCTTTTGAAATTCCGCGTTAAGCTCCGCCAGCTTCTGCCGCTCCGCATCTATCTGCAAGCCGATGTTTACCAGCTTCTGCTTTAACAGCTCCTGCGGATCGGACGAAGCCTGAAAGACCTCCAAAAGATCGATTTTCGGCGTTTCCGGCTCCGGCATTTTTGCATCCTTGGATTTCAGATAGTCCGGAATCTCCGCAAAGTCCCCGTTTTGCAGGATCCGCTTTGCATCCTCGCTCAAACTGGAAAACTCTTTTTTAATCGCCGCAGTTTGCGCTTCTACCGATTTTCTTGCATTTTCCATCGGCTTATCAAAAGCATTTGAAATGTTCCTGTTGACTCTATCCAGCGGATCCTGCATTTGCTTTTGCATATCCTGTGAGATTTTTTCAAACTGCCCCGTCAGATCGCTTCCGTCTAATCTCAGCTTTAGCGCGATACTGCCGACTTCATCCGCCATACTCTCCCTCCTTTCTATGAAAAAGCTGCGGCAAGCTGCCGCTCAAGCTCTGCCATCCGCCGCATCCAGTCATCCATTGATATTGTCTGCATCTGCCGCTTCGCCTGAAAGGACCGCCATTCCGACCGGATGCGGTGCTGTGACGGTGTAAAACCTTTCAAAATATCCGGATTGTCCTCGCTCCGCACGGCGACCACGCGTCCGAGCGGGGTATCGTCCATCAGGCCAGAGACGAGCTTTACCCAGTCCGAATAATGCAACTCCGGCTGGCTGGACGGAATGACACCATACTGCTTTGCGATACTCTGCTCGATTAGCGTCCGATCGTACTCCAGATCGTACCATTGGACGTCACGGCTTGCCTGCGCCGTTTTGAAATCGGGCGCTCACCTGCTCCGGCGTTTCTCCGGTCATGGCAGCTGTAACCGTTTCGAATATACACAGAGAAGCTGCAAAAGGATAATTCGCATCGTCAAGCTCCTTTGCCGCCTCTTTTCCAAGAGCCAGCTTTAAAACCTCACGGATCATCTCCATCATGTTTTCCCGATCTGCGGACGACGCGATTTTATTCATTTTTTCCACCGTTTTCTGCCGGTCGTCAATCGGGTACACCTTATCGCCGATTCTGATTTCCGGGCATTCTGTCAGCAGCTTGTTATCAACCGTATACATTTTCATTGTTTTTTCTTCCTTTCATAGCAAACAATCGGAGCGCCCTTTCGAGCGCTCCGATCATTCTATTTACGCAGTAACAGGCGCCGTATACGTCGGTTTCCCGCTCGACATGACGTCAAACTCCAGTCCGTCCACATTGGTGCTGTCGCCGCCGCCCGGCGTTGTAACGTTTATGACGCAGCCGAACTCTATTTTTCCGCCGGATGGAAATTCCCATTCAAAAAAGCCGTCGCAGTCCCTGCCGCTTTTCCACGACAGCTCATAGATATAATCGTTGCCTTCGTCGCCGATGCTGCGTTTGCCCTTCATTGAAACGGTAATGCTCTTTCCGGTCATCAGGCGGCGAATCCATCCTTCAGCCTCCATCGGCGTCCATTCCTCGACGGTTCCGTCCACCTTAACGGAAAAGCTCTCCATTTCGGCAATGGTTTTGAGCGCTTCTTTCGTTGCGCCTACTTTAAATTTGTTGTTAAATACCGGATATACTCCCGTAAAACCCGCCATTTACGTCATCCTTTCGTATGTTATCATCAGATTTATAACGTATTCGCATACGCCGTATTCATCGCGCCCCACGCTTACAGGAGCGCCGGAAGCGTCTATGGACACAACCGGTATTTTCCCCATCATAAAGCCATTTGCCCCGCTTATGCTCGCCCACAGCGACTGCGCTTCCGCCTCCGCTTCCACCGGTATTTTCGACCAGTGCAATAGAATTCTTACTGTTTTCTGCGCGTAGCGCGTCTGCTCGTCCCCGCCGATGCAGATCCTCTGCGGCGGCGGACGCTTTCCGTCGTATACGCCGACAAAATATTCCTTGTTTCCGTCTATATTGCCGACGGCAATTTTTCCGGCTGTTTCCGGTGCAATGGTCTTGATCCAGTTTTTGACCTGCTCCAACGACAAAATCACAGTCCCGCCTCCTCCGCAAACAAGCGCATAAATGTTTCTTCGGCAAAGTCCTCTTCGGTCCCGCCGGAAAGCCATGGCTCGTACCACATGCCGCCTGCATTTGGATTGTTGACGGTTTGAAAATCATATTCCGGATGGTAGTACAGCCGCCGCGCCTTTACGACACCTGTGATAATATCTACGCACACAGCATCACCATCGCGATACGTTTCTGAGACATATGTGTCATAATCCTGCATGTTACCGACATCAAACGGCATAACCTGTGCATTTTTCACTTCGGTGAACACAGCCTCCCCTGTTTTTGCGACAGCGTTAATAGCCGCGTACTCAAGCCGCTTGATTGCAGCAGTGTCCAATTCAATCTTTACATTCATCAGATCAGCTCCAGGCATGTAAAATTGACGGTTCCGTCTGGATTTCTTCCTCGGGAAAAGCGATAGATGCGCCTACTGATAACGCTACCGGCATGAACCACTATTTCTCCGGAAATATCTTCTCCAGGGCAAATATCGCCGTCAAAAAGAGCCTGTGCATTTAACTGCACAAGCTGCTTTTCGGCAGTCATAATCTGCCGCGCCTTTTCAGAATAATTGCACTTCCCGTCAAAGATCAATTTCCGCTCCTCGCCGCCATTTTCCCCGATTCCGCACGATTGATATACCTGAACCGTCGTATTGCACATTGCACTGAGCACCAGCTTCGGCCATTTCATGAGAAAGCCCCCCTGTCAAGCCCTGCATAGCAAAGCCCCGTCTGTCGCAGAAGACCTGCGGCATGGGCTGTTGTCTTAATGCCGCCATATTCCGCGAGAGCCGTTCCGCCAAACTGTATGGACACGCCGTTTATACTATAGGACTGCAAAGGACTTTCCAGCAGATCAGCATACACGCATCGGAATTTTGCCTGTTCGCAGACGGCGGATTTAATCATCTGCTGCTGGAATGCTGTCAGGCGGTCAAAACCTATCGCGCGAATGCGGTTATAGGTCATACTGTCGACATCTCTCTGCGCTGCGGAAAGCGCGCTTAAAAGCTCGCTTTCCGCTATGTCGTCATCTGGATACATTTGATAATAATCGATTATCTCGGCATACACGCAAACTCCTCCTTAAGCGGTGGATACCGCAGTGTCCCAGACGTAAATCAGATCCGGTGTCAGCGCCTTGGTACCGTAATCGTAAAACAGGCTGACAGCGTAATCATTGGACAGCGGGATCTTTTCCGGCGCGCCGTACTGATCCGAAACAACAGGCTGCGCGACGGCGCCGCGCACCATGAGAACGGCGTTGGTCGTCGTTTTTGTTTTAGCGGTCGTATCCGTAACAACCGGCAGTCTGGTGCAGCTATATACTCTCACTCCATGGTACATGCCGAATTCTTCGCCCGCGGTGTCTACATTCGGATTCGACTGCGTATCCAGAAAAGTGCGCAGCTCACCATATTTTTCAGGCGTCAGAACCAGATCCATGAGGCTGCGGTCCACGCCGTCCACATAGTCGTTTTTCACTGTTTCCAATGTCTGAATCATTGCTTCCGCGATTGTCTGAATCGCCGTGACGCCCGACTTCGGCGTAAAGTCTGTTCCGTTTTCCGCCGCCTCGGAGAAGAAGCTGCGGTCGAGCGTCGCGGCCATGCTGGACACATGGTTATCCGCACGTCTCTGCATCAAGCTCGCCACACCGAAGGTATCCAGATCAAACTTTGCAACTTCCTCGACGATCTCCTTGTGCTGGCTGAGATTAACCGTAGTCGGCGGCGCCTTGACTTTATCGCCCTTTCCGGCGGTGCGCGCCGTGCCGTAATCTTTAGATTCACTGTTGACAAAGCGCTTGAACTCCACGCTTCCTGCGGCAGGATTCCCCGTATACTGCTGGCTTTTTAAAGCCGTGGATAATGTGCTCTTTTGCACATTATCAATTACCAGACCGTAAACCTCCGCCAGATCGGCAGGAGTATCCGTACCCGATAAAAGACTGATTGCTTTTGTTCTTGCCATTCTTCCTTCATCCTTTCGTTTACCTAAAAAATAACCTTTCCTTTCGGAAGCCCTTTTCCCTTCGCCTTCTCTCCAGCTTCGGAGGCGTCAACGCCAATTTTAAACACGCCTTTCACGGTCTCATCTTTTTTGGCGCGCCATTCCGGCCGGCGCTTCAGGACCTCCTTCAGCGCATCGCGGACGCCCTCCTCGTCCAGCTCGCCAGCCTTTTCAGCCTGCATTACAGCAAGATAGACCGCATCCTCTACGGCATTCGCCATTACGCCGCTTTTGTATGCCTCAAGTTGTGCGCGGGCGATCATCAGCTCTCGATTCACTGCATCCAGCGCATTCGTTTCCGGCAACCCCTGTTCCGCTGTCTGAGCCTCCTGTTGTCCCTGCACTGCTCCCGTCTGCTGGCGCTCCATTTTCCTGCGCTCTCTTTTCAGGCGCTTTTCGATCATGGCGTTAAGTTCTTCCTGCGTTTTAGGCAGTCCGTCCTTCTCAGCGGGAACGGCTTCCGTCCGGTTTTCCTGCGTGTCCGCCGCTTGTTCCTCATCTTCCTGCGAATCGGCCGCATCCGCAAAATACTGCATATTCAGGCGAAGACACGTCTCTGTGTTTATGTTCATATGTACCTCCAGTTTTAGGCCCTGTAAGGCCGATTCCGCGGGCAGTTTTACGCCTTGACACGTTTCGGGCAAAACAAAAAGCGCGCCCTTGCTTCAATGCTCGGGTACGCTTTTAAAAACGGTTCTATTCGCCGTCACGGCACGGCTCGTACTGTATTCCGTGATCACCCTCATACGGCTTTCTGTGCCTTGATTCTTCGCGAGAGTAAAAAATTTCATCTGGAATGCCGTCTGGAAATGCTGCGCATCTCTTTTTGCCCTTTATTCTGCCCCTGAAATGCGCGCATGAAAAACAATCCGGAAGGAAGTTACCCTCCCACCACCAGCGCGGATGGCTGTACGGCACATTGAATCTATCGCTCACGTTTCTTCCTCCATATAAATTTTTCCGTCCTCAATTTTTATTATGCGAAATCTACTTTTCCGCTTAAATACAATTTCGGATTCTTCGGGATTATATTCTCGCATATCATGTCCTGTTTTGGATGTGATAACCAGCTGAATATCCATTGTCTCATCATACACGTCCACCCCTGCTGAAGTGTATGATGCATATTCGACGATCTTTCCTACTTCATGCTGCATCTTGAAAGCGCCTGCATTGTCAAGGTCACTGGTACTTAACGATCGATAAACGGTTCCTTTGTACACAGGAAGTTTTTCAAGCGCCATATCAAGGTTTTTAGTAAATTCAATATCACTGTCATCCAGCGGCATATTCCCTCTTAGCTTATAGTTCAGCGGATAGCTTTTCGCAGATTTATAATTATAAAGGGCGTATATATCGTCATCAGTAAGTTTAGCACTCTTTTCGAGTTCTGTCACTATCGTATTTGCTGTTATATTGCTATTATCCGGATAAACCTTTTCCCGCCAGTACTCACGGCGGAGAACGTTGGAATGCTCTTTGACAAATTCTCTAAGCTCCCTTTGCCGCGCCTGCACCTGCATCTTTGCCCGCTTTTGCGCCTCCGGCTCCAATATTCCTGCTGCTATCCGTTTGGCTTCCCGAACCCTCCGCTCGAGCGCGCGCTGCCTTTGTTCGAGCGCGGACGCTTTTCTGACAGCGGCTTTGTCCAGCGGCTTTGGAAGTTTGCTTATCCCCTCAATCCATGTGCTCAGCGTATGACGGCAGTTTGGATGAAACAGACCTGCTCGTACAGCAACCGACAAAAGCGGATACCAGTTCCCGTTTCTGCTCCTGCCGCGTTCTCCGTCTATCTCTCCGTCAAAGCTCCCGAATACATCGTCGATATAAACGCGCCCCTGCCAGGGCAGGCAGGTTTCCGAGCATGCGCCGTACTGGCTGACCAAAACGGTATCTATGCCAAGTTCTCTGCGCTTTTTGGCTTCTCCCTGCAAATAGGAGCGCGTTGCCGCCGTTCGAAGCGCCATCTGCACATAGTCCGCAATGTTTACGCGCCGTCCATTTTTGTATGCAATGCAGTTGATACCGGCCCGTAAAAAATCCTGCATGGCGATGTCGATCGCCTGGGGAAGCGTCACCGTTCCCGCAGCCATTTCCGCAGCCGCTTTTGCAACAACGCTTCTGTATGTATCGTCCATCATCCGGAGCGCCGCCGATTCTGCACGGGTTTCCGCGTTCAGCATATCATGAATCAGGCTGTCCATGCGGCGATCGTTGACGCCGAAGAAACTCTTCACGGATGGATTTGCCGGAAGGCCGCTGTCAAGCAGTACCTGCTCCTCGTGCTCATATCCCTCTGCAAACTGCTCCTCCATCAGCTCGCGTGTCTGCGCATCGATCTGATCGGTGTATTCGTCCATGATGCGGCGGTTTTCTTTTCGGTATGCTTCCAGGTTATTCAGCTTTTCTGCCTGCCATGCGGACCAGTTAAAGCCCTCACTTTTTTCCCAGTCATGATGCCTTTTTAAATTGCGCTTTAGCGAAGAGATCAGACGAAGCTCCATGGTTTCAAATATTTTAGCTATGTCATTCCACGTCAATCAGATCACCGCCCACGGACGGCTCGTCCATTGTCTCAATTCCGCGGAGCTCCTTCAGCCTGGCTGTCTCCGCTTCCTTCCATTTATCGTCCTTTGAAGCGCCCCACAGCTCATCCACCATCGTTTCGACGCTCATGATACCGGAGGCCGCCGCCTTGCCCACCATCTCAATTCTACTGTTAAAATCGGGCGCGGCGTACTCGCCGAATGTAACAACCGGCTCATAGCTTCTGAACGGACGGCTATTCATCGCGTCGAAGACGTTCAGCATGGACGAAACCACCTGCGGAAGCGCCTTTTCGAGCGCATCGGTAATCGCGCCGCGCGTATAGCCGGTTACATCCTTTTTTTCCCGCTGCGCATCGGCGCTTGCCATTTTACCGACGTCAATGCCAAGTGTCGCTGGACTGACAATTCCCTGTAAGCACATGTCAAGCGTGGTAACATAGGACTGCACAAAGGCCTCGTACTTAATATCTGGCTGAACAGCGTCGATTTTTTCAATTGCGCCTTCCCTGTTCGAGCTTTTTATCTGCATAAAGCGCGACGTAAAGTCATTCGGCGCGGAGGCTATCCCTGTTTTCGGATTGCGCGGACACATGTTTTCCGGAATATACTTTGTTACGCGCCCCGCCCGCACCGCGTCAATCCACTGGCTGATGATTTCATCATGCGCGTCGAAGGCGTCCGTTTTGCTGTCAAAAATACTGCGGCCACGCCCTGGATATTTCGCGCTTTTGAAGATAAACAGCGGGATAGCCATAGAAAAATTCCCGTCATACTGAACCGGCTGATACCGTTCAAGCTGCGAAACCGTATTCATTGCGATCTCTTTTTCACCGTCATACAGCGAATAGCTGATTTGTCCCGTCTGATAAATCTCGTGCAACTGATACTCTTTTCCCTTTACACAATAGGCGCTTTTAAAAACCACTCCTGTTATCCTGCCGTGCCTGCGTATGTAATCGACATGATCCGCGCCCCAGAATTCCAGCAAAGGAAATTCGCTCGCCTGTGTGTCAATCGATATTTTGAAGGCTCCGTCTCCAACAGACAGCGCTTTTGACACAGCGTCTCCGACAATTTCAGAAAAGTTGCAGTCCCGATTGATCCGCTCCCAGCTCTCTGCGGCGTCTTTATCGCCGCAGAACTCTATATCGTTTAGATCCGATTTCACCAAATATGAAAGCGTATCCACGATGACGGCGGGAATACCGCTGTGCGCCTTGCGGACGTCCGAGCCAGAAGGGGCGGCGGACCAGAACCGCGCGGCGGAAGAGGCGTCCTGTCCCAGAGATTTGAATAACTGCTCGATTTCGCTTGCGTCCCCTCTATACCACACAAGGTTTCGCATACAGTTTGTTTCAAAGCTTGCGGCCTCTCTTATCGTGATCGCCTGATTGTCCGCAGGCTGTATTCTGAGCCAGCTCCGCACCGCGTCCCGCATTTTATCCGATATGCTCATGCTATCCCCCCGATTTTATCCTTAAACGGCAACCACGCATACTGCGATCCGTTGATACAGTGATCGTTCGCGTCCTCCGGCTCGTATTTATCCTCTTTCCAACTGTAAAGGTTCAGCTCGTCGATCAGCGGTTCGCAGCTTTGTTCTAAAATCAAATAGTCCCCGCGCGCCATCCATCCGGTTTGCAGGTTGATACGATCTATGATTTTCGTCTTTTTCCATGCGGGAAGGAAGCTGTATATACTGCCCGTCCATTCCGCATACTTCTGACTTTCCAGAATCGTGGCTTGATCCGCCGAATCGATAAACACATCGCGCGCAAAGCCCCACATACTCCGGTTCGCTTCCAGAAACTGTTCCAGAAGCGGCGGAATATCGCTCGGCGTCAGCGGCCTTTCAAGCGTCCTGTTATTATACGTCCGCACATCCAGTACAACGATTTTGCGGCATAGAGTAATGCCGGCGAACACAAAAGAAAACGTATCCGCCGATTCCTGCGAATACGATGTATCCACACCCGCCGTAAACAGCAGATACTCAAAATCTTTTGCCTGTTGAACGGTTATCAAGCTGCGCTCCCGCAGGTTGAATATGAGACCGGTTGCGCGGCCGCGCAGACCGAGTATTTTGTTTTTATACAGCTTTGTCCCTTTGGGTACATTTCGTATGATTTGCTCCTTTTTCTCTTCGGAAAGCCCAGGATTGTGCTCAAAAGAAAAAAACCAGTGAACCCATCCCAGCTTTTGTTCCTTTGTAAGCTGCGCTTTGATCTGAGGCGGCGTGTCCTTCTCCCATTCCGGAAGCGGACGGCTGTGGTTGACGTATTCGCTGTATACTGGAAGCCCCGGATCGTCCGGATTCAGCGTGGCGATGAGATAATCGCACCGCATGGAAACCTCCCGCACATATTCCATATCCGCAATATTGATTTCATCGATGTACACGCAGCCGTACTGTCCACCAAGCGCCTTTTTCCATCTGGATTTATTGTCGTATCCAAGCACATAGACTATTTTGACGCCGGACGAAGTCAGAAACTCTAAGTGGGGCAGTGCGTAAGCGCCGTGACCGCTCGGCCAGTATCGTACCAAATCGCCAAAATCGTCGAGGATGCCAAGCTCTTTGGAAATGATATTCTTTTCGATTGTGCCAAGATCCAATCCGGAGAGGATGTGTATCTTTTTTTCGCTCTCCGCGATCCGAAGCATGAATTTGAACAGACCGACCGTCGTTTTCCCTGCCGCCGTTGTCCCTTCAAGGAACTCGACTGGCGCGTTGCAACGTAAAAAAGCCTTATATTTTTGCGATAAGCGTAAATCAGGCATTCCGATCATCGCCGTGAAGCTGCGCGATGATCTCATCCAGCCGCCCGGCGTTCACACTCGCGCTGACATTGACCTTATCCTCAAACATCCCTAAATGCCTTCCGATAAGCTCCAGACATTTCGCCGCGCCTCTACTGTCAAACTGATATTCTCCGGTTGGAATTTTCCGATGTTCTTCCGCGCTCCATTCCATAACGGGAACGGCGGACATACACTGCTCCAGCGTCTCGATGAGCTTCATTACGACAAAATCTGAAGTCACGCACAGCTTTTCGATTTTTTCTTTCTGCATTGCGCGCACGCGCGCGAGGACGTCAACATTTTTCAACAGCCGATTACCGGCACTGCCTGCCGTTTTTTCGCTGTAGCCCGCTCGGACTGCCGCCTGTGTGGCGTTGTAGTCCACCAAATATTCCGCGCAAAAACGCTCCTGCTTTGGCGTTAATCCATCCACTCGCTCGCCCCCATTTCTGTGTAAAACAGCCTGAGCGCCGAAAAAATCGGCGCCCAGGCTGTAAGGAGATTATTATACAATTTCGCTGTTATCTTGTTTCTGCACATTAACTGTATCATACTTTTAAGGGGGCTTTTAAGGGCGGCTTTTGCTGAAATCGATCATATTTACCGCACGATTCAGTTTTCTCCGTAAAAACCTTTCGTCATAGTGCAAAGCAGCCGCCATCTGCCATATCTTATTTCCGCATATGTAACGCATCCGCAGCAGTTCCCGCGATTTTTCATCCGACACCCCCTGAATCAGCGTGCGAATTTCTTCTCTCAAGCGCAGGCATTCTGCAATTTCTTCTGCAATTTGGCGCTCGTTGTCCGCAATTCTCGCCGCAACAGCTCCTACACGGTCGCTTCTTCCGCCGCCTCCGCCCGGCTGACTGTCAAACGGCTGCGTTGTTTTTTCCGCAAGGGACCGAAGATTTTCGATTTCCGCCTGCAAACTTTTAATCCGTATTTCGCTTGCCTGATACCGTGATAAATAGATTCGTTTTTCTTCCAGTGTCATGATACTACCCTTTTTCTTCCTCCGTTTCGATGCAGAACAGCATAGGGCCGGCGAGGACGATATGCGCAAACCCGCTCGGCGTTTCCCTGTATTTTATCAGGATCATTT
>UQQY01000019.1 GCA_900543295.1 uncultured Oscillospiraceae bacterium | reverse complement strand
TTTCTCCGGTATCCAGCATGAAATGGCAGATTCTTTCGCTCGATTCGTGCCCGAGTGGGCGGTGATAGACACAGCCCTTACACGTTTCCCGCAAGCTGTTCACCCCTTGCCGTATTTTTTACAGGGCTTCTGTTCCCATTGGCTTTTTAACCGCCGGAATTTGAAATAACACACAATACCGGTTAGGTCGCTCGCTGTCCGGCTCTCATCGGTCAAGGCGTAGCCCTTTGGCACATATGGACGTGCCCCTCGCACCGCTTGCTTGTCCTGCCGACTCGCCTTTGTATAGGTGATCTCCGGCTGTTTTAGGTTGCGGCTTTCGGTCCAGCTTTTCCCGCGCCTGTTCCGCGTCTCCTTTAACAGATAATCGGCAAGGGCGCTGTAATCCGTATCATGGGCGTACAGCGTTTCTATTTTGACGTTGCCCGCTCCGGCGGTTTTTTTCCATTGGCTTCTGATCTCGTCCATGCTCATGCTTTCCATAACGACATGATGATGAATCCGCTTGCCCTGATATTCCGTTACCGCCATATACTTGATATTGTCAAGCCCGCGCTTTTTCCTGCCATAGTTGATGCGCTTAATAAAATTGGACAGGTTTTTGATTGCCTGACCGATTTCATCCGGCTCTTTCGCGTAGGTAAGCGTTATGTATAAATCGCCTGGGCGAAAATTTGCATTGATCTTGCGGCGTATGCGTTTTTTCCGGTTTATATCGTTTAAAGCCGCCTGCGCCTGCGTTGTGGGAGCCTTCCGCTTTTCTCGCGGGACGGATTCTCCGCGCGTGCGCACCGATCGATATATTTCCGTTTCCAGAACATCCCCTGCTTTGATTGTTTTTTTGTACCACGGCATTTTTTCAAGCTCCTGTTTTCGCTCTCGTTTTAATTAGTTTATCAAGCCAAAAACGGGCTTGAAATGCCCATTTTTACTTGCTTTTTCTGCGCGCATGTGATACAATGTTTTCAGGTTAATTTTTGTGTTTCACATACGCGCGGCGGCTTTTGCTGCCGTATTTTTTTATGCCATTTTTCTGATTTTGATAAAACAATCTGCCCCGATGCGCGCTTCAAGCGCTGGGCGGCGTTCGGGCGGCAGCTCATCAAAGAGCCGCCCAATATATTCCCGCTCAAACGCATGCCGGAATTCGTCCGATTCCGCAAAGTGCAGCGGATGGCCGCGCTCCCGCCTGTATTCTTCATACGCCCTTCTTCCGTCCTCATGGTCTACGACGTTGACGCGGTAGCCATATTTATTCGGCGGCGTTAAGATCAGCGGAATCAGATTGCCGTCTTTGTCGTACCGCGCTTTTGCCGTCATCTGTCCCTCCTCCGGATGGTCAGCTTGTCCAACGCCAGATAGACGGCGCATCCGCCGAACCCGATGATAAGCATAAGCACAAATACGGCCGACATGGGATCAAAAACTGCCGTCATCCAGTCAAAGGAAAGGTACCCGACTGCAAAGGCGGCGGACGCGGACAGAAGCATCCGTACAGCCTGTCCGGCTATGTAGGCTATACGCCCGGCGACGCGCCTTCTTTTTTCATCCGTCATTTTTTCGTTTCCTCCTTTGGCTGAAAACGTGTGCAGGGATAATTGCGCGAACGCTCCAAACATGTCCAGTGAAACGCACAGTCCTTGCAGGTTGTCCGCTTTTTCTTCCGTCCTTTTTTCATCCTTTTCTTCCCTCTTCCTCTTTTATCCGGCGCAGCAGTCCTTCACGAAACGCCGGATCGCGCTCGCAGATTCCCTCCACGGCCTTTTTCATACGCGGCATAACATACTGCTGAATCATTTCTTCCTGCTCCTTACGCGGGATATGGTCGATGCGCTGCGGCGGACCGGCGAGGCCCGCGGGATCTAAAAAGGTACAGCAGAGCACCGAGGTTCCGTCGGCCTTTGTCATGAATACCCTGCTTTTCATCTGAGAGAGCTTTTTCCGCTCTCTGGGCGAAAGCCCGTCGATAATCTCCTGTATGTAGTTATATTCGGCCATCCTCACGCATCTCCTTTCTAAAATAGTCTATGTCCGACGGCTTGGGCGGTTTACTCGGCTTCACCGAATACGCCGCTAATTATGAATTTTTTCAGACAAAATATATTCTCCTTTTCCTTGACATGCATAGTAAATCAAGCTATTATAGAATGGTAATATTTAGTTTGTTTTTCTCGAAAAACAACGTAAAAGGAGATATGATTTTATGCTTTGTCCGAAATGCGGCTCAGAGGCAGGAACTGCAAAATTTTGTCCGGAGTGCGGTGCTAATGTACTAGATGGTACAACCGCTCCACAGCCGACAATTGTCATCAACAACGTTAATACCAACACTAATGTCAATCAAAATACTGTAGGAACTGCGGGTACCGGTATCAGCGCCAAAAGCAAAATGGTTACGCTGATTCTTGCGATTGTTCTTGGAGCTATCGGCGCACATCGTTTTTACGTCGGAAAAACCGGCTCCGGCATATTATATCTTTTCACTATGGGACTGTTTGGCTTCGGCTGGATTTACGACATCATCAAGATAGCATCTGGAACATTTCGTGACGGGCTTGGTCTGCCGATCGTAAGATAAACAGCGTCAAGGCAAAATTATTGGTTCTGCATCCTCCACTGGACCTTCCGAAGCGTTCATAAGCTCAATCGTGATTCCATTCTCGGCCAACGCCTTCACTAAGGCGTTGGCCTCTTCTAATTTTTGAATGACTAAATTCAGTTTTTCCATTGTTTCTTCTGCTCCACGCAGACGCAAACAATGGCTTTTTGGATACATCGGGTATAGTGTCATCCCCTTCACATTCCTTTCCGGCTGCGATTTTGTATTACTGAGCAGTTAAGCGAAATATCAAAAATGCCACTGCAATCACCTCCATAACCATCAAATATATACGATAAGCGGGATACCCTTCAGGATCGTATTTTTTATAAAGTTTCGATCCAACAAGGACGGCAAGTTGAACGATCAAAAATCCTATAATATCTATCACTCTTCCTCCTCCCTTCCTGTTGCACCCGCTCCCGACACATGGTAGAATATGGCCGAAAGGAGGTGGTGTTTTGAATAATCATTCTACTGATATAGACTGGAACGCTATTGCAGCAATGGTCGCAATAGTTGCCGCAATCCTCTCTCCAATCCTGACGGCGATTCTAAATAATTGGCATCAAAGAAAGTTAAAAAGACTTGAGCTTGAATATCAAAGTAAGCTGAAGGCATACGAAGACAAACGTATGGTGTTTGAAGAATTTACTCAGGTTGTCGGAAACTATTTTCAATTCGGAAAATGTCAAGAAGACTTTGGTGGAATCGTCGCTCGTATACTTCTTTATCTTCCGGATTCTCTTCAAAAAAGAATCTGTGACTTCTACGATTCAATTGATCCACAAAGAAGGCTTCTTTCTTATCCTGAATTCCTGCTTATCGCTAGAGAACTATCGGAAGAATTAGGGCTACCACCGCGAGTGCCAAGATGAACAAGCACCAGAAGAAATACGGCCAGAAAGTCTCTGGCTGTATTTTTTTATAAACAATCAGACATATGACCTCAAGCAGAATAATCACGGCAAAACCAATCAAACGAAATCGGACATTCATCTTTTTTCCTCCCCTATTGCGTGTCGCCTTTTACGATCTGGTCGATCGTGCAGCCGAAATAATCGGACAGTTCAATCGCCCACGAAAGCGGCATCGGACGTTCCCCATGCATAACGCGGTTTAGCGCCGCCTGACTTAACCCCAGTACGTTTTCCGCAACCTCGCGCTGCGTCATTCCGCGCCCTTCGTACAGATCGCGGACGCGCTTTCCGAGATCAGTCATTGCTTTTCGATTCTTCACTTCTTTTTCATCTCCTTTATCAGCAAAACAAGCGTAATCAGTGTCATGATGTCCGCGGCGGCGGATACAATTTCTCTGATAATCTCCATTGTCTTTTCCTCCTTTCCTTCATATATGGTTGACAACGGGCTTTCAGCAGTATACTATTAACACAAGGGGCTTTCGCCCCTGTGTTTTAATTGCGCAGATGATCGATAATCGAGAGGATTATGTCGATCAGCTGGAGGACTGCGGTGACTTCCACGATTCGTTTCAGCATGTCGTGGCGGTCGCCGCTTTTCTTATGTCCTTTTTTCTGCTTGCCCATTGTTTTTGCACCTCTTTTCGTGCTATACTTTGGTTAATCGCTTAACCTGAATATATTATATCCCAAAGTTTTGGGATTGTCAATATGTAATCCAAATATTTTTGGATTTTATTTTTTAAAAAGAGGTGCTTTTGTGTACGATCCAAAATCAATTGCCGAAAAAATAAAAAAAGTGGCGAAAGAACGAAAAATCTCTCTAAAATCTGTTTTAGAAAATTGTGGTTTAAGTAAAAACACATTGTCATCCATGCAATCTGGTGGTTCCATCCCCAAGTCGGAAAATTTAGCAAAAATCGCTGATTATCTCGATGTAACGGTTGACTACCTGCTCGGGCGCACAGATGAAGTGTGCTCATTGGCGGCGGATGAAAAGCAGCTCTCCGCCAAAGAACGCAAGGTCATACAGGCTTACCGCGGTCAGCCGGATATGCAGTCTGCTGTGGATCGTCTTCTGAATATTGATGATTGACCTTCCTGCCCATTGTTTTTACACATCTTTCCGTGTTATAATGTGGTTAATCGCTTAACCTGAATATATTATACCTTACGATTGTGCGGAAGTCAATGAGGTTTCCGCACATTTGTGCGGTTCTGCTTATTGCACAAAATTGAGGTGTACAATATGGATATAATAGATAAAATCAAAAACACTGCAAAAGAAAAAGGAATCTCTATTGCTTTTATATGTTCAAAGCTCGGTGTAGGCAGAGGTTATTTAAATGATGTAAAAGCGGGAAAGAACCGCTTGACGGATGACCGATTATCAACTATCGCTGGAATTCTCGGCGTATCCGTTGACTACCTGCTCGGACGCACAGACGACCCGAACCCGCCCAAACCGCGTCTTCCGGATGAACTGCAAGCCCTGCTTGATAAACAAGAGCACGAACATGTGCTGTATACGCTTTCCGCAGGCGGACGCAACCAGCAAATGGTGATCTTATCGGACGAAGAATACGACTGGCTGCAAGCCACGCTGAAAACATACCGAGAGCAGAAAGAAAAATCTGAGAATCAAGAAAAGTAATCCATGTTTTTCCTGTAGAATATTGTCGAATTTTGTTGTAAAATGATCGTAAAAAGGAGCGATCATTTTATGGTCAACAAAAAAGCTGCCGAATTATTGTCAAACATCAAAAGCCTGCCCGTCGGATGGGATGAACTGAACTCTATCGCTGAACAACTGGGCTGCGTCATTATGTCGTACAACAGAGGGCGGGACATCATTCACAGTCTTAATCTTGATACCAGTAAGAGCCAACCTTCCTTTTGCACGACCACAGATGACGGCACACGCATTATTTTTTATTACGACATGTTGACGCTAAAAGAACGACAGTTTTATATCGCACATGAAATCGGCCATATTGTTTTGAGACATACATATATTAACGATAGTAAGAGCATTGATGCTGCTCTCCGTATGCGAGACCAGGAAGAAGAGGCTGACGCTTTTGCGTTGTCCTTGCTTGCGCCTCCGGACATTTTGCTGGCCTGTCATTGCAAAAATGTTGAGGACATCGCCAAGTTGACCGGATTAGATATAGCGCGTGCACGCTTAGCTTTTGGCGCTATGTTGCAGCGCAAAGGCCAGCCTTCCGATGACGATACCCAAACGCTTCTCAAACAATTCGCCCATTTCATACGCCGACATAAAATGCACCGCACACGGACATCGGAAAAGCTTTTAGCCTCACTTTGCATCATATTATCCATCGCATTAACAGCCTGCATTTGCGTCGGGGCATCTATTGCAACGTCTTTCGATCTTGTCCCCAAAGGTACCACGGTCGATAAATCGGCTTATGTGTGGATTTCAGAAAACGGAACCAAGTATCATACGCGAACATGCTATCATTTGGATAAAGCAGATCACGTTGAGCGAGTAACGCTCGGAGAAGCAATTGAACAAGGATACGGAATGTGTCTGGACTGTAAGCCATATCAATAAGCATACAAAAACAGCCCTGCTATCAACAGCAGGGCTGTTTTTCAATTTTTCGACTTTCTTTTTATATATTCTCTTGACTTATGTTTGTATTCGGTTTAATATTTAACCATGATTAAATATATATAAGAAGATGATAATATATGGTCTTAGAAGAAACGAAACCATTATCTAAAGCCAGAGTTGGAAAAGGCGAAAATCGTGTTGCTTTTCCGCAAGACTATATTGTGCTTGATCTCGAAACCACAGGTTTATCCTCCGATCGCGATGAAATTATTGAAGTATCCGCATTAAAAGTACATTGCGGAAAGATCATTGATCGATATGAAACGCTCATACATCCATTTCAAGAGATTCCTTCTTTTATTTCCGATCTTACCGGCATCACGAATGATATGGTTTTGAATGCTCCGTATTTTTCTGATATTTTATCTGAACTGATCGATTTTATTGGTAGCCTTTATATTGTTGGTCATAACGTAAACTTTGACATCAATTTTCTGTATGATTCTTTAATGAATGCTGCTGGCGTACCGCTCATGAATGACTATATTGACACACTTCGCATTTCTAGAAAATTATACCCCAATATGCAGCACCATAAACTAATTAACCTCATCGAATATTTGGACATTGTGCCAGACGGAAATCTCCACCGTGCTTCCCAAGATACATATTGCACACTACAGTGCTTTTTAAAAATGCAAGAGGATGTATCCAATCGATTTAAAAATCCTTCTGATTTTTTTGCGCTTTTTAAAAAAAGATATGCATGGGCCAACAAAATTGATTCAAGGCTGATTACCGCCGAAGTTACCGAATTTGACACCTCTCATCCTCTTTATGGGAAAATATGTGTTTTTACAGGTACTCTTGATCGGCTTTCTCGCCGAGAAGCCATGCAGTTAGTTGCTAATCTTGGTGGATGTTTGGGCAATGGCGTTACCCGAAAAACTGATTATTTGATACTAGGCAACAATGATTATTGTACTAAAATCAAAGATGGTAAGAGTATAAAGCAAAAGAAAGCTGAAGAACTAATTTTAAAGGGCTTTGATATTCAGATTATGCCTGAAGATGTTTTCTATGAGCTTGTTCTCGATAACTTATGAGGTGTTTATTATGGATTTTATAACAGATCGTTTATATCCGTTACTTTCAGAGTTTACGCATGCATCTCTCGAAGTCATTAAAAATCAAGATCAATCTATAAGCTATTGGATTGTTCATCGTAATGACATCTATTGTGTCGGAGATGAAAGGAAGTTGCTTTTTTGTCGTTTGGTTGCTGCTACAAAAAACAGAGAAGAATACATCGATATTAACGTGTCAAACGATGTTTCTCTAGTTTCTAATAAACTTTCTGCGTTAGAATTCCTATCTCTTCCCGATTCAGATCTGCGCATTATGATTATCAATAAATTTCGTATTTCCTTTTCAAACTATCATTTTGGGTGCTGTCACTTATACACCGAATGCTATAAAGCGAATCGTTGCTTGCATACTGACCTTGCATATTCTACAGTTTGTGATTATCGCAAACTGATTGAAAGCGGTCAAGCGGTTCCTTTAAGATGAAGGTTTGAAAAATGCAAAGCTTTTATCTTGGATAAACGTTTCTATAAAAAAACAGCCCCGCCATTTCGGCAGGGCTGCCAAATTAAGAAGGCGAATTTGTGCCACAAAAAAAGAATGCCACCCGCTCAGATGACTATATCGCAGCATAATAAGTGCAAAAATATTTGTCTTTACTGTTGACAAATATTTTTATATGTGCTATTATATATGTGTAAGGAGGAGCACAGATGAAGCAGTACAGTTCAAAGGAGGTTATCAAACTTCTAAAAGCAGATGGTTGGTACGAAGTCTCCTGCGTAGGTAGTCATCATCAATTTAAGCACCCCACAAAAAAGGGGCGAACAACTGTCAAGCACCCTTGCAAAAATATCCCAATCAAAACACTACAAAGTATCGGGCGGCAGTCGGGATTAAAATTCCAATAATCCCGATTGCCTTCTGAAAGGAGGAAATACGCATTGAAAAAAACAGATCGTTATTTTTATCCGGCAGTATTCGGATATGAGGATGGTGAGGAAATTTCCGTTGTGTTCCCTGATCTGGACTGTGCCACGAGCGGTGTTGACGAGGCGGACGCTTTGCTTTCCGCGCGTGAGTTATTAGGTTGTGTCCTGTTCGGGTTAGAAGAAGACGGGGAGGAACTCCCGACTCCATCCGCACTGTCAGATATTTATCCGGATAAAAATGAGCGTGTTGTGTTGATCGACGTATATATGCCCTCTGTACGAATGGCGCAGACTAATCGCTCGGTCAATCGCACTGTTACGCTCCCCGCATGGCTCAACGCTGCGGCGTTGGAGCGTAACATCAATTTTTCACAAGTACTACAAGACGCATTAAAAAATCAGCTTCATCTTGGATAAACATTTCCACAAAAACCAACCCTGCTATCAACAGCAGGGTTGGTTTGCAATAATGAAATTTGTCGATTTTTCTTGACACGCTTCAAAGTGTAATTTATCATAAAATTACAATATTTATGATGTGTTTCATTATGAGTAAAGAGTCCAAAAATGCACTTCTTTAAAGATATTATAAGAATAAAGGAGCGTGGAAAAATGAATGCCGTAATATATGCAAGATACTCTTCTGATCGTCAGACAGAGCAAAGCATTGAGGGGCAAATAAGATTTTGCACTCAATATGCACAGCAGCATGGTTATAACGTGATTAAACATTATGTAGATCGCGCTATATCGGGGACAACGGATCACCGCCCCCAATTCCAGCAGATGATAGCAGATAGCGCTAAGAGACAGTTTCAATTTGTGATTGTATGGAAATTAGACCGGTTCGCAAGAAATCGGTATGATTCAGCAATATACAAAAGCAAATTAAAGAAAAATGGTGTTAAGGTGCTGTCTGCAACAGAAGGCATCGGTGAAGGCGACGAATCTATCATATTGGAAGCTGTTCTTGAAGCGATGGCTGAAACATATTCCCGCCAATTATCACAGAATGTACGACGCGGCATGCGTGAGTCAGCCTTAAAGGGGAATTCTACGGGCGGAGCAATTCCGCTCGGATACAAGCTGGAAGGCAAAAAACTTTCTGTTGACGAAGAAACTGCGCCGATTGTACGCTATATCTTCGAGCGATATGCGGCTGGTGCATCCAAAACAGAGATAGCGGCATATTTGAACGATCGTGGACATCGAACGAAATCGGGAACGAAATTCACAGTGAATAGTTTCCGCACTATTTTGTCAAATCCGAAATATATCGGCGTATATCATTATGACGAGGTGAGTGTTGAAGATGGGTGTCCGGCACTGATAGAAAAGGAACTATTTGACGATGTACAAAAGAAGACAGCTGCAACAAAACGTGCGCCGGCGCATAAAAAAGCAAAGGTAGAGTATTTGCTCAACGGTAAACTGTTTTGCGGTTATTGTGCTTCCCCGATGGTGGGCGATTGCGGCACCAGCAAGACAGGAGAGCGATACTATTATTATTCATGTGCTGCTCGCAAGAAAAAACCGAAAAGCTGCAAGAAGAAAAGAGAAAAAAAGGATTTTATCGAATGGTATGTTGTTGAACAGACTGTAGATTATGTTCTAACTCCATCGCGTATTGACTATATCGCAGAGAGAGTAGTTGAGGAATACAATAAAGGATGTTCTGACGATGAAATTAAAAGATTAGAGAAGGAAATAACCAAGCATGACGCAGAAATAGGACAATGCGCAGAGGCTCTTATAGGTGCAAAGACAAGCGGAATAATCGATAAAATAAATGAAAAGGCGATGCAAATAGAAGCACGGAAGCAGGAGGCAGAAGAAAGCCTGATAAACTTGCGCCTGGCTGGCAAATATCAATTAAAAAAAGAAGAGGTCGCAGCTTGGCTGACAAGCTTCTGCAAAGGCGATCTTTTCGATATGGAATTTAGAAAGCGGATTATAGACGTATTTATTAACGCCATTTATTTGTATGATGATAAAGTGGTCATTTATTTTAACGTGCGCGGCGGAAAACAGGTGTCTTACATGGAGATGATCGACGACACGACGGATTTCTTTGATAATATAACGGAAAGTTCGAATTTCGCGCACAGTGGCCCACCAAAAAGAAATGACAGTTTCCGTAAGGAGATTGTCATTTCTTTTTATACTCTTCTCTTTTCACTAAAAATTGTCATTTCCAGTGAAAAGATAAAAGAGAAGAGATAAGAGAAGCGGTGGCTTTGCTTCGCAAATCATTGATTATAAAAACGATTTATGATATAATTTGCAAAAAGGCGACGCCAATGAACAGTCCGTTACTTGATAAATCTCTTGATTTTTTGAGTGAAATTGCATATTCAACAGCCAAAAGAGCTGACCGATTTTTTTAATCGGTCAGCTCTTTCCTTTTACAATAATTCAAACAGTACTTTCATTTTACTGTATTTAAAAGCAGAAACGAGATGAAGACCCCTTGCCTGCAAGTTTTTTGGCAGGCATAAAGTCACTCCAACTCAAAGGCGCCGGTGTAAAGCTGATAGTAAGTGCCTTTCTCGGCAATTAATTTTTCGTGGCTGCCCCGTTCGATAATACGTCCGTGGTCAAGCACCATGATTACATCTGAGTTTTGCACGGTGGAAAGGCGGTGGGCAATCACAAACACTGTTCTGCCTCTCATCAGTTTATCCATACCGTCCTGCACCAAAGCCTCGGTGCGGGTGTCAATAGATGAGGTCGCTTCATCCAAAATCATAACAGGAGGATCGGATACGGCGGCGCGGGCAATGGAAATAAGCTGTCTTTGTCCCTGTGAAAGTCCGCTGCCGTCGCCCTTTAAGACAGTGTTGTAGCCTTGTGGAAGCATACGGATAAATCCGTCGGCGTTAGCAAGCTTTGCGGCGGCAATACAATCCTCATCGGTGGCATCGGGATTGCCGTAACGCAAATTTTCCATAACCGTCCCCGTAAAGAGGTTGACTTCCTGAAGCACGACCCCAAGAGAGCGCCGTAAATCTGCCTTTCTGATTTTATTGATGTTGATGCCGTCATAGCGGACTTTACCGTCGGCAATATCATAAAAACGGTTAATCAGATTGGTAATCGTTGTTTTTCCTGCGCCTGTCGCGCCGACAAAAGCAATTTTCTGTCCCGGCTCTGCATAAAGTGAAATATCATATAGAACCTGCTTTTCAGGAACATAGCCAAAATCAACGCTGTCGAGAACGACCCTGCCCTCAAGTTTTGTATAAGTAACGGTTCCGTCGCTGTGCGGGTGTTTCCAAGCCCAAAGTCCTGTGCGTTCCGCAGTGTCCACAATGGCTCCGTTCTCTTCTTTTGCATTGATAAGCGTGACATATCCGTCGTCGGTTTCAGGTTCTTCATCCATAAATGCAAAGATGCGGGAAGCGCCTGCAAGTGCAGTAACCATAGAATTAAACTGATTTGAAATCTGTGATACAGGATTTGTAAAGCTTCGGGACAGCGTAAGGAAAGAAGCAATCATACCGAGGGTAAGCGTTCCCGTTCCCGTCAGTCCCAAATTGGTTATGCCGTAAATCGCCATAAATCCGCCGAGAACAGCAATAACGACATACTGCACATAACCAAGTGCGTTCATCATTGGCATGATCGAGTTGGCGTAGCCGTTTGCTTTAGATGCGCTCGTTGCCCAATCCTTATTTTTCTCCCGCAATTCTTTTTTCGCTTTTTCTTCATGGCAAAAGACTTTAATAACCTTTTGTCCGTTTACCATTTCTTCCACATAGCCGTTCACATCTGCAAGATTTTTTTGCTGCATTACAAAATAAATTCCGATTTTGTTCGTTATCATTTTTACAATCTGCAAAATCAAAAACATAATGAACACTGCAACAAGCGTCAGCCACACACTGATATAAAGCATACAAATAAATACCGCAACAATGGTAAAGACCGACGAGATAAGCTGTGCCATAGATTGGGCAATCATCTGACGAAGAGTATCGGTATCGTTGGTGTAAAGGCTCATAATATCACCGTGAGTGCGTGTATCAAAGGTGCGGATCGGAAGCCTTTGCATTTTTTCAAACATTTCGTCACGGATTTTTTTAAGCGTTCCCTGCGCTATTGTGACCATGACCCGATTATAAAACAAAGTGGAAACTACGCCGATCAGATAAATGATTCCAATCACTATAAGAGTCTTTAGCAGCTCATGAAATACCGGCGCTGATGTTCCGAGCATGGGTACAATATAATCATCGATCAGCGACTGTAAAAACAAGGAAGAAGCGGCGGAGGCAATGGCGCTTAATAATATACAAACCACAACGAAAATGAGCTGTCCTTTATAATCCTTTATATAAGAAAGCAACCTGCCAAGTGTTTTAAGGTCGAACCCAGCTTTTTGCGGCGCGCCTTCAGATGCATGAATCACAGGCGTTTTCTCTTTTCTATTCATTTTCACCGTCTCCTCTCTTTTGTGATGCATATACCTCACGATAAATATCGCAGCCTTTCAAAAGTTCATCATGCTTTCCGATGGCAGCTACCCTGCCATCGTCCAAAACAATGATTTGATCTGCATGCTGTACGGAGCTTATACGCTGGGCAATAATGATTTTCGTGGTATCAGGAATATATTCTGCAAAGGACTTTTGGATGAACGCATCGGTTTTGGTATCCACCGCACTGGTAGAGTCATCCAAAATCAAAACCTTTGGCTTTTTTAAGAGAGCGCGCGCAATGCAAAGCCGCTGTTTTTGACCGCCGGATACATTCGTTCCGCCTTGCTCAATATGCGTGTCATATTTATCGGGGAAAGTCCTTATAAATTCGTCGGCGCAGGCAAGGCGGCAGGCGTGTTCTATTTCTTCATCGGTTGCATTTTCATTGCCCCAACGCAAATTTTCTTTGATAGTGCCCGAAAAAAGCTCATTTTTCTGGAGCACCATAGCAACAGCGTTTCGCAAGGCGTCAAGGTCATAATCTTTGACATCAACACCGCCTATGGTAATTCTGCCGTTTGTAACATCGTAAAGACGGGGAATTAACTGCACAAGGCTCGATTTAGAGGAACCCGTACCGCCGATAATACCGACCGTTTCGCCCGACGCAATCGAAAGATTGATGTTATTAAGCACTCTTTTATCCGCTTTTGAAGCATAAACAAAATCCACGTTTTCAAAATGGATAGAACCATCCTTTACGATCATTTCGGGATTGGCCGGATTCGAAATATCTGTTTTTTCCTCTAATATTTCCGCGATACGACGCCCGGATGCAAGGGAGATGGTCAGCATAGCAAAAATCATGGAAAGCATCATCAGGCTCATGAGAATCTGCGTTGCATAAGAAAACAAAGCTGTCAGATCGCCTGTTGTCATACCAAGTGCCGCATTGTTTCCGCTTGCGACAATCGCTTTTGCACCGATCCACGAAATCAGTATCATACACATATACATAAAAAACTGCATAATGGGCGAGTTAAAGGCAAGCAGCCTTTCTCCCTTTGCAAAATCATTATAAATGCTTTTGGATATATCTTTAAATTTGCCGATTTCATAGTCCTCGCGGTTGAAGGATTTTACAACGCGAATGCCCCGCACATTTTCCTGCACCACATTGTTAAGGCGGTCATAGGTGTGGAAAACACGGTTGAAAACGGGGTTTACTTTTTTCACAATGGACAGGAGCAGTATCGCCATAATCGGTATAACGGCAAGGAAAATCCACGCAATGGTGCTGTTGATACGGAATGATACAATCATGGAAAACAAGAGCATAACAGGCCCTCTGATTGCCATGCGAATGAGCATTTGATAGGCGTTTTGAATGTTAGTAACGTCTGTTGTCAGACGGGTTACAATGGAAGCCGTCGAAAACTTATCGATGTTGGAAAAGGCAAAGGTCTGCACATTATCGTACATATCCTGTCGCAGGTTGGCAGAAAACCCAACAGAGGTTTTGGCAGCAATGTGCGCTGATAACACGCCCGTAATAAGCTGAAAAGCGGAAAATATCAAAAGAGCAATGCCATATTTCCATACGTTACTCATATTTCCGAGATCAATGCCTTTGTCGATCACTTCCGCCATACAAAGCGGTATAACAATTTCAAAAGCCGCTTCAAGTATCGACAACAAAATTGTGAGAACAGAGCCTTTTTTGTATTCGCGCAGACTCCGAGCCAATGTTTTAATCATAGTTTCCTCCTTCTTATGTAGCACGCTACATATTGTGTTTAAAGAAAAGCCGATATTTACCGGCTTTCTTATTCCAAATTATTATAGATAGTCAAAAGCATTTGCTTTAGTTTTTTGATGTCAGCTTCTGAGAATGAGGCAAGCAGCTTTTTTTCATTAGCTAAAATTCGTTGTTTCATCTCTTCGCCCAAGGCTTTTGCCTGTCCAGTCAGAGCGACAATTTTGTTTCTCTTATCTGTTTCGTCTACCCAGCATTTAAGATGTCCGTTTTGCGCCATGCGAGAAATAATTCCGACAACAGTAGGATGGGAAACCTCTAAATAGACTTCAATTTCTTTTTGCGTTGCCTGACCACCCCTGCTATCCAAAAAAGCTAACACACGGCTTTGCGCTAAAGTCAGCTTACTGTGTTTTAGGTCAGCGTCCGCTTTTACTTTCAGCTTGTCGTTAATGTTCTTTATCAAATAGCCAATATCCTTTTGCGGCATACTTATTCCTCCTTTCATATATGTAGCACGCTACACATTATAGCGTGCAGTTCATACTTTGTCAAGTGGGTTTAAAAGTTTTTCATATGCCAATTTGTAACGGCGGCATGGATTGTTTTCTGCTGCCGTTTATGTCAGGTGTAGACCAGTCCAGCATATACAGTTTCATACTACGATGGCGCAGCCGCAGAATGACCAATGGTATGTTTTATACAAATGCATGATCTACAGTGACAATTCCCCTTATTATTTTCCATAATTCGACTGAATCTTATTTACTTTATGCGAACGCCATGATATTATTAAGAATATAGGTATATATGAATTTTGTGGCTATAAAGGAGAGTGAAGAAAACTGCGCTAAGGAACATGTATTCATGGAAAAGTAAAACGAATATGGAGGGGCAACATGAAACGAAACAAAGTAAAACGGCTTATTGCGGCATTACTAACGATTACAATATCCTTGCAGGCTCTGCCGATGCAGGTGTTTGCACAGCAGCCGGAGGAACCGGTCAATACCGTTTCGTCCGCCGAAACCGAGCCGCTTATCATTGGGGAGGCGGAGGACAAGCGCACGGAGGATACGAAATACTTTGAACTGGACGACGGGACAACCATCGCCGCAGTTTACGCCATGCCAGTGCATTATCAGGACGAAAACGGCGCATGGCAGGACATCGACAACACGCTCATCGAATCGGTTTCCGCTGTTTCTGATGCAGAAGACCCTGCGGAAGTATCTGAGGAAGCGGACTTATCCGCCGATGCGGAAGAAGAACAGCCTGCCGCACAATCGGAAGAAGCGCAGGCTGTAATGGAAGATGTTCTGGAAAATGCGGACGGCGTTCAGGACGTACAGTTTGCAAAGACAGCAAAGAAAAACAAGATGATTTCGGTCGAAGTAAGCGGCTGTCCGGTATCCTGGGGCTTTACAGGCGCCAATAACAGCCGGATCGAAGTGACGCAGAAGGAAGAAGACTTAACCGGAAACGACCGCTTTTTGTCTCTACCGAAGGTCACGCAGGAGGTATACTACCGAAACGTATTTGCAGATACGGACTTGCAGTATATCCTCTCCTCTGTCGGCATTAAGGAGAATATCATCCTGAAATCAAACAGCGCGCCGCATTCGTTTACAGTACAGTACCGGATCGGGGAGCTTACCGCAGAGCAGGAAAGCGATAAGAGCATCCTGTTAAAAGACGGCGAAGGTAATACCGTCTATACCATCGAGGCGCCGGTTATGACGGACGCCGCCGGTATATCGAGCGACAATGTGACGGTTCAGATCAGAGAACTAAAAAATAAAAAAATGACCGTGGAGATCACAGCAGATCGGGATTGGCTGAACGAGGCAGGCCGTGAGTTCCCCGTTGCAGTTGATCCGGACTTCACCACAAGCCAGAAATCGGATACTGTAAGTACGACATACCTTTCTTCTTCTAATCCAACAACCTCTTACGGGAAGGGCGGTACTCATTACGAGGGAAGTATTTATGTCGGACGCTATGCGCAAAGAGGAATGGTCCGTTCCCTGATACGGCTGAATACGCTGCCGGAATTGTCCGATGGCGACGTTATCGTAGCCGCACAGATGCACCTGCTGCAAAGATTCAGCTACAGCAATGTTATCGTACGCGCCTTCCGCTGTACAGGAATCTGGAGTTCCTCAACGGCGACATGGAACAATGCAAGCAGCTTGAAGGACAGTATAGCCGTCGATTATCATTATGCAGACTTTGCAGATGTAATGGACTTGAAAACAAAGTCCTGGGATATTACAACGCTCATGAAGGGCTGGTATGACGGAACATACGTCAATAATGGCGTTATGCTTACCGCCGACAGTGAAAGCGGAACATCCGATTCATACAGCTGGTACTATTCCTCCGATTATCCCGACGCGGAAGCCGCGCGGCCTGTGTTTACCATTGTGTACCGCAACAGCAAGGGCATCGAGCCGTACTGGACCTATACCTCCGCTGCCGCCGGACGGAACGGCGACGCTTATATCAACAACTTCAACGGCGCGCTGACAATCGTAAACACGGCGGCGTCTTCAAGCGGAAACCGTCTGCCTGTCACCATCCAAAATATCTATAATCACGGGCAGGCGGCATGGCGCACTAACTTTAATATGCAGATCAAGGCCTCCCCTGTCTCCGTGCGCAGCAAATATCCGTATTATCTGCTGGATGCGGACGGTACGGAGCACTATCTGTACAAAGACGGCAGCGCCTACAAGGACGAAGACGGTCTCGGATATACCATGACCATTGATTCCGCAAAAAACTACATCATTGCGGACAAGCAGGACGGAAAGCTTCTGTTCAACGACGGCGGATTCCTGACCGGCATTGAGGATACCAACGGAAACCGCCAGATCATTGCCTATCAATACGAAAACAATATGCACCGCATTACGACGGTTCAGGATCCGTCCGGACGGATTTTTACTTACCGGTATAACTCCGCCGGACAGCTTGCCTCCATTACCGATCCGGCAGGCCGCGCCACGACATATACCTACGGGGACGGGACGCACCTGACGAAGATCACCGATCCGGACGGCGGCGCGACGGAGATCACCTATTCGGGGAATTACCCCACCCGTATTTCCAATCTTGCGGACGGGACAAAGGTGGAGTTTGCATACGACGCGAGAAAGCGTGCGTTCGCGGTGGCTTCCTGCGGTACAAACGGGCAGATTGCGACGAAATACACGCTGGCATTCAAAGAAAACTATACCGTCATAACGGACCATACCGGACGGAAATACACCTACCGCTTCAACAATTTCGGCCAGACGATCAGCGTAGTGGATAACCAGACAAACCAGGCGAGCTACTATGAGTTCGGCGCGCCCTCCACGGGAACCGGTACGGAAAAAGCCAACAAGGTGCTGAGCGAATCCAATGTGCAGAACGCAGTGACGAACTATACAGCAAACCCGAGCTTTTCCTACAATACGAACAACCACCGGCTCTCTATCGGATCAATGCTGAATTCCACCGTGTTTATAACACACGGACAAACCGGAAGAGACGGAAGCAAGGGAATCAAAATCAGCAAGCCCAGTACAACGGACAGTCATGCATTCTATGTTCAGACATTTAACCTCCCTGCCGGGACATACACCTATTCCGAATATGTAAAGATCGATGCGGCGCTTACCGGAGACGGCGCACGGCTGGCAGTCCACAAGTATAAAAACGGCTCTCTGACCGAAGCGGTGTATTCCCCGCTTGTAACGGAGGCAACGAGCGGATGGCAGAGGCTGAGCTATACCTTTACAGTCGCTGAGGGAGAAACAGCGCATGCCGGACTGGAACTGCGCCCCAATACGACCGGAACTGTTTATCTTGACGATATTCAGCTTGAATCCGGCGCCTGCGCGAACAGCTTCAACCTGGCCGGCAACAATGCGCTCTTACAGGGGACAACGGACTGGACCTACGGGACAGCGCCGTCCGTTATCTCCATCACGGAGCTTCCGGGCAGCACAAAGGCCTTGGAGGTTACAGGCTCCGTGACAGCGGCAAAGGAAGTCAAACAGAAGATTATGGTCAGCGGCAAAAAAGGCGACGTGTTCTCCTTCGGCGGATGGGGCTGTTCCCGCGCCGCTTCTTCCGACGCGCTGACCAAAAACGGGAAAACGCCTCAATTCGCCGTCCGGCTGGAATTCGGAACCTCTTCAGATAAGAAAACCATCGACTACGACCCGTACTACAGGAGCTGGCAGTTTGTGTCCGGCAGGGCGATTGCGCCGGCGGATTACGACTATGTGAACATTGTATTCGTATACAGCTACAACATCAACACGGCGTGGTTCACAAACGCTTTCGTATATAAAGAGGAATTCGGGCAGACGTATACCTATGACGAAAACGGAAACGTGGCAAGCGTCGTGGATACGGCCAATACGAAGTCCACCTTTGCGTACGAGAACAATATGCTGAAAAAGCTCATAAACCCGACCGGAAGCGAGTATACCTATAACTACGACAGCAAAAAGAATCTGACGAGCGCTTCCACCTCGGACGGGCAGACCTATGCGTTCACCTACGACTCCTATGGCAATCCGCTGACGGCCGATATGTATGCGACATCGAATACTTCAAAGAAAATTCATACCTCCGCATCGTATACGCCGGACGGCAACTATATGTCCGCACTGACCGACGCAAGAGGCAATACCACGGAATATACCTATGATTCGAAAGGCCTTTTGAGCAGCGTTACCGATGCGAAGGACACGGTTACAAGCTACACTTATCATGCACAGAACGACCGGATGACGCATGCGGAAAGCGGAGACGTCTATGTGGACTATACCTATGACAAAGACCGGCTGTCCACGATTACGCACAACGAAGGACAGGTACAGTATACCTTTGAGTACGACGTATACGGCAGGAGCGCCAACACCCGGGTTGGAAACGGAACGGCAAACCAGCGTCTTGCAACGTACAGCTATACGAACCGTCACTTAATGTCCCTTCTCCAGTACGGAAACGGCGATACGGTTCACTATACCTACAACAACAATGATCTGGTATCCTCAAAATGGTTTGACGATTCCGCACAAAAGGTATATTATGATTACAACAGCGACAGCCAGCTCGGCTTAGTTCGGGATGAAATCCAGAACACCCGCACGCGCTATACCTACGACCTTGCCGGAAGGCTGATAAAAGAGGAAGTGCGCCAAAACAGCGCAAAGGACAACGGCGATCTGATCCGCAGTACGGTTTTCGCCTATGAGGATGGCACAAACCGGCTGATCTCGAAAAAAGACGTATTTGCCGCCATGCCTGTTTCCACCGGATACGTTTACGGAAACACAGCGAACGGCAAGATGGCGGACAGCATATACGGCGTTACGCTCAACGGGTACAATCAGATTTCGTATACATACGACAGCCTCGGAAGGAAGTCCTCCCGCACGCTCAAAGCAAGCAGTTCCCGCAATGTCGTCACCGAGT
>UQQY01000018.1 GCA_900543295.1 uncultured Oscillospiraceae bacterium | reverse complement strand
TGCGGTATGGTTGGATTTGATACGAACAGATCCTGCCCATAGCAGAGAAAGAGGATGCCAACCAGAAGCAGATTAAGCGCCTGCTGCACAGCATAGAAGATGAGGTACCCACCGACAGAGGCGAACGCGCGGCTGCTCCGTGCAAGCTGTCCAATGGAAACAGCCCCGTATATCACGGCCATAAACGCAGATGCGGAAATGCCCAGATACAGCACAAGCAGGCTCACCATCCGATCGAGAGAAAGGCCCATTGTCTGCCTGAGCGTGAGATCCGCGGTATCCATGAAAGCGCGCAGCGCCATATATTGATCCGAGGGGATCAGCAGAACGCCAAGACCAACGCCGCAGGCAGCAGTTACAAAAATCCAGAAAATGCTGATAAGCCATTTGGAAAAGAGATGTGTGACAACGCGTACCGGCAGGGAAAACATCAGATACCCTTCCGGACCAGTCATATTTTTATAAAACCGCTGGATCAGAAAAAGGATGGCTGCAAAGACGGAAAGTACAAGCAGGACAAGGTTTACTGCGAACATAATGGTATATGGTATTTTTATAAAGGAGAAAACGCTGCATAAGAGTTCCATGCTTTTGGTAAGCAGTGTGAGTAAGACCATGGCCGCGAGCATGGGTAAAAAGGTACGGCGGGTGCATTTCAGCTCATAGCGTAATAGTTTATTCAGCATTTGTATACCTCCCGGAAAAAGGCGTCGGCAGATTTGCCGTGCTGCTCGCGAATTTCTTCGAGTGAGGCGTGCAGATAGACTGCGCCGTTTGACAGAAAAACTGCTTCGTCGAGCACGCGCTCAATGTCGGCAATCAGATGAGTAGAAAGAAGGACTGCGGCATCCTCACTGTAGTTTTGCAGGATGGTGCTCAGGATGTAATCCCGGGCCGCCGGATCTACGCCGCCGATCGGTTCGTCGAGAAGATAGAGCTTGGCTGCACGGCTCATGGTCAAAATGAGCTGCACTTTTTCTTTTGTGCCTTTCGACATGGCCTTTAACGGAGATTTGAGCGGAAGTGAAAGACGCGCCGCCATTTCCTCCGCTTTTCTGCGGTCGAAGTCCGCGAAAAAAGCGTCAAACAGAGCAATCAGGTCGCAAAGCTTCATCCAGTCGCTCAAATAATTTTTATCCGGCAAATAAGAGACGATTTTCTTGGTTTCTGTTCCAGGCGCAATTCCGGCAATCCGAATGCTGCCGCTTGTCGGCGTCAGAAGCCCTCCCAAAAGTTTCATCAATGTGGTTTTACCGCAGCCGTTCGGTCCCAGAAGGCCGATGATCCGGCCGCCCTCAACCGACAGTGAGAGATCGGATAAAACAGTTTTTGTACCATAGCATTTGGTAAGATGGTCGCATACAAGAATAGGGGTTGACATACGTTCGGTTCACTCCTTTTTTAACAAGTGGATCAGATCCTCGGAAGAGAAGCCGATCTGCTTCATTTCATCCAAGAATGCATACAGTTTTTTCTGTGCGGTTTCGACTTTGATTTGTTCGATCAGGACAGCGTCTTCTGTGACAAACCGCCCGGCAGTTCGCCGGGTATAGAGAAGGCCGCTTCGCTCCAGCTCAGCCAGCGCTCTCTGCATCGTATTCGGATTGACTGCGGCGGCGAGCGCCAAATCCCGTACGCCGGGCAGCTTTTCCCCGGGTGAGAGTTCGCCGGAAAGAATAGCAAAGGTAAACTGTTCGATGAGTTGAGAATAGATTGGGCGTGTTTCATCAAAAGACCAGTTCATAAGCGCCTCCTTTGTACTATTGTATTAACCGGTTAATACAATAGTACAGCTTTACTTTTATTCTGTCAAGTCCTTTTTGAAAAAAAGAACCGCCTGTGATACAATAGTGCAAAAGAATCCCTGAGAGGAGAATGCAAAGCAATGATGAAAACAGAACAGGACGCGCTTCACTATATTCACAGCCGGACGCGCTTCGGCTCCCAGAAAAGTCTGATTCGGATCAAAAAGCTGCTTGCAAGGCTGCAAAACCCGCAGGACAGCCTGCGCTTTATCCATGTGGCGGGAACGAATGGGAAAGGCTCCATTTCAACGATGATAAGCGGCGTTTTGACGGAAAGCGGTTATCGGACAGGGCTTTATACCTCGCCCTATCTGGTCGATTTTAAAGAGCGGTTTCGCATAAACGGCGTTATGATGGACAGCAGCTCGCTTGTCCGGCATACAAATCGAGTGAAAGCTGCGGCTGACAATTTGGAAAAGGAGGAGGGACTTGTTTGCACGGAGTTTGAGATCGTTACGGCGATTGCATTTTGCTGGTTTTTAGCAGAGCAATGCGAGCTTGTCGTCTTGGAGGTCGGTTTAGGAGGACGGCTTGATTCGACCAACGCAATACGTTCGCCGCTTTGCGCTGTGATAGGCCCGATCTCACTCGATCATACAGCGATTTTAGGCAATACGATTGCAGAAGTAGCGGCGGAAAAAGCCGGTATTATCAAGCCTGGAAGCGATGTGGTTTGCGCGATGGGACAGGAGAGCGCGGCGCTTTCTGTAATAGAACAGGCCTGCACGACACAAGGGGCTGTGCTCCATTTTGCAGATAAAGCACAGCTTTGCAATGTATCGACGAATATAGACGGAACAGTCTTTCAATACAAGGGAAAGCCGTACTGTACACCGATGATAGGGGAGCATCAGGCGGAGAATGCGGCCTGTGCGCTTGAGACAGTAAAAATTCTGCGGAGCAAGGGCTTGATCCTGCCGGAGGAAGCAGTGCGGCGCGGACTTGGATGCGCAAAAATCCGCGGCAGGCTGGATGTTGCGGCGCAGGATCCGGTTATGATAGTGGACGGCGCGCATAATCCGGCGGCGGCTGGGGTATTGAAGCGTGCACTTCGCATATTCGGCCAGCGGCCGCGCGTGGCCGTCATGGCGGTTATGCAGGATAAGGATTATTATTCCGTTGTGCATACGATCGCCGGCTGCTGCGACGCGTTGGTTTGCTGCGCTGTGCCGGATATGCCGCGTTCCTGCACGGCTGAAGAAATCTGTCAGGCTGGGAAAGAGGTTTGCAAACACTGCGAGACGGCGGATACAGTTTCTGAAGCACTGCTGCGGGCAAGGACTCTTGCGGGAAAGAATGGTCTTGTCGTTGTATGCGGCTCGCTTTACCTTGCAGGAATTGTGTGCGGCGAGATGAAATAAGATACGGGTTTCACGTAATATAAAAGAGACGGTTACAGGTTTCGACGGATTTTATGCGGACAAGCTGATATGATGGTGTCAAGGACGCCGGAAAGTCAGCTTGTTTTGCTTTGCGGCGTTGATTGTAGTAACAAAAAGAATGGACGATCAGATACAAGGGAGGAATCGCGATGATGAAACTGGTCAGAGGGGACGATGTTCTTCGCGCCATTCTGTCCGGCGAGCTTGACCATCACAGCGCAAGAGAGATCCGTGCGGAGCTGGACGCCGTATTGTGCGAGATGATGCCGCATACGCTGATTCTTGATTTCGGCGGTGTGACGTTTATGGATTCAAGCGGCGTGGGGCTGATTATGGGGCGGTATAAGCTTTTGCAGTCGTTCGGCGGCGAGGTGACGGTGGAGAATGCGCCGCCGCGGATTGAACAGATGCTGCGCCTGTCCGGCGTGGGACAGCTTGCGCAGATCAGGACGGAAAAGGGGAATGACGAATGAATATAGTGAATGAGGCAAGACTTGCCTTTATGAGCCGCTCTGCCAATGAGAGCTTTGCGCGCGTGGCGGTATCCGGATTTTTTATGCAGCTTGATCCGACTGTGGACGAGCTGACCGATATTAAAACAGCGGTAAGCGAGGCAGTGACCAACGCAATCGTCCATGGATACCGTGAGAAAAACGGGACGGTTTACATAACGATGCGGATCCTTGCGGGAAACGTCGCTTATGTAAAGATCCGCGACTGCGGCTGTGGAATAGAGGATGTGAAAAGGGCGATGGAGCCATTGTATACGACTGCACCGGAAGAGGAGCGCGCCGGTTTGGGCTTTGCGGTCATGCAGTCGTTCATGGATACGGTACGTGTGCGTTCGGCAATGGGGAAGGGCACGACCGTCGTGATGACCAAGGCGCTCCGCACCCGGATCGATGAATAAGTCCCCGCAGGAGACCGACGCATTCATCCGCAAAAATCTGGGGCTTGTTCATAGCTGTGCGAACCGTTTTCGCGGGCGGGGCATAGAGTATGACGATCTGTACGGCGCCGGATGCATGGGACTTGTGAAAGCAGTTGCCGGATTTGACGAGTCGCGCGGACTGTGCTTTTCCACCTATGCGGTACCGGTGATTTTAGGCGAAATCCGCAGGCTTTTTCGTGACGGCGGCGCGGTGAAAGTGAGCAGAGGGTTAAAAGAACTCTCGCTTAAGGTGACGCGCGAACGGGAGCAGTTTATGAAGCGGCACTTTCGTGAACCGACGCTTGGCGAGCTGGCGGCTGTTCTGGATACAAATGAGGAGCAGATTTCTCAGGCGCTTGCCGTCAGTGTGCCGCCGGTCTCTCTCACAGCGGAGGAAGGAGAAGGCGGCGAGTTCGATATTGTACAGGACAGTGAGGATGAACAGCTTTGCGACAGGCTGTCTTTGCAGGCGGCACTTGAAAATCTGCCGGAGCGCGACCAGCGGCTGATCTCGCTTCGGTATTATGCAGGAAAGACACAAAGCCAGACAGCGGCGGCGCTCAATATGACACAGGTGCAGGTGTCAAGACGGGAGAAAAAAATTTTGGCGCTTCTCAGAGAGGGCCTTTCCACAGAGTAGCTTGCACAGCGGCGCGTGATGTGCTACCATAAAGAAAAGCCGAGACAAAGCGGCGGACGGAAGGAGAGGCGCGAATGATGAAATCTACTATTCTGCATACCAACTTCAACGTACTTGATCTGCAAAAAAGCCTTGCCTTTTATGAAAAGGCAGTCGGTCTGACGGAAAAACGGCGCAAAACAGCGGCAGACGGCTCGTTTATCATTGTATTTCTGGGCGACGGTGAAAGCTCCTGTGAATTGGAACTCACATGGCTTGCCGATCGGAAAGAACCATACGACTTAGGCGATGAAGAGTTCCATCTTGCAGTGAAAATGGACGATCTCGGAAAAGCGCGGCGGATTCATGAAGAAATGGGCTGTATCTGCTATGAAAATAAGGAGATGGGGCTTTATTTTATTAAGGATCCGGACGGCTATTGGATTGAAATACTATAAAGCGGTGTATAAACTGTCTGTAGGCACAGAATAAGAAAGGCCGGTACGATGCAACAGCTTCGTACCGGCCTCAGCTTTTTTTAAGGAGCTATTCACTGCGAAGGGAACGGGCAGGAGAGAGCACCGCCGCTTTGGACGCAGGATATACGCCGAATAAAATGCCGATAACCACAGAAAACAGAACGCAGAACAGAAGCGCTTTTGCATCGACGGAAAAGGGAAGACCGAGCAGCAGGCATCCCACAAAACCTGCTCCAATCCCGAAAAGCAATCCTGATATTCCGCCGATAAAGGAGAGCACGGCGGATTCCGCCAGAAATTCAAACAGGATAATGCGGCGGCTTGCGCCAATCGCTTTCTTAATGCCGATTTCCCGTGTGCGCTCGTGTACGGTTACCAGCATCACCGTCATGATTGAAAGTCCTGCAACCAAGAGAGAAATTCCGCCGATTGCCGATAAAACGAGCGCAACAATATCCATTACGCCGTTCAGTTCGTCCTTTTGCTGATTCAAATTCTGGGCACGGTATCCTCCGCTGCGTCCGGTTGCACGATCCAGAGTGCGAAGAACCGACAATGTTGCCTCTTCTTCATCCACACCGTCTGAGAGCTTTGCGACAATCTGAGTAACGCGTTGACCGGTGGGCAGCGCACCGAGCGAGGTATATGGAGTATATAAAAAGGAGGGAACGACTTCCCCCATCAGCCCCTGCAAAATGGCGCCGCCTGACCGCACGACTCCAATGACAGTAAACGTCTGCTCGCTGCTGTCGCCGGAAAGAGAAATGTTTTTTCCCACGATATTTGTCCGCTTGTAGTGCGTCATGGCAAAGCTCTCGTCTACGATACAGACGCGCGCGCCCTTCCGCACATCTGCGCTGTTGATTAAACGACCGTGCAGAAGTTCCATGGACATAATTTTTGAAGCATTGTCATCTACTCCCCACACAACGGCCTGTGAATCCGTGGCGCAAACCCGGATTGTCGCCATTTTGGTGAGCAGCGGGGTAACCTCCAGAACATTTTCGTTCTCCGAGACGGCTTGCAGCATACTTTGTGTAAAATATTTGTCGTTGTTTTCCTCTGTTGCGCGCAGACAGAGACCGCCGATTCCCATACTGTCAAGCTCCTGATTTACCGCACTTTTTCCGACTTCGCCGATGATTGAGACGATTACCACGGATAAAACCCCGATTGCGATACCCGCTACGGTTAACAGTGAACGAAGGCGTTTGCGCCGGATATTCCGAAAGGCGAATAAGAGACTGTCCACTATGCGTCCTCCTTCCATGCGATCACCATACCGTCCCGCGTGATTTCAGAGGCGTTTTCCACCAGCAGTTCCGTCCCAGCGAGACCTTCGGTTATGGCAATTCCCGTTTCATACTCCTCGCCGGTTACGACATCCCTTCGGACGGCGCGGCCCGATTCATAGAGATAGACGTATTCTGTACCGACATCGTCCTGCAAAACCGCCTCATATGGTACAAGCATGGTGGTTTCATTTGAATGCTCAGTATCTTTGATCGATGCCGTTACGGTATATCCCGGGCGAAGCTCAGCAACGTCTGTGCAGACTGTCGCATATACATATACGACGGTTTGCTGCGAGGTTCCAGATATAGTCTGTTCAGCGGCGGGAGAGATTTGGGTGACGATTGCCCCATAGCGCTTTGCACCGGTAGCGCTTGTCTTGAATACGGCAAGATTTCCCGCCTTGACTGTTTCGATAGCATCCTCTGGAACGGTGAGCTTTACGCGCAGCGTACCGCCCTTCCCAATAACGGCGGCGGGAGACTGCGGCGTTATAAGCTGTCCGGGTGAAAGCGAAGAGGTGAGCAGCGTACCGGAGGCCGGTGCGCTGAGCGTTTCCGGAATGACGGCAGAAAGCATGCTTTCGTCTACATGAACATTAGAAAATGCCGCAAGATATTCTTCCGGAATAACCTCCACCGCCTTCAAAAGCGAAACAAGCGCATTTTTAGTGGCATTCAGGTCAACGGTTGCAATTGGCTGTCCGGCGGACACTGTGTCGCCTGCGTCCGCAAGGACCTCTCCAATAACAACTGGAATTTCCGTATAAAGTTTGGTCTGCGCCTGTTGTTCGACAATGCCGCTAACCAGAATATCTGACGCTGCCGAAACGGCGGCCGGACGTGTAAGCACGACGCGCGTTACAAGCCCGTCCGTCATAGCAGGCAGAAACAGAAACAATGCAGAAAGTAAAACGGCCGTCGCCGTTAAAATCCAATATTTTTTCACAAGCACCACGCCTTTTCCTTTGTCTTACGTTTTATTGTGACAGAAAGGCCGTGATTTATTACGAAAAATCCGCACGTATCTTTTGGCAAAAGCGATTCATACTATGCAGAGAAATACCGGAAAACGAGAAGAAAGGAAGAGAGCTTTTTGACGCTGATTACCTGTTCCGCAGACTGTGTGTATCAGGAGGATGGTTACTGTCAGTTGGATGGCGGCGCACCGGTCTGCACAGTTATGATGGATTGCTGCCATTATAAAAAACGTACAGACTACAGCGGTGTAAAGGGAACAACCAATACGGCCGCTTCATCAGGCGGTATTTAAGCAGAGGCTTCAATATGAAAAAACCATTTCCGAGCCGCTTAGTGCAGCTCGGAAATGGCTATACATTTTGTATTATATTTCGACTTTATTCCGCATCGTTTGATGTGATCGATTTAGAAGGTTCCTTTGACCTGATTCGAAGCAGTCTTACAATAATTGGACTTAAGACCATATTGATTCCAAGCTCGAATAAGAAGTTGCCGCCGACCAGTCCAAGAAACATATAAGCTGCCACGTTTGAGCCATATCCCATACCGGCTGCCCACGCCGAGACTGTCTCGAAAAAGAACAGCCAGCACCCGAGCAGGAAAACGCCCGTATTCACAAGCGGGCAGACAATTGCCGCCGCTACTACGCCTACGTAGCGGTTGAACTTTGCAAGCGCTTTATAGATGAGTCCTGCGCAGAATCCGCACGCCGTTCCTTTCAGCAGAACGGTTATGATCGTTCCGGGAACATTCACCGTCAAAAAGGCTGCCGCATCACCGCTGATCAGCACGACGACGCCAAATACGAAGCCGAGCCATGCACCCATGTATGCTCCGCAGGTGGCCGCCCCGATTACAATCGGAATCAGAACCAGCGAGATGGAAAACGGCCCGAATCGGATAAACGACCCCATAAATTGCAGGATAATAATCAATGCCGTAAGCACCGCGCCGAATGTCAGCGTCTGAATGGATGGTTTCCGTGTCTGTGATTTCATAAAAATCCTCCTTGCTGCCGTTCTGCCCGTTAACGCAGATACAGCGCATGATTAATTTATATGTAAAGGATTCCTCCTATACACATCGAACATACCGGTTGTTACACTTTTCTGCGCGTATTGCGTTTGTACAGCTCAATCAGGCCGTATAAAAGCAGATCTTCGTCAAACGCGTACTTCCGTTTGCAATACGGCGCAATGCTTTTGGCAATGCCGCCCGTCATGACGACCGTTGCCTTTTGACCGAGCTCCTCCTCAATTCTTTCGACCATTCCGTCGATCATACTGGCGGTGCCGAACAAAATGCCCGACAGCATGCAGTCGATCGTATTTTTGCCAATGACACGCTCTACCTTGCCGAATTCAATATGAGGTAAAAGCGCGGCATTCTTAGAAAGCGCGTCGAGGGAGATATTGACGCCCGGCATAATCGGGCCTCCCAGAAAGCTGCCGTCCGCGTCCATGACCAGCAGCTTGGTTGCTGTGCCCAGATCTGCGATAATACAGGGCATCGGATAGCGGGCGAGCGCGCCGACCGCGCCGCAGACAAGATCCGCACCCATAATAGCGGGGTCGTCCAGTTTGATGTTGAGGCCGGTCTTGATTCCCGGAGATACCACCAAAACACGCGCTGATATGATTTGCGCGATGGCGGATTTTAAAACCGGAATCAGCGGCGGAACAACGCTTGAAATAACAGCACCGTCAAAATCATCGGGCCGATAGCCGTAAAACCGAATCAGCTCCAAAAACTTGATTGCGTACTCGTCGCGCATTTGATATTTGTCCGTGCGGACGCGGGAGGTAAAGCGAAGCGTATCTCCCTCAAATCCGCCGAAAACGATGTTGGTGTTGCCAACGTCAACTGTAAGCACCATGTGAGTTCCTCCTTCACTGCGGTGTCCTGCGTTTTCGTTTTCCAATCAGTTTTTTAGTATAGCACAATACGCAAAGTTTGCCAAGTCCAAACCTTTGGATTGGCCGATCAGAAATATTCGACAGAGACCTTTTTTCCGGTTTTTTCAAGCTCCTGCGAGAGCTCTTTAATCAGGTTCAGCTTTAAGCCAAGCGAAAGCGGCATGCCCGGGTTTTGATGCGCGGGATTCAGCGCCTGACCGACCAGGAACTGGACCTCCGTGCAGTCTTCCAGAAGCATCCTGCAAAGCTGCGACGCACCGTCTTTTTTGTTTAAGACAAAATCCAGGCTGTGCTTGTCGCCGGAGGTATACCGTTTCATATACTCGACGCATTTGCCGAGCGTCAGTACGCCCTCGGTAACGAGATCGATTCCCGGAATATGCGCGGTGGGCGGAACTGCCGGATTTTCATAGTCAATCATAACCTCGAGCTCGCGCCCCGTCATACGAGAAACGATGTTAGAGGTAGTACCGCCGCAGACAACTTTCAGACCGCCGTTGTTCATCAGCTTGTTCACTACCACAGCATCCATTTCGCTGTTAGAGGGCGGGCCGACCATGACGGTGAGCGGGGTTGCGTTTTTGATGCGCATGGCACAAACCGTCGAGTCGTCCCCTGGCTTATCCATATACAGGGTATTGACGCTGCCCAAAAGTTTTTTCACCATTTCCCGCGGCGAAATAGCGTCTGTGTAGTGTTCGATAATATAACTTACAATATTCTGGTACTGCCAGCCGAGATCCAACAGGCTGCCCACGCCGGCGTGTACCACACCGTCGGAAAAGGAGATGAGCATATCGCCGGGAGACGCCTGAAAACGGCTGATAAATATTTGCTTGCCGCCCAGAAAGAGTTCTTCGCGCGCGAGCTCGCATATTACACCGTCGTGCATCCATACAGTGAGCGGGTTGTCAAATTCAGCGATATATACGCCGCCGGTACGCTCCACCTTGACGATGGTAAAGGTGGAATACGCAATTCCCCTGTCCTGACATACAGGCAGCGTGCTTGCGATGGTTTCCACCGCTTCTTCAAGCGATGCGCCCTGCGCCATCATAGTGGCGATAATTTTACTGGTAAGCGTGGAGAGAATGTTGGCTTTTACGCCGCTGCCAAGGCCGTCCGCCAGAACCATCAGAAAGAAGTCGTCGTTTCGGACGATTTCGACCTTGTCGCCGCAAAGCTCCTCGCCATAGTGATAAAGGCTCTCCCACACCGCATCGATAAACAGTTTCATAGTTTCATCCGTTCTGCCGCAGCGGGCGTTATTTTTTATGAGCTATGCCGCCTTTCGGTGCGCATAGCCGAAAACAGCCTTTATTTGGAAATATCCTGAATCGAGCCTTTCAGCTTTGTGAGCGCAACCTTTGTCTCTGCGGTTGTTTCGCCCAGAAGACTTGCAATTTCCTGCGCTACACGCATCTGCTTGTCGATGACCTTCTGCGCAACGTCCACTGTGGACATCCGGAGCGCGGCGAGCTGTGCCTTATCCGCCTCAACTGCTGAAATATCTTTTGCAAACGCAATGAACATATCGTTTTGAGGCAGATAGACCATGGAAAGCTCCAGAATGATCTGGTCGGTGGCGCCTGTACATTTTTTCATGACGGTTTTTCCGCTTTCCTTTGCTTCGTCAAAGGCAGTTTCTCCGTAAAGCGCGGGAATCATCTCACCGATAATCGTGCTCTTATCCACGCCGAACAGGTACTCTGCGCGCGGATTCAGCTCCACAACATTCATATCCGCGTCAAAGGCCACAATCGCATTCGGAGAGTTTGAAATAATCATAGAGGATTTGTTCTCAGCCTGTTCACGCAGGAAGGGCAGGCACATGGTGATGTCCGCTTTGCCGTTGTAAACGGCGATCGCCTTATCGCGGCAGGTCGGATAGCCGCAGCTTCCGCAGTTTAGCTCCTGCTCTGGGGAGGTCTTGCCGATTGTCGCTAAAATCTGACGAATTTCTTCCTCGGACGGCATTTTCATTTCCACGCTGCGGTCTGCGAATACACGCGGATGCGGCGTTTTGGCGTCAATCGATTTAGCAGGGGTACGGTCTTCTTCAATGGCGTGGGCTGTAAGAAGAGTGGTCGAGCGGATCAGATTCTTTTTCTGCATACGCATCAGCGGTCCGCCGATACAGCCGCCTGCACAAATGTTGGCCTCTACAAAGATGTGATCGATCTGATCGTCCCGCATGGAGGTGAAAAACTCAAGACAGCGGTCAACGCCGTCCACTGCAATCGGGGCGTATCCGGAAAAGTCCGGAATCGTCTGGATAATGCCTTCCATTTTCGGATATTGCCGCATCAGCGGCTCCTTTACGCCGCACGCCTCCCCGTCGTCCTCGTCAAGCGTGATTCCTTCCTCTGCAAACCATTTTTCAATGTCGCGGAAGTTCAGCACCTGATCCACCATGCCGCCGGCCAGCGGGTCGTCCGCCTCGAACATCTTGGAAAGGCACGGACCGATAAATACGACATGAATATCTCCGTATGCTTCGCGCATCATTCTGGCGTGCGCCATCATGGGAGAAGATACGGGAGCAAGCTGGCCGATCAGCTCTGGAAAATGGCGTTCGATCAGCATCACGACAGAGGAACATGCTGTCGCAATAATGTTTTTCATGTGTCCGTCCTTCATCAGGCGGGCATACTCTTTGGAAACCTCAGCCGCGCCGATAGCGGTTTCTTCTACGACGGAGAAGCCAAGCTTTTTTAAAGCGGCGCTCATTTTAGCAAAGCGGTTGGTGCCGAAAAAGCCGGTATAAGAGGGAGCAAGGCTGACGCACACCGGCTTTCCGCTTGCAATCAGCGTCTCCACCGCAGCACGATTGTGGCGAACATATTTCGCGCTCCGCGGGCAGATTTCCATGCAAGTGCCGCAGAGCACGCACTCATCCTCAATAATATTGGTTTTGCCGTCCTTAAATTCAATCGCCTTTAAGGGACATTCCCGGATACATTTAAAGCAGTTCTGACAGTTCTGCGCATTCAATTTAATGATGTTGTTCATTGTTGCCCTCCATTCCCCGTTTTACTGCGCCGCTTCCTCAAGCTCTTTCTGCGCCAGCGGGAGAATTTCTTCGTTGAATATCTGTTCCGCGTTCAAAATGCCGACGTTGTTCACCGGTTTGTCGTTTACAACGGTTGCAATGCCGTTGACGCAGCAGCCAAGACAAAAAGACGCGCGCAAATGCACGACGTTCTCAAGTCCATTCTGCTGAATCAAACGCTGAAACGTTTGCACCACCGGATAGGAGCCGCGCAGATGGCACGAGCTTCCCACACATACTTTTACCTCTACCATAATGTATCTCCTCCGTTTTATTTAATGCTTATAAATGAAAACAACTTGAATGGCCGTATCTTCTTTTTAGCGGCATGGCCGAAAACAGTCTTCTTTTTGCTTTGGCTGTTTTATTGCCCGGTAAGCCAGAATTTCGAACGATATTTCCGTTTCCAGAGCGGAAAGTGCAAATAATCGCTTTGCGGCTTCCGGCGGCGTGCGGTAGGCATACGGCGTCATGGCAAAAAGCGCCTGAATATCCGCCGGATTTGCGACGCGGATTGTTCCGGACACTTCTGTTTTTCCTAAAAAACAGAAATCTTCGAGGTCATAGGGCTTTACTCTGTTTTCATATGGGCTGTCGTACAGAACCGCTTTCAGTTCAAAAAGATGCCTTGCAGCAGGAATCACTTCCAGTAAAATCCCATCTTTTTTCAGCACACGAAGATACTCCTCCCTGCAAAAGGGAGCGAACACCTCGGTCAGCACATCCACGCTTTCATCCGGCAGCGGCAGGGAAAAAACGCTTGCCACAGCAAATTCCGCGCGCCTTTCCCGCTTTGCCGCAAGAGCCAGCGCCGACTTAGAAATATCCACGCCGAGCACTGTGCACGACGGATTCTTTTCATAGGCCGCAGAAGCGGCTGCGGTGGTATAGTATCCCTCGCCGCAGCCCGCGTCCAGCAGAACAGGATCGCCCTGCTTCGGAATAAAGCGCCGAACCTGCTCACAGAGCGCCTGCTGAAGCGGCGCGTAATACCCGCCCTGCAAAAAGCGGCTGCGCGCCGCAACCATCTCTTTGTTATCGCCCGGCAGTTTTGCATGCTTCCGGTTTGAAGGCAGGAGATTTACATATCCGCTGCGTGCAAAATCGTAGCAATGTCCCTTCTGACAGCGAAGCGAGCCTTGCTCTCTTTGTAAGGAACCACCGCAGACCGGACAACAAAAATGCAAGTAAAACGACCCTTTCTCTCATAATCCTCTACGATACATCATAGCAGATATACAGATTTTTTGCAACGAAAATCACGGAAAATCGTGCAGTGTGCCGCTTGTGCGATGCACTCCTTTCCCTTATAATAATACTGAGGTAGATTGCGCTTTAGACCGCATGTCCGAAGCGCTTTATATAAACTTCCAGAATAAAACGGAGGATCTTGTCAGATATGATTACAGTGTCAGACGTAAGTCTAAGCTTTGACGGTTCGAATCTTTTTTCAGGCGTCAACTTGAAATTTCTGCCCGGCAACTGCTACGGGATTATCGGAGCGAACGGCGCGGGAAAATCCACCTTTTTGCGTATTTTGTGCGGAGAGCTCGAACCTTCGACCGGAGAGGTCATCATTCCGCCGGAGGTTCGTCTGTCGGTATTAAAGCAGGATCACTATGCCTTTGACAGCTATCCTGTGCTTGATACCGTTATTATGGGCAACCGCCGTCTTTACGACATCATGCGGCAGAAGGAGGATCTTTACGCCAAAGAGGATTTTATGGAGGCTGACGGTATTCTGGCGGGCGAGCTGGAAGCGGAATTTGCGGAACGAAACGGCTGGGAGGCGGAGTCCGACGCCTCGAAGCTTATACAGGGGCTTGGACTTTCAGAGGACGTGCTTTACACGCAGATGAGTTCTCTTTCCGGCAACGAAAAGGTAAAGGTGCTTTTGGCGCAGGCTTTATTCGGCAATCCGGATATCATCCTTTTGGACGAGCCGACGAACCAACTGGATCTTGCGGCGATTGCGTGGCTTGAGGATTTCATTCTGGATTATCCAGGTACGGTTATCGTCGTTTCACATGACCGTCACTTTTTGAACACGGTCTGCACCCATACGGTTGATATTGACTATACGAAGATCAAAATGTATGTCGGCAACTACGATTTCTGGTATCAGTCCAGCCAGCTCATGCAGCGGATGCAGAAGCTTCAGAACAAGAAAAATGAGGAAAAGATCAAGGAGCTGCAAAGCTTTATTGAGCGCTTTTCTGCAAATAAATCGAAATCCAAGCAGGCGACCTCCCGCCGAAAGCTGCTTGAAAAGCTTTCGGCTGAGGAAATGCCCGCCTCCTCGCGGCGGTATCCGTATATCGGGTTTACCATGGACCGCGAGGCAGGCAAGGATATTCTCACGGTGGAGGGGCTTTCAAAGACAATCGACGGAGAAAAGGTTTTAAATAACGTCTCGTTCATCGTGAAGAAAGGAGATAAAATTGCTTTCGTGGGAGAAAACGCGCTGGCGGCAACCACGCTGTTCCAAATCCTTGCAGGGGAGCTTGATCCGGACGAGGGCAGCTATAAATGGGGCGTTTCCACCACGCAGAGCTATTTTCCGAACGATAATTCCGCCTATTTTGACGGCAATACGCAGACGATTATCGACTGGCTCAGACAGTATTCCACCGATGAGACGGAAACGTATCTCCGCGGTTTCTTAGGGAGGATGCTGTTCTCCGGCGACGATGTATATAAGCCGGTGAACGTCCTTTCCGGCGGGGAAAAGGTGCGCTGCATGTTTTCGCGGATGATGCTGTTCGGCTCGAACGTGCTGATGCTCGACCGACCGACGGATCATCTGGATCTTGAATCCATTACGGCGGTCAACAACGGATTATGCGACTTTAAAGGGAATATTCTGTTTGCATCGCACGATCATGAATTTATCCAGACGATTGCCAACCGGATTATTGAACTGAACAGGGACGGCATTGTGGATAAATTCTCAGACTATGAGGACTATGTTCAAAGCAAGGGCGGACATATTGTATTGTGATGGAATAAAAATATAAGCGGAATAAGGCGCGGACTGGTCAATCTGGACAGCCCGCGCCTTATTCATAGAAATGTTACAAATTGAGCTGACGCGTTTTGAGTCTTTTAAACGTATTATATGCGACGGTATCAATTACTGTTGGAATTATGAAATGAAAGGTCGTCGTCTGACAAAGTATATGCATTTTATGTGGGGTGGTAGAGAATGAGAAAAGGAAAAATTGCAGGAATCACAGCAGTTGCATTGATATTTGCAGGTTTAACTTGCACGCTGGCGATTATAAACCGGTTAAGGTCTGCTGCGGAGATTTTTTCTGTTAAACCTTCTCAAGTACAAGAAGTGCGGCTTCAGCGATTTGGTGTCACCCGAGCCGCAGTTATGCAAGAACCGGACAAAATTTTTGAATATGCCTGTACATCTTCTGCTCCAATTGGACAGGTGATGATTTCTGCATTTTCTGAGAACGCTTTGCTTCCAGTAGATCAAGAAGCGGCAGAAAAAGTATTTCAGGAGAAAGATAGTGTTTCTCCCGCTTGTGTCGGCTTTTTCGTGCAGGACAAAAAGAATGGAGAAGCGACGCCAAATGCAAGGTGGATTACGGTAGAGTCCTATCCGGACCAGAATATCCTGCGTTTTTATTCTGTTGATCCGACGAACGGCGAGTCCATTGAACGGTATTTCCTGTGCGGTGCAGCCTGCATGCTGACTGCGGACAATGTGGAAGTGTTTTTAAACAATATTTAATTATGGCCAGCAAATTTTTAAGTGAACGCCGAAAAGCAAAGGAAAAATTGCAGGAATCACAGCAGTTGTATTGATATTTGCAGGTTTAACTTGCACGCTGGCGATTGTAAACCGGTCCATACGCCTGTTTGCATTAGACAGGATAGGCGCCGATCCAGGCAATCCGGTTGATTTGTTTACAATTTCATAACGATTTTTCATGTGGTATGTACTACAATGTGTTTAGCACTTAAGCACGAAGAGTGCTAAAATATATTGTACAAAGAGGTTTTGCATCATGGCAATGAAACAGTTTAAGGCGGAATCCAAGCGGCTTCTCGACCTGATGATCAATTCCATTTACACACATCACGAAATCTTTCTGCGAGAGCTGATCTCAAACGCATCGGATGCGATTGACAAGCTTTATTACCGCACGTTAAAGGACGGCGATACGGGCTTAAACCGCAGTGACTTTTCCATTGAGCTGATACCGGACAAGGATAAGCGCACGCTTACGATTATGGATAACGGCTGCGGAATGACAAAGGAAGAGCTGGAAAACAACTTGGGTGTGATTGCAAAAAGCGGCTCGCTGAATTTTAAAAAGGAACAGGAAAAAGACGACGAGATCGACATTATCGGTCAGTTCGGCGTGGGTTTTTACTCCGCTTTTATGGTGAGCGATGATGTGACCGTCGAAAGCCGCGCATGGGGCAGTGATGAAGCATGGCGCTGGCACTCAAAGGGTGCGGAAGGATATATGGTTGAGCCATGCGAAAAAGGAACGCACGGTACGGTCATCACGCTGCACATGAAAGAAGATACAGAGGATGAGAAGTACGGCGAATTTCTGGACGAGTACCGGCTGCGCAGTCTTGTGAAAAAATATTCGGATTATATTCGTTATCCGATCCGTATGGAGGTTGAAAAGCAGCGCTTAAAAGAGGGCAGCGAAAACGACTATGAATCCTACCGCGAAGTGGAAACGCTTAATACGATGACGCCGATTTGGAAAAAATCAAAGAGCGAAACCTCTGACGAAGAGATCAACGCCTTTTATAAGGAAAAGTTTTTCGACTGGCAGGATCCCGCGAAAGTTATCCGGATGCGTACCGAAGGCAATGCGACCTTCGACGCCCTGCTGTTTATTCCGTCGAAAGCGCCGTTCGATTTTTACACGAAAGACTATGAAAGAGGATTGCAGCTTTATGCAAGCGGCGTGCTGATTATGGAAAAGTGCGCTGATTTGCTGCCAGACTATTTCAGCTTTGTCCGGGGGTTGGTCGATTCGCAGGATCTTTCGCTGAACATCTCGCGCGAGATGCTGCAGCATGACCGGCAGTTAAAACTGATTGCTTCGCGTCTGGAAAAGAAAATCAAGACGGAGCTTGAAAATATGCTGGCGAATGACCGCGAGAAATACGAGGACTTCTTTAAAAACTTCGGCTTGCAGCTCAAATACGGTATGTATGCGGATTACGGCGCGCATAAAGATATGCTGAAGGATCTTGTGCTGTTCGCATCTTCAAACGGCGATCATCCGACTACGCTTGCCGAGTACGTCTCCCGTATGAAGGAGGATCAGAAGGCGATTTACTATGCATGCGGCGAATCGACTGCGCGTATTGCGATGCTGCCGCAGGCCGAGGCCGTCCGCGATAAGGGCTACGAGATTTTATATCTCACCGACAATGTGGATGAGTTCGCGCTTAAAATGCTCGTGAATTACGACGAAAAGCCCTTCCAGAATGTTTCGGCGGACGATCTTGATCTGCGTACCGACGAGGAAAAGGAAAACGCGAAGAAGCAGACGGAGGACAACAAGGAGCTGCTTTCTTTCCTAACGGAAGCGCTTTCCGGCAAGGTCAAGGCAGTGACGTTATCAAACCGTTTGAAGTCGCATCCGGTATGCCTTTCTTCAGAGGGTGCCATTTCAATTGAAATGGAAAAGGTCCTAAACGCAATGCCGGCTGGAGATAAAGTACAGGCGCAGCGCGTGCTTGAACTCAATGCGGCGCATCCGTTGTTCAAAAAGCTTACGGCACTTTTTGAACAGGATAAGGACACGCTTAAAGAATACGCTGCACTGCTCTACGATCAGGCGCTTTTGATTGAAGGAATGCCGGTCGAGGATCCGGTTGCCTTTTCCAATCGAATTTGTGCTCTGATGGCGGAATAAAGTCAAATCATTATATAAAACCCAGACCGCTTCATGCAGTCTGGGTTTTACTTTCGGGTATGGTATGTATAGAGGTTAAGCAAGCGCTTTTCCAAGCGCACGGCAGGCTTCCTGCGCGTTGTCATCCGGCGCGTCGTTGCAGATTACACTGTCGCATACGAGCTCCGCGCCATCATTGCGGCAGGTTTCCTCCCAGATGCGCATCCATTCGCCGTCGCCCCAGCCGTAGGAGCCGAACAGTGCAATGCGTTTTCCGCTAAGCTTCACTTCGCAATCGGTGAACATAGGCTCAAACTCACTTTCTTCAAGCTGTTCGCTTCCCATGGACGGGCATCCGAAGGCTACTGCGTCATAAGTATCCATGTCATTGGCTGTAAACGCTGACGAAGGGATAACGGAAGCCTCGGCTCCTCCAGCCTGAGCGCCCTCTGCAACGCAGTTCGCCATTGTCTCCGTATTGCCTGTTCCGCTCCAATAAACAACTGCAACTTTACTCATAATAAAAACTCCTTTCAATGATAAGCCTGTAGGCTGATTTTGACCTCTTATTTTTAAAAAAAGATCTGTCTTTATACCGCGACGGTGAGCTGCGCTACCGTTTTGCCGGAGGCAAACTGCCGCATATAGTGCTTGCGGCACTGCGCATATCGGGTAAAACAGCGCTGCGCGGTACATACGTCGCCATATACTTTCCAGCAGCCGGCGCACATATAATTCTGTCCACTGTTTTTTATAAATCCGCTCACATCCTTTGGCGGATAGCCGAGAAACAGACCGATTTCATGCGGAAAACCGTTCTGCTCACGAAAGCGTTCCTTCAATCGGATCAAACAGGCATCAGGAGAAAGATCCGCATAACCGTAATCCTGAAGGATAGCTCTGGCTTCTGAACGGGAAAGATCGGAAGAGAGGGAACAAATACGATAGACATAAATAAGCGCCCGTCCTCCTTTTTTCTGCAAAACGTCCAATGAAACGCCGAAGCGGTTCAGTAAGCTGTTTTGTTCATGCAAAAGGCGGGAAAGCGCTTCATCCGAATAAAAAGGGCAGGTGAACAAATTGGCGGTTTTGACGCCAGCCAGCGTCGGCGCGCAGTGTTCGATCAGAAAACGATCCAGCATGGACGATTCTCCTTTTTCATTTTATTAGCCCGCACAGTATTCGCTGAGCACGCTTTTTAATGCGGCGGCGCTGCTTGAGTGCACACGTGCGATCGGAATATTGTTGCGCTTTGCCTCCTGCACGGCGCCGATCACCATTTTATGCGAGACTGTTTTGGTAAACAGAATCAACAAATCCGGACAGCCCAGTTTTTTCTTCATTGCGCCGTTTTCCTTTGTAAAGATTTTTGCTTTACAGCCGCAGCGCTTGCAGATTTCGCAGTATTGTCCTTCCATACATTCGTTTCCGCCGACGATGACAACGCTCATAAGTTCTCCTTTTAGGTTAGTATAAACTAACTCATGCTTTTTAAAAAAGCAGCTTACGCTGCAACAATACTATGGCTATAGTTAGCCTTTGCTAACTATAGCCATAGTATAACATGCGCCGAAGAAGGCTGTCAAGTGTTTTCGCAGTTTTTTCGTTTTCTTAATTAGTTCAAT
>UQQY01000017.1 GCA_900543295.1 uncultured Oscillospiraceae bacterium | reverse complement strand
GAGCATCCCCCATTTGTCAATTTTACTTTTTCAAAAAGGGATTGCCTGTAGGTCATGTCTTGTGTTATACTTTTGTTCATGAGGAATATGGTTCCCTTTCGGGAAAGTTTGGTGTGGTAACTTAATTTTAACACATGAGACCTTATTCCTCATCCTTTTTATTTACTTGTCCAAGATATATATTGTACTCCTACAAATCTTTTCAGACGTTTTCAGGACAAAATCTTGACAGTCCGCCGATCCTAAGTTATAATAAAAAAGCTGTCCTCTATAAAAAATAGCTTTTCGGATATTGCATGTCTGCTTTGGGCGCATGACCGTATTCACGTCGTCCGCAAGCAGGAATCGCCGTAGATTCTGCGTTTACACGGACATCGGGCGATTCCTGAAAATCAAAAGCAGTCAGAAATAGTCTGGTCGCATATTTGACTATTTGCACAACTACAATTAAACGACCATCGGGGTGTGGCGCAGTTGGTAGCGCGCGACATTTGGGATGTTGAGGCCGCAGGTTCGAACCCTGTCACTCCGACCATATTATGACGTCACACCTAAGCGAGTGCGGCGTGAGAAAAACCCCCGATTTCTCGGGGGCTTTTCTTTATTTATGCACCAGTTTTGTTTTTATGATTGTAATAAGTACTATAAAATTTACCACACATTCTATTCATTGAATGCGCGGCTTTCCTATATGCACCAATTTTGAAAAAATGAGCGCGATGAAAAAACGCAGAAAATTGGTGCGGTTAAAGCATAGACCACATAGCTTTTTATTGCCATGACTGTTTAATTAGTATAGTACAGTGAAAGAAGTATGTTTATTGTGGTGCGCCTGCCGCAAAAACTAAGTTATACTACCGCAAATGCGGTGGAAAATCGCTTCCCTAAAATGGCTTTTAAGACGCAATAACGGCGTTGCTTACGGATATTGTTTATCGCTACGAAAAGTCGGGCGATTCGTCTTTACGTCTTTTTACGTTTTCCCCTTTTTCCATTTTGCTAATACGCCAAATCATATATATTCCAAGCAGGGCGGCAACACCTCCCATAATAGAGCCAAGCAAGCCATTGACGGATGGATTTTGTACATCATCGGCAAAAGCAAGAATAGCTGCTTGTGTTAATACCAGCGAAATCAAAGAAGTGCCAAGGCTAATCGTTTTTAAGCAATGAAGAACAGGCAGCTTTGCTTTTCTATACTTTAGGACACCTCGAAGATTCATTCCGATTTCGGCAAAGGCAATTGTAGCAATCGTAATTGCAATGATTTCTCCATAATATACAGTCTTAGGATGCCAAATTGTCCATAAAGAATATGCAACATACAAAAGGCTTGCGGCGACCATAACAATACCGGAAAGTCGATAATAAAAGTACGAGTTTCTTTTAGCATCTTTATCTTTCTGCAGCAAGCCTACCAATGCACAATATCTTGCAAGCGCCATGCCTAGCGTATAACATCCGTTCATACACGCAAATACAGACAGCGATACAATACCGGAAATGATTTTGCCCAAACCAAGCAAAATACTGAATATTCCCGTTGCTCCTGTTATGTGCAGAGAACGGCTGTCTGAGCGATTATGTTCCTGTCGAATTGTCCCGCTAATCTTGCTTAGTGTTTGTTTGCCTGATTCAAATAGATGAAATGCCATGATTACCGCCTCCTTTCCGCTATCCTGTTAAAACCGAATTGTAACATTGAGGGTATGATTGGCATCAGCCGCCGTCTGAATTGCCCTATCAAGTTCATCTATAGAAAATTCGTGTGTGATCATGCGTTCCAAATCCCATCTGCCGCTTTTCATAATCTCCATCACATCCCGAACATCTTCCGGAAAATATCCGCCGGAACCGATAATACTTTTCTGTGCATAAGTCAGGTGTAATAAATCCAGTTCCCTGATGGAATTATTGACAGCTACCGACACAAATCGGCTGCCGATTTTCCCATATTCCATAAACTGTTCCAAAACGTTTTCTGCTCCTGCTGCGTCCAAAAAAACATCGGTATCCATCGTCTGACCGTTCAGAGACGGAGCAACTCCGAAAAATGCTTTAGCTTTTTCAAATAAGTTTTCTCTTGCGGGATTGCAGACAGCAAATCCTAATTCCTTTGCAATCTTTAATCGAAAATCCGATAAATCGCAAACCATAGCTTTTTCCATTCCAAAAAATTGGAGTGATATCGCCGCTGCCAACCCAATTGTTCCGCAGCCAAACACAATGGCAGTTTCTTTTTCCTTCGGCTGACTGCGTCTTGCGGCTCTGCATCCCACAGTAAAAGGCTCAATCAGACAGGCAAGCCGATCCGAAATCTCCTTTGGCACTGCGTACAAAGAATGATTTCTCTTTGCCCGTGGCACAAGAATGTATTCTGAAAATCCACCGATTATTCCTGCCTTCTTTGTATCATTCTTTGCGTAGCGCGGATACGGATAAACTCTCTCGTCCGCCTGAAATTCTGTTACATTTTTTCCGACAGCCACTACTCTTGAAACTGTTTCATGTCCGAACTCGCCTCCTACGGCGATACGATGCCCCGTATTTGGCCCATGTTGATAAACGGCGACATCGGTTCCGCAGATACTGGAATATATATTTTTAATCAACACATCATCGTCGCCGACCTCCGGCAACGGCAGTTCCCGAACCTCAATGTTTTCTTTTCCCAAGTAGATTCCTGCTTTCATAAATCCTCCTTACCGTTATGACGAGGTGCGGCACAAACCTGAATAACCGATATAATATGTTCCATCGTATCTACACAGTCATTTTTCAGCCATTCTGCAATAATTGCCATTAGTCCACTGATATAGAAGCTCATCATATAGCTTCTGTCCTGTACCGGCACCTGATATCGTTCCAGTATTGGCGTAAATACAAATCGGAACATTTTGTCGTAACTTTCGTCTAGCCTCAATACTTTTGCGTTATCAAGCGCCATACGAAATAAGCGTTTATGCTCTTTAATATAGGCCAGATATGGCATTAAGTATTCTGGAGTTACAAGATATAGCTCATCTTTTGAGCAGTTTCGTATGTGCGACGCAAAACTTTCCCTGCTTTGACCCATCTGGGAAAGAAATTGCTTGGTCATATACTCGACACTCTCGGCTAACAAGTCCCTGATTGTTTCATAATGAAGATAGAAAGTAGAGCGGTTTACGCCCGCCTTTTCGCATATTTCTTTTACCGTAATATACGGTAGTTCTTTCTTTTCCAGTATTTCCAGAAAAGCCTTGTCCATTTTTAAGGCAGTATTAAAATACTTACTTTCATTCTTCATCGTGCTATTCCCTTCTTTCGAGAAGTTTCTATCAGCTTATTTCTCGCTGATTTCTTTCGCAAGCTGCATAATATCACTGGCATATTTTTGTTTGCCGTTTTTCAGTAGCTTCTTGTAAATTGGATAATTTACAGCGATGCAGCATAGTCCAATAATACCGATAATAACGCCCAAGACAAACATAGTTGTTGTTCCGCCGCCAATCACATTCATGGAAAGGCACATGCCAACGCCGGTAATCAGAGCAGCGATAATACCGAATGTATAGGCGAAAATGGTTGCAGGTAATTTGGCACGGGCATCCAATTTGCGAAGTGCCACTACCTTAGAAGTGTCTTTGGGCGCGTACTCATTTGCGAGCTGTTCTGCATAAATTTTGTCTGTGTTCATAGCTTATAGCCTCCTTTAATTTGATAACTACATTATAGCAACGTCAAAATATAAGCTGAACAACACGAGTGCTATTTTGTGTTGATTTAAAAAGGTTTTGATAATATGTCCCGTTAATTAATCTTCATTATATTGCAAATTTAGACATTTTTCTATCCGTTTACGTCAGTCTCACGGCTTTTATTTAAGAGATGCGTTAAAAATGAAGCCGTGAGAAACGCATATTCCGCTATCATAGTGACGTCCTAACACAGAAAGAGGTTTTTTTCATGTGTTTATAAAATCTCCGGTAGCCAGAGTGGTTGCCGGAGATTTTGCTTCCGTTCATAAAATGGCGGCAGAATATAGCGGGAAAATGTGATAGAATACAATAAACTTCAGGAGGAAGCCGGGTGTAATGATTGTCAGGGTCAACAAAGAAAATCTGCTGTCTGCTGCGAAGATCCACGCGAAATCATGGCAGGACTCGCATAGGGCATTCTGCAATGAAGCATTTATAAAACAGCATACAGCTGCACATCAGAGATCATATCTGGAAAAGGAAATTCAAGATGGAAAACAGCTCTATATGCTCATAAAGGAACTCCCTGTCGGCATCATTTCGATCAAAGATGATCTGATTGAAAATCTATATGTCCTGCCGACAGAACAGCGTAAGGGTTATGGAACAGAGCTCCTTCTTTTTGCAATTAAAAAGTGCAAAGGGAAACCTCGTCTGTGGGTACTTGACAATAATAAAAATGCACAGGCACTATATCGCAAACACGGTTTTCATATGACTGGAAAAACGCATCCGCTTTCGGAGCAGTTGTCCGAATTGGAGATGGAAATTTGACTATGACAACTTCCAGACTATCAATTCAGATGAAAGTCCACACACCTTTTCACGTTTTTTACCCCTACCTACGCACCGTTTAGATAGTCTTTCGCAAGAAAAAGCATGCGAAAGCGTGCTTTTTTTCAATGAATTTCGTTCCTGCGGAACGAGTGAAATAGCTTCGCTGCGAAATATGCCTATGGCATATTAAGGAACGGATTTTATTTCACTTTCTGAGTTGGCGAAAATTTCATAATCCACAAGGATTATTTCATATTGCGCATCAATGCTTTATTAACTGTTTTATAATTAAATAGATAAATTTATATTTATTGTAAAAACATATAAATTCAAGAGTTCGGAACTCTCCGTCAAAACCGTGAAAGTATCTTTCTCGTAGTCTCTTGGCAGATAATGATAATCCGAACTCGATTCCAATCGGGGACGGCTTCGGGTTTTTAGTATATCTTGAGTGCTAAAGCAAAAGCGGCGGTATCGTGAGTGATACCGCCGCTTTTGTCATACGCTCCTTTTCTTTTCTGTTTTCTTTGTCCTCTGCGCTTTCTATTTTTTAAATTATTTCCTATTCAGTTGTTAAGGTACAACGCTGCGCAGGGGGCGTGAAATTCTGTTTATACTCAATCGCTTTTCTTTTGTGTGTCGCTGCTGCTTTACTTCCGCCAGCATGTCCGGCGGAATGTCATCCTCGGTATTTACCTGGGGTGACGCCCACGATTCGCTTGAAAACCTTGCAGTAATAGCTCTGGTCTGGAAATCCCATGGCGATGGCAATATCGGCCATGGAATATTTCCCGGAAAGAAGCAGATGCTTGCTCTCCTCCACCCTGAGACGGCACAGGTGCTCTCGAAATGTGATGCCGACCACCTCGCGGAATATGGTGGAAAAATAACTGGGGCTCAGCCCTACATACTCTGCAACCTGGCTCAGTTCCAGGCGCTCGTTATAATTATCCGCCATAAACCGGAGCGCCTTGCGGATATACGGATTACCTTTGTCTTTTTCATAAAACATGGCGTTCATAAAACTCTCCAAGACCTCCTGCATCAGCACGCAAAGATCCTCCAGTTCCTGCTCCTGATACAGTCGGGAGAGGAACGCCGTGTTCAGCCGGAAAATGCTGTCCGTCCTGGCGCCGCCGTCAATGGCAACACGGGAAAGCAGGGTGGTAAGTTCAATGGATCGAATCCGCACGGCATCCATATTGCCCCCTTCGCTGAACAGCACATAGCCAATCAGGTCATTCAGGAGCCCCTTGACTTCCTGAATGGTTCCGGTACGCAGCTTTTCCAGTAATTGTTCCTCTTTCTGGTAAAAATAAGTCACAGATTGATCCGGCTTTTCTTCTTTGTAAATTTGGATCGTTTCGTTGATCCTGGCTTGCTGAGCCATTTTTTGCCGGGTTTCCAGCAATAAGGCGCGTTCGCCGGGCATCAGAGGAGAGAGCAAATGATCTATCAGTTTCTTCAGCTGATTCACTCTGGCAGGAGGGAGAATCACCAAGCCGCTCAACTCATCGTACAATTCCAGGGACAGTGCCGGCCCTATATGCTGTCGCTCCGCCAGATCAGTGACCAAAGTACTGTCCGGCGCGTCCATGAGAAAGGGCCCGATGATGACGCTGCCCAGCAGCTCTCCCTGATTAATCAGGGGAAATGCGATGTGATTGAGATTGGCATGGCAGGAGAAGATATAGGCTTCGCCCAATACCTGAGCCCGCTGCCCCGCCTTCATGTGCAGCAGAAAACACTCGCCTTTCCGAAAAATTTTTTCCTTCAAAATGGCACAGTAGGCAGGGGACTGGCCGAAGGACATAAGCATTGCGCCGTCGCTGTCGATAAGCTGGATGGCAAGTCCCGTGAAGGCTTGCAGATTCCCCAGAACATCCGCGATGCGGGCCTCCGATACAAAAGAAAAAATACTTGACGCCATATAAAGCTCCTTTAAAGTCACCACAAATCGTAAGAAAAGACAATATGCTTGTGCACACCCGCAGTATACTTGTTATTATAACAGCATTATACCGGTAGAGAGCGAAAAAAACAACCAGGAGGAAAAGCAAAAATGGAATTATTAGATCGAATTTCTCAGAATTTGCAGACTGGCAAAGCAAAAATTGTCAAAGGACTGGTGCAGGAGGCCATTGACGCAGGCATTCCCGCGCAGCAAATTCTGGAAGAGGGACTGCTGTCAGGAATGAACGTGGTCGGTGAGAAATTCAAAAACAACGAGATCTTTGTCCCAGAGGTGCTGGTCGCTGCCCGCGCCATGAACATGGGCGCCGGCCTTCTTAAGCCCCTGCTGGCACAGGGCGGTGTCCATGCCAGCGGCAAGGTATGTATCGGCACCGTCAAGGGCGATCTGCACGACATTGGGAAAAATTTGGTGAAGATGATGATGGAGGGCAAGGGCCTCGAGGTGGTGGATCTGGGCACTGACGTGTCTCCGGACACCTTTGTAAAAACTGCTGAGGAGCAGAACTGCTCCGTAATCTGTTGCTCTGCTCTGCTGACGACTACCATGGGCGTTATGGAGGATGTGGTAAAAGCCGCTGAAGAGGCGGGCATCCGTAAAAAGGTGAAGATCATGGTGGGCGGCGCGCCTGTGACTCAGGCATTCTGCGACCAGATCGGCGCCGATGTCTATACTCCTGATGCTGCCAGCGCCGCTGAAGCCGCCATAGCCCTGATGAACGCCTGACATGGAGGATTAATGATGCAAAGAAATATGAAAAACTGGCTTTTGCAGCAAATGACGGCGAAAAGGCGGCGCGCTCTGCCGATTCTCTCCTTTCCTTCCGTTCAACTCATGGGAGTCACCGTCCGCGATTTGATCTCCGACAGCAATCTACAGGCCAGGGGCATGGCAGAAATTGCACGGCGATGCCCTGCCGCGGCAGCTGTGTCTATGATGGATTTGTCTGTGGAGGCTGAATGTTTCGGCTCTCAGATTTGCGTTTCCGACAACGAGGTGCCGACAGTAGTTGGCGCGGTTATTGAAACTTTGGAGGATGCCGAAGCTATGCGTGTGCCCGACGTAGGATCCGGTCGCACAGGGCTATGTGTGGATGCCATTTCCAAGGTTTTGGATCTGATTTCTGACCGGCCGGTCTTTGCCGGGGTAATCGGTCCGTTTTCTCTTGCCGGACGGCTCATGGATATAACGAACATCATGATTAACTGCTATGAGGAACCGGAAATGGTTCATGCTGTAATGGAGAAGACGACAGATTTTCTGCTTGCGTATACTCTGGCTTATAAGGCTGCTGGAGCGAATGGCGTGGTCATGGCCGAACCTGTAACAGGACTGCTGTCACCTGAGCTCTGCGGGGAATTTTCCTCCCCGTATGTAAAAAAGATCGTGGATGCCGTCCAGGATGACCATTTCCTCGTAATTTACCACAACTGTGGTCCCGCTGTTTCCCAAATGGTGCCGGAGATCCTTTCCACCGGCGCGTCGGCTTATCATTTCGGCAACGCTATCAAGATGGAGGACGTGCTGGCGCAGATGCCGCCGGATATTCTGACCATGGGAAACGTTGATCCGGCATCCGCCTTTTGCAACGGCACTCCCGAAAAGGTTCGGGAGGATACGCTGGCTTTGATGGAGGCCTGCTGCCAATATCCGAACTTCTTGATCTCCTCTGGCTGCGATATTCCACCGGCTTCTCCCTGGGAGAATATTGACGCATTTTTTGCATCAGTGGAGGAATTCTATAACCGATGAGCAATTTGGAGCTGCTGCAGCAATTTGTTTTGGACAAGGGCGCTTTTCGAGCCGGCATTGTGGATGTAGATGAGATCGACTTTGAGCCGGAGTTCCGAAAATTGTGTGAAAGCAACGCCTGCGGCTTGTATGGGAAAAGCTGGATGTGTCCGCCTGACGTCGGCCCAGTGGAGGATCTTATCGCCCAAGCAAAGCAGTTCCGGTGGGCATTGGTTTTTCAGACAGTAAACGCTCTGGAGGACAGTTATGATGTTGAAGGGATGCTGGCTGCTGGAGAGGAGATGAACCGCCTGACGGCCGCTGTTCGTAAAAAATTGGAAGAATTAGGTATCAAGCGGCGGCTTTTGCTGGGAGCGGGAGGCTGCCGGGTCTGTCAGTACTGCGCCAAAGCGAGCGGCCAGGCCTGCCGGCATCCAGAGCAGGCTTTGTCCAGTTTGGAGGCATACGGCATTAATGTTTCCGTTCTCGCGTCTATGGCTGGAATGAAGTACATCAACGGTGCCAATACCGTAACATTTTTTGGCGCTGTGCTTTTGGGGGAGAAGTGAGTGACAGAGACTGGGGCATTTAAGCAGAGACTGTATTGGAAGAGGCGGCTTTTATGGCACAGTTAAAGATTGTAACCGGTGAAACGGCAGTATGTGTACCTATCCATGAGAACGTCCTACTGTCGGAAGTCCTGCGGGATCATGGGAAGGCGCCTGCCATGCCCTGCGCCGGTCACGGTTGCTGTGGAAAGTGCAGGGTCATTGCCTCCGGTGCTCTGAGCGCTCCGTCGCCCGCCGAGCAGGCTCACCTGACCATAGATGAGTTTGCCCGGGGCATTCGGCTGGCCTGCTGTACGCGGCTGGAGGGAGACTGCCAAGTGATCCTTTCTGACCGTACAAACAGCCAGATCTGCCTGTCTGGCGTGATGGATGCCGTCACCCTTCGCCCATGTTTTCACGCCTATGGCGCGGCGGTGGACATCGGCACCACCACGCTTGCTGCCAGCCTGTACAGTGTGGACGGAACCCTCCTGGCTCAGGCCAGCGGAACCAATCCGCAGGCCGCATGGGGAGCGGATGTAATTTCTCGGATCGAAGCCGCGCTGAAGGGAGAGGGAGGCGCTCTTGCCGCCTGCGTCCGCAGAGCCATTGACAGACTGCTGGAACAGATGGCGGTTCAGGCTCGTATTGCCTCCAGCGAGATAAATGCGCTGGTTATTACGGGCAACACGGCGATGCTGTACCTTTTCACCGAAACTTCTCCGGAATCCCTTTCTCACGCCCCCTTTACGGCCGAGCGTCTGTTTGGGGAGATTTGCTCTGATGCCGCCAGCCTGGGACTGACTTCCTGTCCCAGCGCGCCGGTTTATCTGCCTCGGTGTATGTCCGCCTTTGTGGGAGCTGACATTACAACAGCCCTGCTTGCCAGCGGAATCTGCGGAAAGGCAGAAACTCGGATGCTGGTGGACATCGGCACCAACGGGGAGATGGCACTGTGGCATAAGGAAAAACTTTTTTGCTGCTCTACTGCCGCTGGACCGGCATTTGAGGGCGCGGGACTTTCCATGGGAATGCACGGCCAGGACGGCGCTGTGGATCATGTCTCCATTCGAAACGGCATTTTGCTGCCTCATGTGATCGGCGGGGGATCACCCAGCGGAATCTGCGGCAGCGGAGTGATCGACGCGCTGGCCTGTCTGTTGGAAATCGATGCGTTGGATGAAACGGGGTTGCTGGAAACTGCCCCTGTCTCCATTGCTCCCCCAGTGGAGCTGACTCAGAGGGATGTGCGCATGGTACAACTGGCCAAAAGCGCCGTCAGTGCCGGCCTGCGGACGCTGATGCACACGGTGAATATTTCCTGCTCGGATGTGGCGGAATTGGCGGTGGCCGGCGGCTTCGGCAGCTATTTAAACCCAGCAAACGCCGGACGTATCGGACTGATTCCCGAAGAACTGGTTCCCAGAGTCAGAATTTTGGGCAACGCGGCTCTGAGCGGCGCGTCCATGCTGCTGCTGGACAGGGAACTGATTCCTGCCTGCGAACGTTTGGCGCAGAGAGCTGAAATCCTGGAGCTTTCCGCCAATCCGATTTTTACCCAATACTATACCGACGGAATGTTTTTTTAACGATTGGATGATTGAAGACCAATTAAAGATTCAAAAAAATATGCATATTACCTTATAAAGAACGGGAGCGCCTGCGTTTTGAATTGACTTTTGCCTCGGCAGATTTAGAGTATAGAAGGTATAGATGAAAGCAGGCGGCGCCTCCCATGGAACGGAAGCTGTGGGAGATGTGCGCAGACAGCGCTGTAGCGTTATTTTCAGATACCGGGAATGTATTGTTTTGAAAATATGTGCGCGAACACACATTGAAAATCAAATTTAGGAGGATCATTATGACAAAGACATCAAGAGAGCGCTTCCAGTTAACGCTGGAGCATCAGGATCCTGGAAAGGCAGTTCTGGATCTGGGATCCACACCGATCACCGGAATTAATGCCAATGCTCTGGCGCGGCTACGCACGGCGCTGGGGCTGGAGGAGCGAAAGGTCAAAATAGAGGATCCGCTGCAGCTTCTGGGTCAGGTGGATGAGGATGTGCGCCAGGCGCTGCATCTGGACATTGTGGGCATCACCAATGATATGACCCTCTACGGCTTTTACAACAGCGGCTGGAAGCTGTGGACCATGCAGTCTGGTCTGGAGGTTCTAGTGCCGCAGGATTTTAACACCAGCGTCAACGAGCAGGGACAGACCTTTCTCTACCCGCAGGGAGACATGAGTGTGCCGCCGGCGGCTATGATGCCGAAGGACGGCCACTTCTTTGATAACATCATCCGCGGTCACATTGACTACGATGACGACGACGAGCCTTCCGGCCGGGCGGACTTTTTTGACGATTTCGGCATCTACACCGATGAGCAGCTGCGCCGGATCGAGGACAAGTGTAACTACTATTATAATAACACCGAATACGGACTTATCGGCGGCGGCGCTCTGGCGGGTCTGGGCGATTTTGCCATTGTTCCCGGTCCGTCGGTCAAGCATCCCAAAGGCATTCGGGATATTGCCGAATTTATGGTGGCGCACTACACCTTTCCTGATTATATTCACGAGATCTTTGAAATGCAGACTGAGGTAGCTCTGAAAAATGCGGCGCTGTTCCATCAGGCTACTGGAGACAAGATTCAGGCCATGCAGATTTCCGGTACGGACTTCGGTATGCAGACCGGTCCATATATGACGCTGGACTCCTACCGAGAGTTCTATAAGCCTTACCACAAGCGGATCAACGACTGGGTTCATGCCAATACCAAGTGGAAAACTTTCTATCACACCTGCGGCTCCATCGTGGCGTTTTTGCAGGACTTCTATGAGGCGGGCATCGACATCCTCAACCCGGTTCAGTGCTCCGCGGCGGGTATGGATCCGCGGATGCTCAAGGAACAGTGGGGCGACAAGTTCGTTTTCTGGGGCGGCGGCGTCGATACGCAGAAGACCCTGCCCTTCGGTACGCCCGAGGAGGTTTATCAGGAAGCGACCGAACGCCTGGAGATCTTCGCCCAGGGCGGCGGCTATGTGGATAACCCCGTACATAACATTCAAAGCCAAACCAGCGCCGAAAATATGCTGGCTTATTTCCGAGCTGTGCAGGACTTCAACGCCGGACGCTGAAGCAAGCTTGACAGGATGCATCTTGGCATGATGAGCACGTCTCCATCGTGTTGTCTCTTCCGGTATGCCTGAGATACCGTTTGATGGCGGAGGAAAGCTTTTACTGTTTTCTATGAGATGCTCGTATCCTTCCGACTCTGCTTACCATACTAAGAACATGAAAAAATAGGTTCTGCGAAAGCCCCGATTCTGTCGGGGCTTTTACTTTTCAAACCGCAGGAATTACAGCGGCAGTCCGGTAATCGCTATTTCTATGGACGGTTTCTCAGCAACTGTGAAATTCCGCAAATGAGACGGCAAATCCCTGCGAACTCTCCGAAACAATTTCCGCTACACCGGATGCCTCTGAATAAACGCCGTGCCGAATCGTTCATGCAAGAGCTGTCCGATTATGGCGTGTTCTTCAAGGCCGATCCCGGTTCAACGGCGTGGATTTGCTATGACAGCCTTTCCGAACTGATTAGCTTGAGAAAAGCGGATACGATCAGGATTCTCGACCGGTCTTTGCCTGCCGTTTGCAGGATAAAGGCGGATCTTAATTGCAGATTGTTTACTGCCGTTTGTTTGACACACTACGGATAAACGAATATAATAAACGCATACACTTCGTATAGATTGTATGGAGCTTCCCCCAATGGATGATATATCGGTTAAAGAAGCTGCCGCGCGCTGGGACATTTCAGGACGTTGGATTCAAAAACTGCGCGAAGAAGGAAAAATTGACGGAGTAAAGCGCTTCGGGGTTCATGGATGATTCCAAAAGACGCATAAAAGCCGAATGATTTAAGAAAGCGGTCACAGGAAAAGTGGTGAAAATAAAATGATACGCCAAATTCGATATTTTCAAGCTGTTGTTCGCAATAACAGTTTTTCAGAAGCGGCAGAGGAATGTTACGTCTCTCAGTCTGCAATCTCTCAGCAAATACAGGCGTTGGAACGAGAACTGAGTTTCGATTTGTTGGAACGAAAAAACCGTAAGTTTACATTGACACCTGCCGGCGAATATTTTTTTTATAAATGATTATATAATCCCCGTTAATCAATCGTTGTTCGTTGAAAAAGCGGCTGGTATCCTATATTTGGATACCAGCTAACTTTATGTTAGGGAAGACTTATAGTCCTCGCCCCAATTCCGCATAGCGTCGAGAATAGGCTGTAGGCTTTGTCCTAACTCTGTTAAGGTATATTCTACTCTCGGCGGCACTTCCGCATATACAGTGCGGGTAAGCAATCCGCTGTTTTCCATTGCGCGGAGTTGTGTAGTTAATACTTTCTGCGAGACATTTCCCACAGATTTTTTTAATTCTCCAAAGCGTTTTGTACCTGTCAACAGATCTCGTAAAATCAGCACTTTCCATTTGTCTCCGATAAGCGTTAAGGTTGTTTCTACAGGGCAAGCAGGTAAATCTTTTATTGTTTTTGATTCAGACATTTCAGTACCTCCATTCAATAGTCTCAAACAGAAATTAACATTATAATTGTACTGTACAGACATTAAGAAATCAAGATTTCCTGTTTGCGGCAGGACGCTTCAAAAAAATCTTTCCAAATAGTTTAGTTCTTCGATATTATCCGAAAATCCCTGTATTTGCGCATTAGTATCCTTTTGGTAACTGCTCAATGGTCACTTTCAGGTAACTACGCTACAAAAAAGTGCTTACTTTACAGAAAAAATTGACCTGATATAATGAAGCAAGAGCAGAACAGAACGGCCGCTGTAAGACTCAAAGCACAATAAACAAAATGCTCAGGAGGCTATTACTATGAATAAGAACACATGTAAGACGGTACGCCTTGCAAAGGGGGAAATGAACGTCTATGACTTCGGTGACGTCCGACTTCACGCATACAAAACCAACGATTTTATTGACGATGAGGTTTTTATCGTTGAGAAAGACGGCAAGGCGGTGCTTATCGAATCTCCCTGTTTCTTTGACAACAACAGCGAGCTTACCGCATATCTGAAAGATATGCAGGTAGAGGGTATGCTCATTGCTTATCACGGCGCAGGCGCTACTTTCCTGCCGAAAGTACCCAAGTATGCGACACAAAATGCCGTGGACTATTCGAAAAACGGCGGGGGAAAAGCCCTGATTGACAAGTTTGCCGACGCATTCGGAGAGATTTTCGATTCGTCCGTACATAAGATTACCAATATTATCAGCGAGGGCAAGGTAACGATTGGCGGCATTGATTTTGTTATCAAACAGACTGCCGAAGCCTTTGATATTGCAATCCCGGAAATCAATGTCGTATATACTCATATGCTCGGTCATGACTGCCATTCTATTGTTGCGGGTGCAGCGCACGCAGACGGCATTGTGGCAGAACTGAACGGCTATATTGCCAAAGGCTATGATTTGATCCTGACTTCTCATTACACACCCGAAGATTTAAAAGACGCTCAGACTAAGATTGACTATATCGAAAGCTTGAAAAAGATAGCGGCGGACTGTGCGGGCGCTGACAGCTTTAAGGCGGAAGTACAAAAACAATATCCGGCATACAGCGGTCAAAACTATTTGGATATGACAGCAGACTTCTTCTACGCCTGATGTGTTACACGGTTGTGGGACTGCCGAATTTGGCAGTCCCACTTTATTGATTTTATGATTGTGAGATGGTGCCGAAATGAATACAGATAAAGCGTTAGAATACCTGGAGCAAGAAATACATTCTGTTATTATGGCAACGGTTGACGATAAGGGATTGCCTGTTACCTGTGCGGTAGATATTATGGACAGTGATGAAAAAGGACTTTATTTTTTGACGGCAAAAGGGAAAGACTTTTATGGCCGATTGACGAAAAGCGGATATATAGCGCTAACAGGAATAAAGGGGAGAGATACTTTGTCCTGCATATCAATTTCAATTTGCGGAAGGGTTCGGGAAGTTGGGAATACATCTTTAGAAAGGCTTTTTGCCAAAAATCAATATATGTATGAAATTTACCCAACGGAACAATCTCGGCAGGCTCTTACCGTTTTTTGTCTATACGAGGGCGGCGGCGAGTGGTTTGACCTTTCAAAAAAGCCGATTGAGCGAAAGCTCTTTACAATTGGGAATATGCAGGAAGAAGCACGCGGGTTTGTAATTACAAAGAAATGCATCGGATGCAAAGCCTGTGAAACGGTATGTCCGCAGAATTGTATTGATTTTACGACTAATCCTGCCGTGATAAAACAGGAAAACTGCCTGCATTGCGGGAACTGCTTAAAAGTTTGTCCGCAAAAAGCAGTTATACGGAAAGGGTAAGAAAATGACACAAATCGCAAGAAGAAAATATCTGATAAAAGCTTTATTGCACGAGCATCCGCAGTATTCTAAAATAGAAATTCCGTCGGATGAGCAGGAACAAAAAATTCTGCTTCGTTCGCTTTTTAATATTCGTCTGCCTCAATCCGCAAGCGATAAGTTTTTGGCGATACAAGACGCTTATCTGCAAGAGGAAACAAAACAAAAGGGAATTACCAGGCTTACTGATTTACAGTCAGTAGAGCAGGAGATATATTTATGGCAGGGCGATATTACCACGCTTGCGTGTGACGCAGTCGTAAATGCCGCCAATAGTCAAATGCTTGGTTGCTTCTGTCCGAATCACGGGTGCATTGACAATGCGATTCACACTTATGCAGGGGTGCAGCTACGCTTGACTTGTGACGAAATAATGACACAGCAGGGACATGATGAACCAACGGGGCAGTCTAAAATTACTCCCGCATTCAATCTGCCGTGCAGATATGTTATCCATACAGTAGGTCCGATTATTCATGGCCGGCCTACGAAAAAAGATGAAGAACTGCTTGCTTCCTGCTACCGTTCCTGTTTGGAGCTTGCAGAGCAAAACGGCCTCACGAGTATTGCTTTCTGCTGTATCTCCACGGGAGAATTCCATTTTCCTAACGATAGAGCGGCAAAGATTGCGACACAGACCGTAAAGGAGTATAAAAAAGAAACACATAGTGAAATAGAGGTGATTTTCAATGTTTTCAAGGAACTCGATTATAACATCTACCGAGAGTTACTCGGAACAGATTAAAAAATTAAAAAATGAGATTGAAACAGCAGATGCGATAGTGATCGGCGCGGGAGCAGGAATGTCTGCTTCGTCGGGCTTATCTTATAGCGGGGAACGATTTGAAAAGTATTTTGCGGACTTTCATGAAAAATATGGTATTACCGATATGTATGCAGGCGGTTTCTATCCTTTTGACACATTGGAGGAATACTGGGCATGGTGGTCAAGACACATTTTTATAAACCGATATGATGCTCCTTCTGGAAGTTCTTACCTTGATTTACTTAGACTTGTGAAAGGCAAAGACTATTTTGTGCTGACAACCAACGTTGACCATCAGTTTCAGCTTACGGGATTTGACAAAAGGCGATTGTTTTATACACAGGGTGACTATGGATTGTGGCAATGCTCGGCTGCCTGCCATAATAAAACCTACGATAACGAGGCGGTTGTACGAAAAATGACGGAAAAACAACACGATATGAAAATTCCTGCGGAATTGATACCGAAATGTCCTGTGTGCGGAAGGCCTATGACAATGAATTTAAGATGTGACGATATATTTGTGCAGGACGCGGGGTGGTATACAGCGGCAACCCGTTATGATGATTTTATCCGCCGTCACAGAAATCTGCATATTCTGTTTTTAGAACTTGGCGTCGGGTTTAACACTCCTGCTATCATTAAGTATCCATTTTGGCACATGACAGCGGAGAATCCGAAGGGGGTCTATGCCTGCGTCAATTCTGGAGAAGCATTTTATCCAGGGGAAATTGCCGACAGATCGCTTTGCATAAATGAAGATATTGGCAAGGTTATAATTGATTTATTGTAGTCGGTTCTGCGCTTATTATGGTGCAAGAGCCGATACATATTCCATTCCATAGCGTCTGTGAAATCTTTAGGCGTCCGCTGCTGATAAAAGGAAGAAACGTCGGACAAAACAACAATAATTTCCTATTTCATAAAGCTGCTCTTACTGTTTGCAGGGGCAGCTTTTTTCGTATCAGTTTTTCTTATTTTGCCCTTGTAAGTCAAATTGATTTAGTTAAAATAGATTTTTATCCTAATATAAAAGCAATCTCAAAAATCGTTTAAACACTGGTTTTATAAAGCAAAACACCATGAAGTCCAAACCATAGGGGTTCAGATTTCAATGGTGTTTTGCTTTCATTTTTTGATTAGTGGCGAATCTTTGCAATGCAAATTTTCGATAAAATCAAATTGCTTTCACGCCCTTCTTTTATCCCACCACTGTTTTGCGGTTCTGCATGCGTTTTCACAATGGCAGCGAATACTGCGCTTTATTACACGGAATATTCCCCACATACCCGATTCTACGTCCCAGCGCAGAGAACCGGATCGATAGAGGTAGTCGCCTGGGCATTCTGTGCGTTCCGGCTCAATATTAAAAACATTTCCAACACTGATTGCTCCCTGAATGGGAATGGTTCGGGAAAAGGGATCGCCGGGCTGCGCTTTCCACCGATGGCCGTGCAAAGCAAAACTGATATTTCTCGGCTTATCCGCCGGCATGATCAAACGGATCATAACACGCTCGCCGACATATGACCGGAGAACCGGCGTTGCCGGATCGCCGTGCGCTTTAGAATCAAACACCTTGGAGATTATGGGGATTCGCTTCAATCGATTAAAAAACCTCTCCGAACGATAATTATATCCCTTTTCTCCGGTATCCTCATGATCGGGCGCGTCATGGCCGCCTTCTTCATCCATGAGATCCTGCTCTGTCGTTTTAATCAGCATGCCATTTTTATCGAGCAGGCGGATACCATTGTGGGCAAACAGGACAAATTCCCGGAAATTTTCCATACTCGGAGCAATAATCACAGCTTCGTCTTTATAGTTTTCGGACACAGAGCGTATGCCGTTATAATACCTGGAGCCAAACGGCTCGATAATCACAGCCCCAAACAAACCATGGTGGCGGTGGTTGCGAAGATCGCCGAAGGAAGTGAGCAGGCTGACGCCGTATTCCTTGTCTGCGTGCCACAGATATTTGATGCTTTCTCCCAGCGCCGCGGTTTGTTCTATTGCGTTATATCCCACATTTATGCCGGATGACGCAATTGGATCGTATTTCAAAAACTGCGGATTCAGGGATACCCTATTGCCCGGTTTATGCGGAAAATCCAGAGGAACAGAAGGATAATCGTTGTACCTGACGGGTCTGTTCGGGTCAAACTGATTGTGCAGCGTGACCTCAATCCAATCCCCGGCGTTTGCCCTCAAAATTAAAGGAACGGGATCTTTTTTGCCGCACATTACATCGCGCACCTGATCTGTTGGAACAAAGATCAATCCTTCCGGATCATGGTCCCCGAAGCAATTGTATATTAGCTTTCTTTGAATGGCGGAAATTTCAAACTTGCGAACAACCGCTCCCCTCGGCGGCGTCCGCGGAGGCGCAATTGGACGAAATCCGCATAACGGCCGCAGATTCTTATGCGGTACTGCATAAGCCCGGATGATTCCCCATAAACCCAGCCATAAATCATCGATTCCTCCGGAGTAGTACAGGTAGTCGCCTGCCGTGTATGGTTCGTCAATGTGCAGATTGAACGCTTCGGATATCCCAATGGTTTGAGACTGCACAACCGGAGAGAAAGAATCCGTGATTTCTTTTCGCCAGGGCAGTCCGGCGATGTTAAAGACGTGCTGTTCCTCATGCGCGCCGTCCAGCAGACGGATGCGAATCGGTTCTCCTGGATAGGTTTCTAAAACAGGAGTGTCCGGATCTCCATATACAAAAGAACTGAAGATGTGAGCAGGATCATTTTTTATTTTCAGCCGTTCGGGCATTGGTTCACATCGGTAATTGATGCCCATAACGCCGGGATCGTCATCAGAACCCGGATGCTCCGGCGGATTAAGCGGCTTGCCGTCTCGATCGAACAACAGAGCAAAATCGTGAAGGAAAAGCGCAAACTCTCTGAAAGACTTGCCGTCCGCAGTACGGATAACAGCTTTTGTGCCGCTTTTTAAATTTTCGCCTGTTTTAGGATCGAGAAAAACTGCTCCCGCCGGCTCTACAATAACAGCTCCGAACATGCCATGCTGCTGGTGCATATTGGCAAACAGATGGTCATGGAAAAATACGGTATTCAGTTCTTCATTGGCGAAAAAACGCTCAATTAAGGTTTCGCATTTTCTTGCTCCGGCGATATTATTCCAGCCGTTAGCGGCGCCGTCAGATACGATTGTATCAAATTTCACCAGATGAATGTGATAGCCGACAATATCGGTAAGAGTCTTTCGCTGAAATTCATTGCCTTCAATAAATTCCGGCAGAAAATTGGTCAACCGTATCTCAATGCAGTCGCCCGCGTTGACACGAATAACCAAGGGCTCAGGCCGTATTTCACCCGACTCTACCTTGCTTAAATAGCGTTCCAGCGTTCCTTCCTTTTCAATATCCTCCTTCAGAACAAAAAAACGGCCCTGGGGATCGTGCCAGCCAAAACGGTTATAGACCAGCTTTGCCTGTACCGCTGCAATTTCAAACACCTTTATATTTTCCTCTGTGCAGCACGGACAGGTGTCCGTGTACAGAGCGCCCGGAGCAAAACGATCGACGAAGTTAGCCTCTTCTTCTGGCGAAGGAGTTATTTGATTTTCGTTGTTCTCATTCAGAATACCAAACGGCGGCTGCAAAGGCTCCTGCCCAAACTGGCCGTTGATAAAATTCGGATATCCGGGATGCAGATTATCTTTCGGCGGAGGAAGAGGCCGATCCTGCAAGGGCGCCAGCGCCTCTATCGGCGTCCCGTCCGGATAAGTTCCGCTTCCGTCCTGAAGACGGTCAAATACCCGCCACAGCGTCCACATGCCTTCGTGAAAATGAGGATAGAGATGGCAGTGGAAAATGGCGTCTCCTATCATTCCGTTAAAGCTGCCCGCGCCATATAGAATATCCAAAGTGTAGCATTCCTGCGGACTGATTGAAATCGAATCTATAATGGTAGATTTGGGATCATCCGGATCCAGGCGCCACTGATGATTGTGCAGATGGAATACATGCGTTTCTTTCACACCGCCGTGAATCAGCCGTATTTTAGACGGATCTCCCACATATGCTTTGAGAATAGGCGGAGCCGGATCTCCGTAAGCCCAGGAACTCATAGAAATGTCCTCCGCCGTATCCGTATGACCGGCGTTAGGATCTAATGGAAGACGATTGCGCATTGGTTCGGAACGGTAGCTAATGGCTGTGGTTCCGTTGGGCAGTCCTGTATGAGGATCGACAGGCGGCTGGCCATCCTTCGTCAGGATTTCCAATTCATCGTGGAAAAACACCGCGTATTCACGGAACGCAGGACTGGCAGGGTTATAAATATCCGCAAACAGACCGCTGTCCAAAGGCTTGCCTGTGACCGGATCCGACCATGTTGAACCTGCCGCCTCCACGATGATTGCACCGAACAGACCATGCACATTCGTTCCTTTCTCGTTGCTTCTGGTATCCGCCATATCCGAAAACAGATAAACCCCCTCTTTATCCGCCTGCCAAACATAGCAGCGAAAACGATCAGTTGTCGTATCCGGATTAAACCCGACATTTGCGCCGTCTGAGGCCAATACATGATAGGAAAGGCCCTGTACATGGATGGATGCCCTGCGGTTTAGCTTATTTTCAAAA
>UQQY01000016.1 GCA_900543295.1 uncultured Oscillospiraceae bacterium | reverse complement strand
CGTGATCGGCGTGACCGGCCGTGATGAAGACAACCTGATAAGCTGCCAGCTTGCCAAACAGGTTTTTCATGTCCGCAAAACCATTGCGCGCGTCAACAATCCGAAAAATGTTTCCGTTATGCGCGAGCTTGGCATCGACATCACCATCAGCAGTACGGACAGCATTGCGCGGCTGTTAGAGCACGAGATCGACACGGCGCAGATCAAGCGTCTTGCCACCATCAATCAGGGAGAGGCCTCGATCTGCGAAGCAGTCCTGCCGGAGGACTATAAACTGCATGGCAAGCGTTTGAGCGAAATTCGTCTGCCGGCTTCCGCAATCATTATTTCTATCAGCCGCAGCGGTAAAACGATCATTCCGCGCGGCGAGACGGCGCTTCTCTCCGGCGATACCGTCCTGTTTCTGGTAAAAAACGATTCTCTGCACGAAGTACAGCGTCTTCTGCGGCTGGAAGGCTGAGAGTACATCAGGAAAACAGAAAACAGCTCTGAGATTTACCTGCTCAAAGTAAATCCCGGAGCTGTTTTTATTTTGCCTGATGTACAGAAATCCTCCCGATCATCGGAAACCGCTTTACCGCATTATTTGTAAATGACGATTTTTCCAATAATCGGAAGAGGCTCAGCCTTACCTGTTGCCGCATTGACAATTCCCAAAATCATCAGCACAAGCACAAACACGCCAAAGGCCAAAGAAAGCAGGCCCGAAAGGATCCAGCCGACAAACGGAATCCATCCCAGTACAGCGCTTACAATGCCAAGCAGAATACCGCCGGCCACATCCAAAATGCACAGCACAATGCCCTGATTGACGTGGAACTTTGTGTACGGAGATTCCTTATACACAAACATCGGAATCAGAAAAAGAATGCCCAAATAAGAAAGCCATGCAATAGATTTGGTCTGCTGAACGTCCCGCGGATCATACTGTACGTATGGTTGCTGATACTCCATAATAACCTCGCTCCTCACAAAAAGTTTTGTAGCTTTATTGTACTCTCTTTTCCTCTGCCCGTCAAGCTGTATGGGAAAAGAGCACGGAATTCTGTCCCTGTCCTCTTGCCGCCAGAATGAGCTTATCTCTTTACACGAACCGTCTCTTCAATCGGCAGTCCCGTGCTGTAGTCGAGTTGACGTTTCTCAAAACTTTCACTCTCCATGCGCTGGCGCGTCATCAGCCTGTCGTCCCATGAGGCGTCCGGCGCATCCGTGCGCCACGGTCTGCGTTCCCAGTAATAGCCGCGGAACGGATCGCGCGTGCGGTACATCTCATTAAGCAGCGCGTCGTGAAGCCGGTTGCGGATCTCGCGGTACGCAGGATCGTCAATGCGGTTGATAAGCTCGCCCAGGTCGGTCTTCAGGTCATAAAGCTCGTCCGTCGAAAGCAGGTTTATGCTCAGCTTATAGCGTCCGTCAAACACAGCGCGCATCGGCTGATAGCCGCCGAAGCCGTCGTGATCTGTCTCATACCGTCCGAACTCTATAAAAACATAGTCGTTGACACGTTCTCCGCTTACCATCTGCGGCACAAGACTCTTCCCTTCAACGGTCTGCGGAATCTCCGTGCCCATCAATTCAAGGATGGTCGGCATAAGATTTAAATGCGAGACCGGCAGAGCATCGACCTTTCCGGAAGGAAGACCCGCGCCCATCATCATAAACGGAATGTGCGTAATTTCCTCATAAGCAGCGGAACCCTTTGCCCACAGGCTGTGCGAGGAGAGCATATCGCCGTGATCCGAGGTATAAATAATCAAAGCGTCCGGAGCATACTGCTGCGCTGCGTCCAGAACGCGTCCGATCTCACTGTCGATAAACGAGTTGCAGCCGAAAAAGTATGGATTCTCAAGCCGGATACCGTCCTCCGGCTTATTGATACGATTCCGTGCCCACACGCGCTGGTAATCCGGCTTGTCTTCCAGCGTGTCATAGACGTTCTCGCTCACCGGAAAAGAAAAGCCCTCGTACATCGTCGAGTAGGGCGGCGGACAGATAAAAGGATGGTGCGGCTCATCGTAGGAAACTGTCAGAAAAAAATCCTCGTCATGGTGTTTGGAAAGAAAGTCAATCGCTCTGTCGCTGCACCGGTGTCCAAAAGTGTCCTCGGCCTTAAAAGCGCGCGCCTTCATCTGCTCCGGCTGACGGGAGCGGAAGCGCTCTTCATCCGAAAGCTCGTCCATATAATTGCGCATGTCATACCAGTAATCCGAATCCCAGCCGTCCGGACATACGCCCATGCCGAAATAATCGCCGCCGTCCAAGTGCCATTTGCCGATATAGGCGGTATGTACGCCGTCCTTTTGCAGCCGCTGCCCGACGGTATAGGATGTCTGCGCCATGCCCTCGCAGTTTGACCAGCAGCCGTTTGTGTGCGGATACTGCCCGGTAAAAATCGCACTGCGCGCCGCCTGACACACCGGCTGTGTGGTATATGCCTGCTCAAAACGCACGCCGTTTTCTGCAATCCGGTCAAGATTTGGCGTTTGCAGTCCTGTTTTCCTGTAGCAGTTTACAAAATCGTGACGCTGGGAGTCGGTCATAATTAAAATAATTTTTCTGCACTTCATTGCGAAAATCCCCTTTTCACTTATTCCTCATCATAAACGCACGCAGAGCTCCAGCGCACAGGTAAGATAGACCTCCGCACGGGATACCCCCTGTTCGCATAAGCCGCGCGCGTCCCATCCGCTTTCGCCGTCCAGATTGTCCGCGCCATATAAAAACGGCATAAAACGATAACCGCGGTACTGCGTCATGGCAAAAACAGCGGCGCATTCCATTTCGACCGCAATACAGCCCTTTTCACGGAAGAACCGCATCCGGCGCGGCGTTTCACGGTAAAACGCATCCGTCGTCCAGACCGCGCCCGCTTTGACCGGCACGCTGTGCGCATCGAATACTTCACGCGCCATGCGAAGCAAATCCGCGTCCGCCTCCATATATTCGGAGGGAGGTGCATAGTGAAAGGAGGTTCCCTCATCGCGGTAGGCGCGGCGAGGCAGAATGACGGCGCCGTCGGGGATCGTCTTATCAAGCACGCCGCAGGAGCCGAACAGCACGGCCCGGTCGGCGCCAAGCGCCATAACCTCCTCCATCGTACCGGCGCAGGCGGGCGCGCCAATCGGCGTCATATAAGCCGCGATCGGCGTTCCCCTGTGCAGAATCTGATAAACCGGAACTTCGCCGTTCGCATTGCCGACCGACGCAATTTCCTCCGCTTCCGGACGTGTGCGGATTTTCTCAAAAATCGGCGCGGAAAACACCGCAAGACAGCACTTCGGAAAATTTTCAGCCGGTCGGACGATTTGACGCGGTTCAATGACAGCCTCCTCCGGCTCAAAGGGAAACAGCGGATACATAAAATGCACCTCCTCCAAATCGGGAATAGGAAGACACGCCATACGATTTTGAGTATACAGTATGGCGTGTCAGTGTTTCAAATTGGGTTAGACGCGCAGGGCATCTTTATCAAATACCTGCAAAACCTTCCTTCAGATCGTCCAGAATATCGTTTACATTTTCCAGTCCGACAGAAAGGCGAACCATTCCCGCATCGATTCCTGCGGCCACAAGCTGCTCGTCGGTAAGCTGGCGGTGCGTCTCGCTTGCCGGATGCAGCACACAGGTGCGAATATCGGCGACGTGCACCTCGTTTGAGGCGAGCTTTAACGAATTCATGAATTTGATAGCCGTCTCCTTGCCGCCTTTGATAACGAACGAGATTACGCCGCTGCTGCCGTTTGGTAGGTACTTTTGCGCAAGCGCAAAATGCGGATTTCCCGGAAGCGACGGATAGTTTACCGACTCAACCTTGTCGCAGGACTCCAAAAATTTTGCAACCGTCAGCGCGTTTTCGCAGTACTGCTTCATACGGACAGCCAGCGTCTCCAAGCCGAGATTCAGCAAAAATGCGGAATGCGCGGCAGGATAGCAGCCGAAGTCACGCATCAGCTGCATTCTCGCCTTCAAGATATAGGCCATTTTCCCGTAGGCCTTCGTGTAGGAAATTCCGTGATAACTTTCGTCCGGCTCAACAAGCTCCGGAAACTTTCCGTTTGTCCAGTCAAAGTTTCCACTGTCAACAATCACGCCGCCTACTTGCACCGCGTGCCCGTCCATATATTTTGTGGTCGAATGGATGACGATATCCGCGCCCCATTCAAACGGGCGGCAGAGAACAGGCGTGGCAAAGGTATTGTCCACAATCAGCGGCACGCCGTTTTTGTGTGCAAGGCGGGCAAACTTTTCAATATCAAGCACCGTAAGCGCCGGATTGGCAATCGTCTCGCCGAAGACAGCCTTGGTATTCGGCTTAAAGGACTTCTGAAGCTCCTCCTCGTCCGCCTCCGCGTCAACAAAAATGCACTCAATGCCAAGCCGTTTGAGCGTGACGGCAAACAGGTTGATTGTTCCGCCGTAGATGGTAGAAGCCGCAATAAAGCTGTCGCCCGCACTGCAAATATTCAAAATCGACAAAAGCGAAGCCGCCTGTCCGCTTGTGGTCGCCATTGCACCGACACCGCCCTCAAGCGCGGCGATCTTCTCCTCAACCGCCATAACGGTCGGATTGGCAAAGCGCGAGTAAATGAGCGCCTTTGTCGGATCGTCAAACACAGCCGCAACTTCCTCTGTTGAATCAAAGACATAGGTTGTGCTTTGTACGATCGGGACGACGCGCGGCTCGCTGTTTTCCGGCGTATAGCCCGCGTGCAGGCATTTGGTTTCCAAATTCATATGATACATCCTTTCTGAGTTAAATTGACGATGATTTTTCTGCTAAAAAGCTTTCTATATTAAGTGTTAAATGAACTCCGACAGCTCCGTCCATTCTGCGAGAATTTCTTCATGACGGTTTTTCTCTTGTTCAAGCTCTGCGCAGAGGCCGGAAAGCTTTTCGTAATCCCACCCTGTTTCGGGATCGGCAATCTCTGCTTGAAGCGCAGCAATTCTTTCTTCTGCCTCTTCAATCTGCGTTTCGAGCTGATGGAAGCGCTGCTTCCATTTAACCTGCTCGGCACGCTCCTGTCTGGAACGATGGTAAGAGGACGGCAGCTCATCTCTGCGAACCGACACAGCCTCCTGCGCGCGTTTTTCCTCGCGTCGCTTTTTCTCTTCCAGGTAAAAGTCAAAGCCGCCTTCATACTGCGAAAGCCCGTCCGGCGAAAGCTCGAAAATGCGGGTTGGGATGGTATTCAAAAAATATCGGTCGTGCGAAACAAAAATCAACGTGCCGTCAAATTCGCGAAGCGCCTCCTCAAGCGCCTCCTTGCTCGGGAGATCCAAGTGATTCGTCGGTTCGTCCAAAATCAGCGTGTTCGCATGACGGAGCATCAGCAGGGCAAGCGCAGTACGCGCACGCTCGCCGCCGGAAAGCACAGCGATCTTTTTATAGACCTCCTCGCCCCGGATCAGTACCTGTCCCAAAAGGCCGCGAATTTCGTACTCCGCCATGAGCGGATATGCGCCCCACAGCTCCTCAAGCGCAGTATGCCCAGGATTCAACTGACGGTTTTCCTGCTCATAGAAGGCGGTCTGTACGTTTGCACCCCACGCGACCTCTCCGTCTTTAGGCAGAAGACCAAGAATCGTTTTCAGAAGAGTCGATTTGCCAGTACCGTTCGGACCGATCAGCGCAACCTTGTCCCCGCGCTTGATCGAAAAATCCAATGGACCGGACAGCTTGACGCGCTCATTGCCCGCGCCGACAGATACGGTGAGGTTTTTGACCGTAAGTAGATCCTTCACCGGACGCCGGCTGTAAGTGAACGAGAAACGCGGTACGGGCGTGCGTTCGTTTGGACGTTCCAGCACCTCGATATGCTCAAGCTGATGCAGACGGCTTTTCGCCATATTGGAGGTAGAGGCGCGCACGATATTTTTTTCCGCATATTCCCGCATGGAAGCAATCTTGTTCTGCTGCGCTTCATATGCGCGCAGCTCCTGCTTCACGCGCTCGGCGCGCAGCGTTTTGTAGCGCGTGTAATTCCCTGGATAGACGTAAAGCTTTCTGCTTTCAAGCTCCCATATTTTCGTAACCATGCGGTCTAAAAAGTAGCGGTCGTGCGATACTACAACCAAACCGCCCTTATAGTTCTGCAAATAGTCTTCAAGCCACATCAGCGTGCGGAAATCGAGATGGTTCGTCGGCTCGTCAAGCACCAAAAGCTCCGGCTCCTCAAGCAAAAGCTTTGCAAGCGCAAGCCTTGTTTTTTCGCCACCGGACAGCGCGTTTATAATGAGATCGTCATTTTTTTCTTCAAAGCCCATACCGTTTAATACGGTGCGAATCTTCACATCAATATGATATCCGTCGCGCGCCTCAAAATAGGCGCTCAGATTTGAATATTCTTCGCACAGCGCCTGATAGCGCTCGTCGTGAACGGTGCACGCGGCAATCTGCTGTTCAAGCGAGGAAAGTCTTTGTTCTGTCTCCAAAAGCTCCGCGAACACGCCGCGCATTTCTGCGTAAACGGTGTTTTCACGGGAAAGCCCGCTGTTTTGCTGTAGAAAGCCGATGTGAACGCCTCTCGTGACGCTCACTGCACCATCGTCCGGCGCAAGCTGTCCGCACAGCACGTTCAAAAGAGTGGATTTTCCGATTCCATTGGCGCCGATCAATCCAATACGGTCGCCGTCCTCAATCGAGGCGGAGACGGAGTCAAAAATCAGTGTATCGCCGAAATAGCGTGTGATATGGTCAAGTGCGGCGAGCAAGGTATTTCTTCCTTTCTTTTCTCTCTTTACGGGATACCGATTCTCAATAGCTGCTCAAATTTGTTTGGCCGCTTTGATTGATGATCTTCCCCTTCATGCGGCTCATAGCTTGTGCCGCTCAATTCAATCATACTGTTTCTATTCTACACAATCACAAGAAAGAAAGCAAGATTGCAGACCGAAGTTCACATGCTGCTAAGCGCTTTTTGCAGGAAAACATCTGCAATTCGCCTCTCTTTTTTGCAATTTCCTCTTGAAATATGTCATTACATATTGTATGATAAAGCTATACAGAAAGGACGGTAAAGCATGAAACAATATAAGGGCTACGGCAACTATGAAAAACATCCTGCTATCCAGATAGACACCCCTGCCTGCACCGGCACACAAGCCATCGCAGAGGCAATCCGCGCACGCTGCACAGAAAAAGAAAAAACCATTGTCGTATTTGAGTGCTATCCCGGCACGTCCCGCGCAGAAATCGACGCGATTGCAGCAGCGCTTTCGCCATGCGTTGCCATTGACGCGGATGAATGCGCTTTTGCACCGGAAAAGCTGACCGCAGCTATAAAAGATGATCTGACCGAAGACCGCGTGTTCGGTAAAATGACAACCGCGCATCTTTCCGATTATTACGAGTCTGACCGCATCGCCGCCGCGCAGTCTCTGCTCGCTGAAGTGAAAAGCGGGATCTGCGTTGTTGCAGGCACCGGCGCCTCTTTGATTGCCGAAGGCGACGTCCTTGTCTACTGCGATCTCTCCCGCTGGGAGATTCAGCTCCGCTGGCGCAGAGGCGGCTCAAACTGGCGCTGCCGGAATGCAGACGACCCGCAGCTCGCCAAGTACAAACGCGGCTTTTTTATCGAATGGCGGCTTGCCGATCGTTTAAAGCAGAAATTGCTGCCCAAGCTCGATTTTTTGCTTGATACCAATCGAGAGAACGAACCGAAAATGATTGATGGCGCCGCTTTCCGCGCTGCGCTGCGTGAAACTGCCCGCCGCCCCTTCCGCACTGTTCCTTATTTTGATCCCGGCGTTTGGGGCGGCCAGTGGATGAAGCAGGTCTGCGGCCTCCCGCAGGATGAAGCCAACTTTGCATGGAGCTTCGACGGCGTTCCGGAGGAGAACAGCCTGCTGTTCGACTGCCGCGGTACAATTGTCGAGGTTCCTGCAATGGATCTGATCCTCTTCTGTCCGCAGGCGCTGCTCGGCACGCGCGTCTATGGACGCTTCGGCGCAGAATTCCCCATTCGTTTCGATTTTCTCGACACCATGGGCGGCGGCAATCTCTCCTTACAGGTGCATCCGCTGACGGAATATATTCAACGTGAATTCGGTATGCATTATACACAGGACGAAAGCTATTATCTTCTGGATGCGGAGGACGACGCCTGCGTTTACCTCGGCGTAAAAGAGGGGATTTGTCCACAGGAGATGATCAGCGCGCTCAAAACCGCGCAGGAAACCGGCGAGCCGTTCGACGCGGAACGCTTTGTCAACCGCTTTCCCGCCAAAAAGCACGATCATTTCCTGATTCCCGCAGGCACCGTACACTGCTCTGGTAAAAACGCCATGGTGCTTGAAATCAGCGCAACGCCGTACATCTTCACCTTTAAGCTTTACGATTGGGGTCGCCTCGGCCTGGACGGACGCCCCCGTCCGATTCACATTGAACACGGCGAGCAGGTCATCCAGTTTGACCGTGACACCAAGTGGGTAGAGCAAAATCTGGTCAACGCGGTTCAGACCATCCATGAGGATGAACACGTCAAAATCGAACACACCGGTCTGCACGCGCTCGAGTTCATCGAAACTACCCGCGTATGGTTCGATGCTCCCGTCACCCTGCCGCGCAACGGTTCTGTCAGTGTATTGAATCTTATTGAGGGCAGCGCGGCGGTCATCGCTTCTCCGGATGGACGCTTCTCCCCTTATACGGTGCATTATGCGGAAACGTTCATTCTGCCCATGCAGGCGGGCGAATATCAGATTGCGCCGCTCTCCGAGGGCGAACGCTGCGCTGTCATCCGCGCCGAGGTTCGCGGATAGACGTTCGTTCCGTTTCATTTTGTCCAATCCGGAGGTTTTGTTATGAACTGCTGTCTTTCGGCCGATTTCGGTGGAACCGAAATTAAAACCCGTATCCTGTCCGAAACGGGAGAGTTTCTGTCTCCCGTCCGGCATTTTCCCGCCAACGCAAAAGCGGATGAGCACACTCTGCTTTCTCATATCCGGACAGTGCTGGAAACCGCTATTGCAGATGCGCCCGCTCCTCTCTCCCGTGCAGGGCTTGCCTTCCCCGGGCCGTTTGATTATGAAAACGGAATTCCGCTCATGCAGGGCATCAACAAGTACGACGCGCTGTACGGCAAAAACCTGCGCGCCTTTTTGGAGCAGGCCTTTCCTGCCGTCTCGTTTCGCTTTGCAAACGACGCCGACCTCTTTGGTCTGGGCGAATATCATTTCTGCGGCGAGCCTCGCGAAGAGCGCGTCATGTATATCTGTATCGGCACAGGGCTTGGCTCCTGCTTTATCGAAAACGGTGCGCTCATTAAAAACCGTGCGGATGTGCCGCCATGCGGCTGGATTTTCGCCGAACCCTTCGACGACGATATAATTGACCGTATGGTATCCGGCTCCGCACTTGTTCGCATGATGCGTGAAGTTCCCGAGCTTTACAATCTTTCCGATGTACGCGCCGCCGCAGACGCCGCCTTTTCCGGAAATGCCGCCGCACTCCGTCTGTTTGGCTGTTTTGGCGGCCGCCTTGTCCGTGCGGTTATCCCATTCCTCGAGCGGTTCGGCGCACAGCGTCTGGTCGTGGGCGGACAGATCGTCAAAAGCTTTTCGCTTTTCGGCAATGAGCTGGAAAGCGCCTGCTTTGCACGCGGTATTGCGCTTTCCCTTTGTCCCACTTCCGCAGACTATGCGATGAAGGGTGCGCTTCGTCTGTTTTAACGTAAATTTTTTACCGCTGGATGATGCTGCACTGCTCAAATTATACAAATTGTATTATATTTCGACTTTATCTCATTTTGTTTTTTCATTTCTTTTCACTGCAAAACCGACCTGCTTGACAAACAGGCCCGATAACGATATGATAACAATAACAAAACAACATATCCTATCTTTGGCGTTGCTTAACCAAAAAATCGCCGCTGCAAAGAGCGTCCGGAACAAGGGGGATCTTTATGGAACAGAAAAGCAAACAGGAAAAGCTCAAATCGACCTTTCCGATTATTTCACTGCTGCTGACGATTGCCGCACTGGCGGCAACCTCCGCATATGTGCTTTATAAGTACACAAGTGACCGCTCCTATCGTAAAAAATGGAGCGACTATGACGACTGCGGTTTAGCGTAATTTCGGGAAAAGGAATATAGGAAAAGCGGCGAGAAAATTTCTCGCCGCTTTTTCCTCTTATTGATTGGGCTGCAAAAATATCAACTTAATAGGTGCATGTATTTGAATATTCCACAATTGAGTCCGCAATTCCGCCAGTTCCGGTCACATAAAAGACGGCCACTGCGCGATAGGTACCTTTAGTGGGGAGGTACATATAGTGGTTTATTGTTTTGTCGGAAGCCCCAAAAGTATCGGCCCATTTGTTGTTGGGCTGCCCATTATTAATGGTTTCCCAGCTGCTTCCATATTTTTGTTGAATATAAGTATAAATAGTTCCACCTGTCGTCTTAGAATTTGTAAAGACCTTCGCCGTAACGTTTGCATACCCAGATGAAGAAACCTTTAAAGTTACATCGCCATCAAAAAAATTCACATAATAGGGTGTAATCCCCTCTTCAGCACTGACCTTTACCGGCAGATAGAGTACCGCGCACAGGCAAATAACCGCTGCTGTTAAAATAGAAACCGCTCTTTTCACTGTTTATACTTCCTTTCTAACCGCTGTAACGCTCATCACAAGCTTCTCAAAAGCTTCCTCTGTTACACCGTTCTCATCATAATAGTCCAACCCGATTATATAGTCTTTCCCGTCAACCTTTTCAATCCATGCACATTTCTGCGAATTCGGATTCTTTACCCAATAAACATCACGCTCGCCTATCCGTCTCCAACCCCGTTCTACACACGTTCCTAAATCAAAGGTCAAGATTGTCTCTTCATAAAGTGAATAGTCGAAACAAATAAGGCTACGCTCGCTCACGGCGGACTCTTCCACTTCCGGACAATACCAAAGCGTTTTTCTGCTTCCGACATCAGATTCTGAAACTAAAGCAAAGCCTGATGGTACATCTATTGTGAAATCGTCCGTTCGGACAGCATCAAAGGGAAGCGGCTCGCTGTCGATATGTAGCATAAAAAAAGCGGTGTGATCTGTAATAAAAAAGCTGTTAGCCGCTTTAAAATCCGCATCCGTCTCAATTCTTGGGAAGAAGAACATGCCGACCACAAGCAAAACCGCAATCGTACTACGCGCAGCGGCAGAAACTGTATGCAGCATGCGTTTCCGGCGGCTTTTCCGATAGATGATGCGATGAATTTTGCGGTCTGTCTTTTCCGAAATCGCAAAGGATTCCAAATCCTGTTCAGACGGTTCCTTCTCTGTACTGCGCGCCTCCAAAAATGCCTGTTTGAGCAAAGCTCTGTCGTCCACTAATTGTCCTCCTTCTTTTCAAGCTGCTGAATCAGCATTTTTCTTCCACGCGACAATTGCTGTCTGACAGCATCCTCTTTTCGTCCAAGCCGCTTTGCAATCGCCGAGATGCTCACTTCTTCTACATAATGAAGGAACATAACCTCACGGTAAAGCTCCGGCAACCCGCGGATGGCCTCAACCACCTCCTGGTATCGTTCCCGTATGGCAAGCGTCTCAACGAAAGAATGTCCGTCCGGTATAACGTCTCCGGCTTTTTCTCTCAGCTCATCCAAAGAGGTATTCTGACTCTGCCGGCGGATACGGCTGCGCTGAATAGAATATGCCGCATTCTGTACCGCCGTCATCACATAGGAACGAATTTCCTGCTCCGTGACGCTCAAATCAATCTGCACAGCGTTTCGGCAGATTCCGAGCATCGCCATCTGCAACGCATCTTCTGCATCTTCGCTGTTTCCAAGAATCTGATAAGCCGCATACAGCATCAGCCTTTTATAAGTCTCATATATTCGGTTTACCTTTTCTTCCTGTTCACTGCAAGGAATCAACATATCCGTCTCCAAACTGTCGCGCTCATATATAAACGCTTTCCTTCTCATTTTGTGACAGCAATATGTTTGATTTAACAAATTGTTTACATATTCGAGCCGCCATGATCTTTTGTTAGTTTATTATACGGTAAAAGGAATTTTTCTGCAATATTTTTCCCTAAAAATCGGAAAATCAGCTGAAAAACCGCCGGAAGCTCGGATGGACTTTTACTTGACAAAAGATATTTTTTTGATTATACTATATTAGACGTGCCGCTGTGGTGGAATCGGCAGACACAAGGGACTTAAAATCCCTCGATAGCAATATCGTACCGGTTCAAGTCCGGTCAGCGGCACCAAAAATCGGCAAGCTTCGCCAGAAGGTTGCCGATTTTACTTATTACTTCTTCACTATTCACTCTTCACTCAATTTTTCTGACCGATTTTTGGGAAGTAAAAAGTAATAGTGAATAGTGAAGAAGTAGGACGCGAAAGGTGCTGTTTTATGGGCAGTCCATTGCAAGAAAAATCAAAGGCGTTTGCGTTACAGATTATCAAAGTATGCAATGAAGTAAAAGTGAAGAAACGGGAATCCGTTTTGACCAATCAACTGATTCGTTCCGGAACCAGTATAGGCGCCAACGTTCGTGAGGCATTCTATGCTCACGGAAGAGCGGATTTTATTGCAAAGCTTCAAATCGCCCTCAAAGAATGTTCCGAAAGCGAATATTGGTTGGAACTATTGATTGAGAGCGGATATTATGATGATGCAACCATTTTGGAACAGTGTATCGAAGTTAAGAAACTTCTGATTGCTTCTATCAATACAGCAAAGTCCAATATGAAATAGTGGCATCTATAGTATTTCGATATTACACCAGGCTGAACCTGGACGCAATTCGCGTTCTGGGCTCAGTTTTTTATTTTGCCTGTTCACTCGCGTTTATAGCAGGGCATCTTTTTTACAGAGTGTAAACCCAGTCCGAGTGTTCGTAAGGACACTTGAACTTTTATTTTTAGTTTCGTTATGAACATCGGCACCAGAAAGGAAACCGCTTTTGTCAAATAGACAAAAGCGGTTTCCTTTTTGCCTTTTTCTGCCCCCGCATCTGGAGCGGTTGCCTGGGTGATTTTCTTGTAGTTGAAGAACTCATATTTTCCTGATATAATCGGTTCGATAAACTGGAATTGACCGAGTTCTTTAGCGCGAGGAATGCTTCTTGTCCGAAGGGCAAAGAAGACGGACAGAAGATACAGGTAATTTGAATTTGGTTTAAAGTGTTTATATTATGAATCAGATATTTATAATGATGAACTTAATAGAGAAATCGTAAAAGAATTTGATAAAAGTTTTTATAAATCAAATTCATCTTTGTATAATAAGTGAACACTATGTATTTTTTATCCCTGACTGCGCACCGCTTGATCGTTTCTTTTCTGCTTTCGCTTTTTTCTAACAGGAATTGCTGTTTCCAGTAAAAAGAAAAGTTAAGAGAGTCGGTAGCTTTGTCCCGCAAAGCAATGGATTTATCAACATAACGATATAATTCATGCGGATATTATATGCAGTGATTGGAGCATTGTTTTATGTTAGAACGTCAATTAAAACTGTATGTTCCTCAATACCGTGATTTATGGTATCGGCAGCAATTGCTGAATGATGCCGCTACCATGGACTATAATAAAGGATATGATTTGAACTTTAGGGGATACCATAAAGACAACGGCTGTATTGATTTTCCCCAGGAACAATGGAAAGACTGGTACAACTGGTTTATTGGTCAAGAACCAAAACGATTTTATGCCTATATAATGCGGCTGCGTGATGGCGGGTTTATCGGTGAGGTTAATGTCCGTAAAAGCGATACTGCGCCGTGGCACGAAATGGGAATTGTTTAGGAGGCTGAATTCCGCGGGCAAGGTTATGCGGTCGAAGCCCTGAATTTACTTTTAAAATATGCTTTTGTAAACTTAAATGCCGGTGCTGTCCATAATCGTTTTGAAATGAATCGGACGGCGGCCGTCCGAACGCATCTTGCCGCTGGTTTTAAAGAATACAACAAAGAAAACGGTAATATCGAACTGTTAATTACCAGAGAGCAGTATTTTAGAGATAAATAGCCAATCTCTCTTACGCGCGTTCAAATTCCTAATCCGAAAATGAAAATACAGCTTTTTCATAATTTTTGTACTTTTCACTTTTTGCTATTCTCTTTCCGCTCTTCTCTCAAACTTCCGTTTTTCATTTATAAGTGATAAAAAATAAGGACGCTGAAAACAGCGTCCTTATTTTGCTCTAATCCAAATGCCGAATTATTCAGCTTCCGGAGCGCCTACCGGACATACGCCGGCACATGCGCCGCACTCAATGCAGGTAGCCGCATCGATCTCATATTTGCCGTCGCCCTCAGCGATAGCAGAAACCGGGCACTCTGCCTCGCAAGCACCGCAGCTGATGCAAGCGTCAGTAATTTTATAAGCCATGAAAACGCCTCCTAACCTTTTCATTCGTTTAAGGTCATTAAACTGTTACTATACTACATGAAAACAGCCGAAAAGTCAAGAGTGATCCAGCCCGCCGTAACAAAAACAGCAGAAATTCACAGCGTTTTTACAAAAAACGCGCTCACTTTTCCTCCAGCTTGGAAAGCGCCGCAATCTCCGAGCGGTCTACTTTAATCTGTCCGTCGCGGATCACCGAAACCTCCCTGCGGTGAAAGCTGTGCGGCGCGGCGTCCGGCGCGGCGTCCATCCGCACGCTTAAAACGCCGGTCAGGAGGTTTGCATCCACAACTGTGCCGCGACCGTCAGGCGTTTTCACGCTTGCGCCGATCTTCGGCGTAATTTTTAACAGCTCTTCGTAATTCTCCTGTTCATATTTTAAGCAGCACATCAGCCTGCCGCAGGTGCCGCTGATCTTCGTCGGATTCAGGGAAAGTCCCTGTTCTTTTGCCATCTTAATCGAAACAGGCTGGAATTCTCCAAGATAGGACGAGCAGCAGAACGGCCTGCCGCAGATGCCCAATCCTCCAAGCATTTTCGACTCGTCCCGCACGCCGATCTGCCTCAGTTCAATCCGTGTGCGAAATATAGAGGCAAGATCCTTTACCAGTTCGCGGAAATCAACGCGTCCATCCGCCGTGAAATAAAACAGAATTTTATTATTGTCAAAAGTGTACTCCACATCCACCAGCTTCATTACAAGCTTATGCTTTGCAATTTTTTCCTGGCAGATGGTAAACGCCTCTTTTTCTTTTTGACGGTTTTCCTCAATCACAGCTAGGTCCCGCTCCGTCGCAAGCCGCATTACGGGCTTCAGCGGCGAAACGACCGTCTCATCGCTTACTTCGCGGTTTGCAAGCACAACCTGACCGCACTCAACACCGCGCGCTGTCTCTACGATTACCTTCTGACCGCTTTCAAATGTCAGACCAATGGGATCAAAATAATATATTTTGCCCACGTTTTTAAAACGCACGCCGATCACTTCTGCCATAAACGATTTAACTCCTTCTTTCCCAGCGTCTTTTTATCCGGACGGTTCCGCCGGTTGCCCGTCCGGTTCTTATTTATCGAGCGTCCTTTTCCATCAGCTCTGCGGCAAGCCGCAGAGCCAAAAGCCCCGCATTTCCGTTTGATTCAAGTCCGGCAAGTGCCTCTTCTACGCAGTCAATCCCATAGACTGCCGCATCGAGCGAAAGCGGCGCCGTGCCGTCAACCGTTCTGTCCGCCGCACGTCCGCGCATGGCGCCACGCAGAAGCGGAATGGTTTGCTCAAGCGCTGCGCGAAGACTCTCTCTTGTAGCAGCGGCCTTTTGCAGCGCACACAAAAGCGCGTATTCCTGACGCTTTGCATAAGCTTCGGCAATCTGAAGCGCAAGCGCAGGAGATTCTGCGTCCTCACCGGACAGAAGTCCGGCGGCCTGTCCCATACTGCCGTTTGCAAGAGCTGCGATCCGCGCACATTCCGCCTCGCTGATACCAGGACTTTTTTCCCGTATAAATGCGCGGATGGTATCCTCGTCCGCAGGATAAACGGCAAGCTGAATACAGCGGGAACGGATCGTCTCGATCACCCGCTCGCGCCGGTCTGCCGTCAGGATAAAGACGGCATGCGCAGGCGGCTCCTCAAGCACTTTCAAAAGCGCGTTTGCCGCCTGTACGGAAAAATCCTCAGCATACGGAATCAAATAAACCTTGTACGCGCCGTCATTTGGTTTTACAAAGGCGTCCTGACGCATCCAGCGGACAAAGTCGATATGAATGGCGTTTGCACCGCGTTTTCCTTCATAGTAAAAAAAATCCGGATGACTGCCGTGTGAAAGCTTTACGCAAGACGCGCAGGCTCCGCAGGGGCGCTCTTTTCCCGTGCAGAGAATGGCCGCGGCCAGCCTTTTTGCAAGCGTACGTTTTCCCGTACCCGCCGGACCATGCAGCAAATACGCATGACACAAATGCTCACTGCCTGCCGCAGCAGTGAGCATCCGGTACAGCGTTTCATTTCCATATTGCTGGTTTGGAAGAAAAGGTTCCACTCAGATTTTCTCAAACCTCTCGACATTCGTCACAAAAATTGTCGCCCCGCCGACGGTAACTTCAACCGGATACGGCGTATAGCCGCCCATGCCATAGGCAGCCGGAGACGGCACCATCTGTGTGCGCTTTCTGCTCTTCTGTGAAATGATCGAGATCGCCTCATCCACTTTTTCGTCGTCCGTGCAGATCATGAACGTCGTATTGCCGGCCATCAGAAAGCCGCCGGTAGAAGAAAGCTTGGTTGCAAAAAATCCAACCTTTGTCAAAGCCGAAGAAACGGCCGAGCTGTCATCGTTGCTTACGATCGCATAAATCAATTTCATAAAAGAACCCTCCTGTCGTTCTTTGGGAAATAAGCGGGGCTTCTATTTTCAACATGCTATGATATGTGCAAAAGGTTATGCAACATTCATAAAAGCGGAATATGTGCCGCGCCTCTTTTTTATCCCTGCATTCATTTTACCACGTTTATAAAAGAAATGCCACTGTTTTTCAAGAATTTTATTGTAAACTTATCAATTCTCTCGCCCGCCGTCACAATCGGCACACCCGGCGGGCAGGTAATCCTTGTCTGCGCGGCAATCCGTCCGCAGGCTCCCTCGACTCTTATGCGCTCAGCCGGCGCAAAGGCAGCCTTGCGCGGCGTCATTGCGAGGGCAGGAAGCACAAAGTCGGGCGTAACGAACGACCGGCTTCCGTAAGGCGCGCAAAGCAGGGCCTCCTTGAAACGGGAAAAATCCTCTGCTGTATTCTGCGGCGAGAGCATGAACACAACATGCCGTTCTCCGGCATACTCGCATTCGACGCCCATCCGCCGGAAATGCTCCGCCAGCTCTGCGCCGGAAAGGCCGTGATCCGCACCGTCCAGCGTAAGCTTCGTATCGTCGTACAGTCCCTTCTGCACAGAGAAACCCGCTTCCCGCGCAGAACGGCGCAGAACGGCGGACGTTTCAGAAAGTTTTGTAAAATCCGCTTTGCCGCGCTCCGCCAGATAAGCGTTGCACAGGTCGAGCGACAGCAAAATCAGGTAGGATGGGCTGGTCGAGCCAAACAGTGCCGCTTTTTCCTTTGCCGTCTCCTTAGAAACCGGTATTCCCTTTGCTATGTGCAGATATGCGCCGCCGGTCAGCACCGGAAGCGTCTTGTGGGCAGAATCGCAGCACATGGAAGCGCCCAGCGAAATCGGATGGCGATCCTCCGCGACGAATTTCAGATGCGCGCCGTGCGCGTTGTCTACAAGAAGCGGCACACCGTACCGCCTGCAAACTTCCGCAAGCGCTTTCACGTCGCTCATATATCCCATATAGTCCGGCGAGGTAATGTACACCGCTCTTGCCCCGCCTTTTGAAAGCGCCGCTTCCACCTGTTCGGGCGTAACCGTCCCGCTCACGCCGAAACTGTCCCTGCAATCGGGCAGAATCCATCGCACGCGCAGGTCGAGCAGCGCGCAGGTGTTGATAAACGCCTTATGTGCATTGCGCGCAGCGATCACCGTATCTCCCGGCAAACAGGTGCAGGCCAGCATCGTCTGGATGCCTAAAGTGGAACCGCCCGCCAAAAAGCAGGTCGTCCCTGTTTGATACAGCATGGCGGCATTTTCCTCCGACTGTGCCAGAATGCCGTCGGCTTCAAAGAGGGAATCCGCCCCCGCGATTTCCGTAATATCATACTGCGAAATTTCCCGCAGCATTTCATACGGAAGCTTTCCCTTATGCCCCGGCATGTGCAGCCGAACCATACCGCTTTCCGCATATTGTTTTAAAAAGTCGTAAACCGGTGTTTTCATATCAATTCTCCTGCCCTGATTTCATCCGCGTTCTTACGGTCTTTTCATGCTCTGTCTTTTCTATTGTACGGACTGTCCCCATCCTTGTCAAACAGCAAAAGCCTATTTCTTTTATTCCATGCTTGTGGTATACTTGATAAAAAGAAATTCTCTCAGGAAGGAGGTATCTGTTTGATTAAACAAATCTGGACAATCCGCAGTCCTCAGCGGCTGTTTTCCGGACTGGCCGCCGCCGTCACCGGCGTCTTTGTACTCTACACGGCAATCAGTCTGTTCTACCTGCCGGAAACGGTGCCGTTTCGCCTGCTTGGCGGACAAAGCCGCTATCTTCTGCTGATCCTCCCTCTCGTCATGGTCTTTGTCTGTGCATTGTGGTTTTATCTGATTCACCGTAATACCGTTTTGGCGGGTGTACGCGCCGCAGAAGATGCCGCCGCACTCTCACGGCAAAAAGCGCTTTCGCGCGATTGCCGGACGGCTTCCATGATGTTTTGGTCGGTCGGTCTCGGATTTTTGCAGCTCGACGCGCTGAATACGGCAAAACAGATGCAGGGCTTTGGGCTTTTCGTACCGCTTGTCTGTCTGATCGCCATGGTCATTGTATCGATCCGCTATCGTCTGAAGCTGCGCAGTCTCGCGCATACAGGCAGCCGGCTTCGCTAAAACCAGCTTTTTGCGGAATAATAAATTACGGTGCATCTTCCATACACACGTTAAAGCAACTAACGAGGAGGTTTCTTATGGATCAAAACAAACAGCTTGAAAAATATCGGATTGTCCGGAAGGAAACACTTGCAAAGGAATGCTTCCGACTGGTTGTCCGTTGTCCGGATATTGCCAAAAGGGCGCAGGCCGGACAATTCGCTCACATCCGTGCGGAAGGCTTTCTGCTCCGCCGTCCGATTTCCATCTGTGAAGTCGACCGTGCAGCGGGCGCCGTCACGCTCGTTTTCGAGGTGCGGGGTGAAGGAACAAAAGTCATTTCCGAGCTGCGCGAGGGCGACTTGATTGATATGCTCGCCCCGCTTGGAAACGGATTTTCCCTCCTGCCCGGAAAAAAAGCTATCCTGATCGGCGGCGGTATCGGTACGCCTCCGATGCTTGAGTGCGCAAAGTTTTACGGAAAAAGCGCCATTGTTATCACCGGCTTCCGCAGCGCCTCCGCCGTCATTTTACAAAAGGAGTTCAAACGCACCGGTGCTGAGGTCATTCTCTGCACCGATGACGGCACAGCCGGTGAAAAAGGCTTTGTAACAGGACCACTCCGCCGCTGTCTCGAGAGAGGCAGCGCAGATCTGATTTGTGCCTGCGGCCCGAACGGCATGCTGAGCGGCGTTGTCTCCCTTGCAAAGGAATTCGGTGTTGCGTGCGAAGTCTCGCTGGAAGAGCGCATGGGCTGCGGCGTCGGCGCGTGCCTTGTCTGCGCCTGCAAATCCGTCAAAAACGGCGAAGAGTACTATGCCCGCGTCTGTAAGGATGGTCCTGTATTTAACGCAGAGGAGGTCACACTGTAATGGCAGATTTATCGGTCAGCATGGCTGGCGTTACCTTTAAAAACCCGATTATTCCCGCCTCCGGCACGTTCGGTTTTGGCAGAGAATATACCGATTACTACCCAGTCTCCGTTTTAGGCGGCATGTCTTTAAAAGGTACTACGCTGCACCAGCGCGCGGGCAACCCGCCGCCGCGTATCGCGGAAACCCCGATGGGCATGCTCAACTCGGTGGGGCTGCAAAATCCGGGTATCGATTACTTTCTCTCGCACGAACTGCCGAAAGTCGCAGACGAGGACACCGTCATTATCGCAAATATTGCGGGCGCTGCGATTGAGGACTATGTTGAGACAGTACAAAAGCTTGAAGGCAGCGCGGTCGATATGATCGAGCTCAATATATCCTGTCCGAACGTCAAGCTGGGCGGCGCGGCGCTCGGCACAAGCTGCGCCGCCGCCGGAGAGGCGACGCGCGCCGTGCGCAAAGCGACGACGAAGCCTTTAATGGTCAAGCTTTCCCCGAATGTCACCGATATTGCGGAGATCGCACGCGCCGTTGAATCCGAGGGAGCCGACGCCGTTTCGCTTATCAATACGCCCCTTGGCATGCGCATCGACATTCGTACCCATCGTCCGATTTTGCACAACAATGTCGGCGGCATGAGCGGTCCCGCCGTTTTTCCGATTGCGGTGCGGATGGTCTGGCAGGTCGCAAACGCGGTAAAAATCCCGGTTTCAGGCATTGGCGGCGTTGCATCCTATCAGGATGCGATTGAAATGATGATGGCGGGCGCCACCACCGTACAGGTTGGCGCGGCAATGTTTCAAAATCCGATGGCGCCGGTTGAAATCATTGAGGGCATGAACCGCTGGCTCGATGAACAGCATATCGCCGCCGCGCGCGATCTGATCGGAAGTGTACAGCCATGGTAACGACGCTTCTTGTCGTCCGCCACACACAGGCGCTCGGCAATATTCAAAAGACCTTTCAGGGGCATATCGATACCGACATCAGTGAGGCCG
>UQQY01000015.1 GCA_900543295.1 uncultured Oscillospiraceae bacterium | reverse complement strand
TATTCAACAACCTCACCCAAAAGGAAGAATGCGGTGCGGTCGGAAATACGCGCTGCCTGCTGCATGTTGTGCGTTACCATGACAATAGTATAGTCTTTTTTCAGTTCAATGGCAAGATCCTCGATCTTCGAGGTGGAGATCGGATCAAGCGCGCTGGTCGGTTCATCCATCAGAAGAACCTCCGGCTGTACGGCGAGCGCGCGCGCAATGCAAAGGCGCTGCTGCTGGCCGCCGGAAAGGCCAAGCGCGGACTTTTTTAACCGATCCTTAACCTCGTCGAAGATCGCCGCGTCGCACAGGGATTTTTCCACAATTTCATCCAGCTTCTTTTTGGAGCGGATGCCGTGTGTGCGCGGACCAAAGGCGATATTATCGTATACGCTCATCGGAAACGGGTTCGGTTTTTGGAATACCATGCCAACTCGCCTTCTCAAATCGTTCACGTCCATACCGGCGTAAATATCATCGCCGTCAAGCGTAACACTGCCGGTAATGCGGCAGCCCTCCACAAGATCGTTCATACGGTTCAGCGACTTTAAAAGCGTGGATTTTCCGCAGCCGGACGGTCCGATAAACGCGGTGATCTCCTTTTCCGAAATCGAAAGGTTGACGTTTTTGAGCGCGTGAAAGGAGCCGTAATACAGATCGAGGTTTGCAATATCGATTTTTCCCATTAAGCCTTCTCCTTTGTCAGTTTCTTTGCGATAAAGCTTGACAGCATATTGATAAGCAGCACGACAACCAGCAATACTACTGCGGTTGCATTTGCCTCTTTCATATGAAGACCCTCGCCGGAGAGCATATACATATGTACGGCAAGAGTGCGTCCCGCACCCATGACAAGATGATCGTGGGCAAGATCCGGGATTTTCGCCATTGTACCGGAGGTGTAAAGAAGAGCGGCCGTCTCCCCGACAATACGGCCGACCGCCAGAATAATGCCTGCCAGAATGCCTGGCATTGCAGGCGGCAGAATGACCTTGAACACAGTGCGAAGTCTGCCCGCGCCAAGGCCAAAGCTGCCCTCGCGGTAGGAATCGGGTACGGCGCGAAGCGCCTCCTCCGTTGACCGCATGATAAGCGGTAAAATCATGATGGACAGGGTCATTGCACCGGCCAAAAGGCTTGTTCCCCAGCCAAGATAGGTTACAAAAAACAACATGCCGAACAAACCGTAGACAATCGATGGGATGCCCGAAAGTGTCTCCGCTGTAGTACGAATGACGCCAACCAGCTTATTTCCCCTCTTTGCATATTCCACCAGATAAATTGCGGTGAACACAGAAAACGGGACGGCAATCAGCAAGGACAGCAGTGTCATGGTAATGGTGTTGACAATTGCAGGAAACATGGAGGCGTTTTCAGAGGTATAGGTTAAAGAAAACAGTTCCGGCTTTAAGTAGGGAATACCATTGACCAGAATATAAAAGATCATCGCAAACAAAACGCCCACTGTCAGCAGTGCGCCCAGCATCACCAGCAGCATGCAGACAAAAGAAAACGGATGATGCAGATACGAACGCATCCGATTTTTTATCGAGAGCCGGCTGATTGAAGAAAGCTTTTTCGCTCTTTCCTTCATCTTTTACACCTCCTTTCTGCGGAAAAGACGCGATAGGAGACGGTTCATCCGTCCACACCCGTCCTGTTTCTTTTCCCTTCTGTTCTTCAGAATGGAAAAAAGCAGATTGATAATCAGGATAAAGACGAACAGCACGACGCCGGTTGCGATCAGCGCTTCACGGTGCAGATCCGCCGCATAGCCCATCTCCAGCACAATATTTGCCGTAAGCGTCCGTACTCCTTTTAAAATGCCCTGCGGCATCCATGGCTGGTTTCCCGCAACCATGCAGACGGCCATTGCCTCGCCGATCGCACGGCCAATGCCCAAAATGACCGCCGCCATAATGCCGGACTTCGCCGCCGGTATCACCACACGGAAAATGCTGCGCTCATGCGTCGCCCCCAGCGCAAGCGCGCCCTCGTAATAGCTGTCTGGTACGGCGCGAATGGCCGATTCGGTAAGACCTATCACAGTCGGCAGGATCATGATGCCAAGAACAAGCGTCGCAGCAAGAATGCTGGCGCCCGAAACTTTGAAAACGGAACGAATCAGCGGCACAATAACAAGCAGTCCAAAAAAGCCGTAGACAATGGAAGGAATGCCCGCAAGCAGTTCAACCGCCGGCTTTACAATTTTATAGAGACGTTTCGGGCAGTATTTTGCTAAAAAGACCGCTGTAAGAATGCCGATGGGCACGCCGATCAGAATTGCTCCGCCTGTAATATAAACGCTGCCTAAAATCATTGGCAGAATGCCGTAGCTTGCAGGCACGTCGGTTGGCGCCCAGTTGTCTCCTAAAAGAAAGTTGAATATGCCGATCTTGCCGATTGCAGGAATGCCGTTTACAAAAAGGAACAGGCAGATAAGGACGACCGCCGCAATCGAAACCAGTGCACAGATAAAGAATACACCGTGCATTACAGCTTCTTTGCACCTTGTTGGGAAATGGCCGCTGCCGGTTCTTTGATTTTCCTGTTTTTGTTTACGCATATGCGCTCCTTTATCGTGTACGGCGAAAAGCCGACGTTTCCCGCCGGCTTTCCCCCGATAGCAGATGAGTGTTTGTGTTCGGAGGGATTGTTATAAAAGGGACACGCTTATTTTACCGCGTCAGCCCAGGTAACAGCATCACCTACATAGATCGTCTTAACCTGATCCTTCGTCAGATTGTCCGTGATGTTTTCCGGGTTTACTACGACTGCGATGCCGTCAATTGCAATTTGTACAGGCGTAAGCTCTGTCTTTTCGCTGTCCGTTAGCTCGCGGCTTGCCATACCAATATCGATGGAGCCGTCGATGGCGTTCGTCATGCCGGAGGTGGAATCGGTCTGGTTCAGCTCGATTTCCGCGCCGGTGTTGATTTTCTTGTATGCCTCAATCAGTTTTTCCATAATCGGTGTAACCGAGGAGGAGCCGCCGATGGTAATTTTGCCGTCCGGCATCTCGCTTGTAAAGCTCTCTGCACTCTCATTAACGGCGATATAGGATCCGGAGACAATTTCCTGTCCCTCTTTGGAGAGGATAAAATTGATGAAATCTTTGACAAGGCCGGCCGGTTCGCCCTTGGTGGCAATATTGAACGGACGGGCAACGCCGTAAGAGCCGTTTTTGACGTTCTCAGTGGTTGCCTCTACACCGTCAATTTTCAGGGCCTTTACCGTGTCGTTCAGGGAACCCAGCGAAACATAGCCGATTGCGTACGGATTGCTTGCAACAGAAGTTAAAACGACGTCTGTTTTGGAGGCAATCTCGGCGCCCTTTGTCGTTTTATCTACCTTGTTTCCGTCTGTATCTTTTTCTTCTACGCCAAACAGCTCGATGAACGCGCCGCGCGTACCGGATCCATTCTCGCGGGAAATAACGGTGATTTCATTTGCTGTGTCAAAGCTGGCCGCTTCCGTGCTGGAACCTGATGTATCGCTTCCCGCGTTTTCGGAACAGCCGGTGAATACTGCCGCCGCTGCGGCAAGCGCAAGTAACATGCTGATTATTTTTTTCATTTTTAAGATGCTCCTTTCTTATTGCTACGTGTACAGTATAGGAAGCTTGTGTAAAGCGCAGAGCATCCGGATGTAAAGTCTGTGTAAAATGAGATCGTTTTATTGCGGAGCAATAAAAATAACCGTTGCGTCAAGACAAAGCTTAAGGGCTTGCCGCCTGCAATTTACAGACAACAAGCCCTTTTGGTTGCTTGAACTATTTATCCCGAAATTATTCGTCCAGTTTTTTGAGATCGCCTCAACCCTCATTCTCTTTGCATGACGTTGTTCATTGTTTGTCCGCCGCTTCACGCAAAAGCTCGATTTCCCGACGGTATCCGTCAAGATCATTCGGCGTTTCGAGGCAAAACGGCAGCCCGTGTAAAGCAGGATGCTTGATTATTCGTTCGAATGCCGGAAGCCCGATATGTCCGTCGCCGATCTTTTCGTGCCGGTCCTTGTGCGCACCGCACGGATTCATGGAGTCGTTTAAATGAACCGCTTTCAGCCGGTCAATTCCGATAATCCGGTCAAATTCAGCTAAAACGCCGTCTAAGTTTCCGACAATGTCGTAGCCCGCGTCGTGCACATGGCAGGTATCCAGACATACGCCAAGCTTGTCGGAAAGCTCCACCCGGTCAATGATTGCGCGCAGTTCTTCAAAGGTTCTTCCAATTTCCGTACCTTTTCCGGCCATGGTTTCCAGCAGAACGACAGTCTCCTGACCGGGTGAGAGAATGCGGTTTAAAATTTCTGCAATCAGCGCAATGCCTGCTTCCGCGCCCTGCCCGACATGGCTTCCCGGATGAAAGTTATAATAACAGTTCGGAATATGCGCAAGGCGCTCCAGGTCCTCGCGAAGGACAAGCTCTGCGAATTCGCGGGTGCGCTTCTCCGCAGAGGCGGCGTTTAGCGTGTACGGTGCATGCGCAATCAGCGGAGCAAAGCTATGCGCCTTTAAAAAGGCATTCATTGTCTCCGCATCCGCCGCGTCAAAGGGCTTTGCCTTGCTTCCGCGCGGGTTGCGCGTAAAAAACTGAAAGGTGTCCGCGCCGAGAGACAGCGCTTCCCTTCCCATGGCGGAATATCCCTTGGAGGAGGAAAGATGGCATCCGATGTGCAGTTTCATACAGCGTATATCCTTTCTTCGCTTTTATTACAGCACTGCGCGCTGGGGACGTCCCGCGATCAGGTGCACGCCGTCGCTGTAGCCCTCCGGTCTGCCGGCGAGCTTTTGAATCAGTATCTTCCGCAGGCAGGCAATGCGTTCCTGCGCGTTTGGATCGTCTATCAAATCGTGCAGTTCGTTCGGGTCGTTTATGAGGTCGAAATACTGCTCTCTTCCGCTTTCGTCGAACCAGATGTACTTATCCTTCCCGGTCACAATAAAATGGTTGCCGAGATAGCCGCCGCTGTGTTCGCCGTGTATGAACGCATGGGCGCCCGCTTGTTCGCCGCGCATGACGGGACAGAGCGACAAGCCGTCTAATCCTTCGGGAACTTCGCCGCCTGCCAGCTCAATGAGCGTCGGCATAATGTCTTCAAGCGAGGCGAGCGCATCGTATCTCATTCCGCCCTTAAACTGCGGCACACGGAAAAACAGCGGGATGTGCACGCTGCCCTGATAAGCGCGCGTTTTGCGGAAGGTGTGATGGTCGCCCAGCAGCTCGCCGTGGTCGGAGCAGAACAGAATGATCGTATCATGCAGGATCCCCTCACGCTCAAGCGCCTGTAAAATCCGTCCGATCTGGTGATCCAGGTGTGTGATGCAGGCGTAGTATCCGACCTGCGCATCGTGCATCAGCGCCGGATCGGCGGCGCCTTCCTCACTGCAATAATGCCGTCCGGTCTTTTGGTACGTTTCCTGATCCGCCCAGTCGCCCATAAACGGCGGACGGATGTCCTTGTTTCGGTACATGTCAAAATAGCATGCAGGCGCGTCAAACGGCGGATGCGGCCGCACGAACGAGGCATAAAGGAAAAAGGGCTTTGAGCGGTCTCTCCTGCGCAGAAAATCGATACAGCCGCGCGCAACCCAGTTGGTCGGATGAGATTCCTCGTCGTATATCCACGGGCGCGCGACAAAGGAGTTACACTCAAGGCCGGTATCCGTCACATCGGCGTCAATGCCCTTTTCATTTTTGAGCCAGTGAAAATAATCGTCCGCCGCCGCCTGGTTTTCACAGGACGGCGTGTCCGCCCGGCGGTAATAGGCGAGGTATCCGTCGTGAAGCTGAACGTCGTCAAAGCCCAAACGGTTTCGGAGCGGATGGACGTGCATTTTTCCGACGCACTGGGTATCATAGCCCGCTTTTCCGAGTTCGCCGGCCAGCGTAATGGGATAATCCCAGCTTACGCCGTCCTTATAGCCTACGCGTCCGGTATGTTCCGGCGAAAGTCCCGTCATCAGCGAGGCGCGCGCCGCAATGCACGAGGGGCAGGCGGTATAAGCATTCGGGAAATACTGTCCGGTTGAGGCGAGAGAGTCGAGATACGGCGTTTTGACGTCGGGATGTCCGGCGATCCCCATACAGTCGCCGCGCATCTGGTCGGTCATGAGAAAAAGAATATTCGGTTTCATGATTATCCTCCTGTTTTTTTATTCCTTTACAATAAAAACGATTTTAACAATTGTATTCCTTAGCGGGAAAACGGTCGAAGACAGCTCCTGTTCTGCCGTTTTTTGTATGCTGAAATCCGGCGCATACCTTCTTGAAAAGCGGGTATGGTAACTGCGGAGAGGTGCTGTGAAATGAAAAATCTGATTGAACTAAAAGGCATTACGAAGAGCTTTCCGACAGGCGATGGCATTTTGCCGGTCTTAAAGGATATCAATCTGTCGGTTCGCCGAGGAGAATTTGTAACCATTGTAGGAAGCTCCGGCTCCGGAAAATCCACACTGATGAACATTATCGGCTGTCTGGATACGCCGGACAGCGGCGATTATCTTCTGGATGGGGAGCCGGTAGCCGATTTGTCGGATCGCCGCCTTTCCGCCATCCGCAACCGGAAAATCGGGTTCGTTTTTCAGGGCTTTCATCTGATCCAGTGCCTGACTGCGATTGAAAACGTGGAGCTCCCGCTGCGCTACCGCGGGCTTTCCCGCGCCCGGCGCCGCGAGCTTGCCGAGCAGGCGCTCTGCGAGGTTGGCCTTGCTGAGCGGATGCACCATCTGCCAAGTCAGCTTTCCGGCGGCCAGCAGCAGCGCACCGCTATTGCACGCGCCGTTGCTTCGCGTCCGCCGGTGATTCTGGCGGACGAGCCGACCGGAAATCTGGACAGCGCGTCCGGCGGCGAGATCATGCGCCTGTTGCACGGCCTGCATGAAAACGGGACGACCATTATCTTAATTACGCATGATCCTGCCGTTGCAGCGGCCGCGCCGCGCCGGATCTGCTTTGCAGACGGCAGAATCAGCCGCGAGGAGTGCTTTCCCCTTTAACGCAGGCCATAATCTTTTGCAGCAGCAGGGGCGCGTCCGTTTCCTTTGTAAGCGTAACGTTGTGCCGTACATCTGTAACAGAGGTACGACCCGGCTTATCTGAGCAGTTTACGTCAATGCCGCACTGCCGCACGGTGAAAAGCTCGGGAAAAAGATAGTATAAAACGGCGGTTGAGTCGTGCATGGTGGAACCGGATTCGCCGTAGCGCACACAGGCATGATAGTTCGCCGTGAGGATTTTTTGCATGGCGCGGGCAAGAGCAGTATCCTGCTGTCCGATCTCCCCGATCTGAGGCAAAGTGAACGCAACGGCGCTTGTCGTATTGAGCGGGACAAGAGCAAGGTCGCTTATTTCCCGCAGAACCAGCGCAGCGCTTTGAGGATCGCAGAAAATGTTGAATTCTGCAAAGGGACGCACATTGCCCATGTCGATCCCGCCGCCCATGACGACGACTGTTCCTAGATGCCGCTTTACGTCCGGAAAGCGGGTGAGCAGCATAGCAAGATTGGTGAGCGGTCCTAACGTAATATAATCGGCGCATCCTGCCGCGCAGATCGTCTGATAACAGTACAAAAGCCAGTCGTCCGTGGAAACGGGCGTCTTTTTGTTCTCTGAAAGGAAAAGTCCGCCCAGTCCGTCGGAGCCATGAATGTGCGCCGCCGTCTCATAGCCGCCCTTTACCGGGCCGTCGGACGCGGGAAGCACCGGCACATCCCATTTTAAAAGCGAACACATGGTCAGAGCATTCTGCACGGTATGCTCTTTTGCAATATTCCCGTATCCTGCGACAATCAAACGCACCTCATCCGCGCGGTAGTGATGCAGGACGGCAAGGGCTACGGCATCGTCGATGCCGGGATCAGTATCTAAGATAATCGGACGGTTCATTTTGCCGACGCTTCCTTTCGGTACAGTTTTGTTCACTGTTATGATAGCATGAAACACAAAAGCAGGCAAGATGATAGAGTGAAAACAGAAAATTCGTATAAGCCCCCTGACCGCCGAAACAGGATCCGTCCCGCCGCTCGTCTTGTAACCGTCTTTTGTTTATGTTAAAATAAAAAAATATAAATACTTTATAAAGGAGATCGTTTTGCGTGACAAATCTCATACGGCGTTTTTTCTCAATTCGCTATATGCTGAAGCCGTCGCAGCACACGGACAAGCCGCTCCCTGCCACAAAAGAGGTATATAAACGGCAGTTTGATCTGACGTGGCCCTGTGCGGTCGAATCGGTACTCGTCAGTCTGATCGGCTCAATCGATACCATGATGGTCGGCGGGATCGGACCGGAGGCCATTGCTGCCGTCGGCATTACCAATCAGCCGAAATTCATTTTGCTTGCGGTTATCTTTTCGCTGAACGTCGGCGTAACCGCAGTGGTTGCCCGCCGTAAGGGACAGCAGGATATGCTCGGTGCAAACAGCTGCTTAAGGCAGGCGATGATGATCAGTCTGGGGCTGTCCGCTTTGATGTCGGTTGTCGGCGCAGTATTCGCCCGGCCGATCCTGCTTTTTGCCGGCGCCGGCGCAGACATCATCGACGACGCGACCATTTACTTTCAGATTTTGATGACCAGCATCGTTTTCACCTCTTTGAGCCTTACCATCAATGCGGCGCAGCGCGGCGCGGGCAATACGAAAATTTCCATGCGGACAAATCTGACCGCGAACGTTGTGAATATTATTTTTAATTATCTGCTCATAAACGGCGTCTGGATTTTTCCGAAAATGGGCGTTGCGGGCGCAGCCGCTGCAACGGCGATCGGAAATGCCGTGGGCTGCGCAATGTCGGTTATGTCGCTTTTTTATCATTCTCATTTTCTTGATATTCATGTCAAAGCCGGATGGCGTTTTGACAAAAAGACAATGAGCGCGCTTTCTTCGATCAGCGGCAGCGCGATGGTAGAGCAGGTTTTTATGCGCGTCGGCTTTTTTACATATGCCAAGATCGTCGCGGGACTTGGAACCGTTGCATTTGCAACGCATCAAATCTGCATGAATATCATCAATCTGTCCTTCGCCTTCGGCGACGGGCTGGGCGTGGCGGCTTCATCCCTGGTGGGGCAAAGCCTCGGTGCAAAACGCCCTGATATGGCGATCATTTACGGAAAAACCGGTCAGCGAATGGCGTTTTGTATTTCGACGGCGCTTTTCGCGTTCTTTCTTGTCGGCCGTCATTTTCTTATCGAGCTCTTCACCGATGATGCGCAGGTTATTGCCTTGGGCGGCGTTATTCTGATTATTATCGCATGCACAACGCATGTGCAGACGGCTCAGGTGGTTTATTCCGGCTGCCTGCGCGGCGCGGGGGATACAAAATTCGTTGCCTTTTCCTCCTTTATCAGCATCGGCATCATTCGTCCGGGGCTGTCATGGGTGCTGTGCTTCCCCTGCGGACTCGGCCTTGTCGGCGCATGGCTCGGTCTGTTCGGCGATCAGTTTTTGCGTATGCTGTTTTCCATGACACGCTTCCGCAGCGGCCGCTGGACAAAGATCGAAGTATAACGGATCAAAAGGGAGTGTTACGCTGGAATGAAAAAAGTATCGATAACCTATCTGTGGAAAGACCGAAAGCGCGTGCTTGGTATGCCGCTTTCCTTTACGCGCTACCGTTTGAGCGAGGATCGGATTTTTTTGGAGGTGGGTTTTTTCAACATGAAACAGGAGGAAGCGCTCTTATACCGTGTGCGGGATTTGAGCCTGTCGCGCTCGCTTTGGCAGCGTATTTTCGGCGTAGGTACGGTAAAGCTGCATTCCTCCGACAAAACAACGCCGATACTGGAGCTTAAAAATATCAGGCATCCGCGCGAGGTCAAGGAGCTGATACATAATCAAGTGGAAGAGATGAAGCTTGCGCGCAGGATTCGCGTGGGAGAGCTTCTCGATCATGGACATGATGATACGGAGGATGACAAGGATGAACTTGAATAGTATGCACGTATATCTTGAAACAGAACGCCTGCTTCTGCGCAATTTTTGCATGGCGGATTTGGAATCTCTTGTTGACTATCGAAAGCATCCCGACTGTGCCCGCTACCAGCGCGGACAGTTCACAGACCGTGAGAATTTAAGCAGCCTGATCGAGCGATCAAAAACGGACGATCCTTTTTCAGAAGGGGAAAGCCGTCTTGCTATCGCCCGCAGAGATACCGGAGAAATCGCAGGGGATCTGTTTGTTTCAGTTGCGAAGGAAACGATTTCGCTTGGCTATACGGTTTCCTACCGGTACCACAGGCAGGGCTTTGCGTTTGAGCTGCTTTCCGCGCTGCTGCAAAAGCTGCGCAGATGTTTTCCGGGTCGGGAGATCGTATGCTGTACGGACACAGAAAACAAAGCAAGCATTGCCCTGCTCTTAAAACTTGGCTTTGCCGAAGAGGGATATGAGAAGGAAATAGACTCCCTTGTGTTTTGTCTGTCATAAGCAAAAAGCGTGGGACTTTGAATTCCCACGCTTTTTGCTGTTTTAGCTTTAAAAGGGGCGAAAGGTGTTTCGCTTACAGACAGCCGGACTTATTTTTACGGTAACCGTGAATCATTGCCTGTGTACCGCAGTCGCCGAAGCCTGCTTTTTCAAGCGATTCATTTATGTTTAAAACCTGCGCCAGAACGGGCAGTTCTTCGCCGCTCTGCGCGAGTGCGATCCGCATGTCCTTTACAAAATGCTTTAAAAAGAAGCCGGGCGCGTCGTCCCCGCTTATCATTTTCGGGCCGTTGGCGCTCATTTGAAAGCTGCCGGCCGCGCCGTTTTCAATGCTCTTGAGCATTCGGGCGGTGTCAAGCCCCATACGTTCGCCGTAGGCAACCGCCTCGCATACGCCTGCAAGCGCGCCGGCAATGGCAATCTGATTTGCCATCTTGGTGTGTTGTCCCGCGCCGTGCGGCCCCTCGTAAACAATAGTCTTGCCCATGGCCTCAAACAGCGGCAGACACGCGGTAAAATCCGACTCGTCGCCGCCCGCCATGATGGAGAGCGTGCCGGCCTTTGCGCCGGTATCGCCGCCGGAAACGGGCGCGTCTAAAACGTGCAGGCCTTTGGGCTTTCCAGCCTCTGCAATTCGCGGGCAAAGCCGCGGGTCGGTGGTAGTCATATCAATTAGATAAGCGCCCTGCTCCGCGCCAGATAAAATGCCGTTTTCCCCAAAGTAGACATCTTCCACGTCTTTGGGATAACCGACCATTGTGATAACCGCGTCCTGTCCTCTGGCGCAGTCGGCGGGACTTTCGGCCCATTCCGCTCCGCTTTCGCGCAGAAAATCTTCAATCTTCTCTTTGCGCCTGGTATGCACCGTCAGGCGAAAGCCCGCCTTGATCAGGTTTGCGGCCATGGAACGTCCCATAATTCCAATGCCGATAAAGCCGATGTTTTTCATTTTACCGTTCCTCGCTTTCAAGCTCCCTTTTGGGAGCGTGCGTTCTGTTTTTCATTATAACGAATGTCCGTCCGCGAATCAATGCAGAACTGTTGGCCTGTGCGCACCGCGTTTCGGGTGTTTTGCGTATTCTTCTTTTGAAACGGGGTATAAAAAGGCCGTCGGCTTTTGCACGCAGATATATGTATCAGCAGTCTGGTCTTGCCTTACTCGTTTCTTTCTTTTATCGAAGAGGCAACGGCATATGTAAGCACTGCGGCAGTCAGCGCTCCCGTAACGATCCAGAGCCAGTTCGTCAGTAAAATGCACGCAAGAGCCATACTGAGAAAGATTGCCCCGCATAAAGCGAACACAATACCGGACTGACGATAGTAAGGCTTCTTATCCATTTTCTCCCGTTCCTGTTTAGACGCCCAAATGTATGCGTTATTGAAAAGGAATCCTTTTTCTTTGAATTGCATAACGCTGATAATAAAACAGGCAAGCGCAAAAACAGCACAAATAATTGCCCCTGTTAATTCTTCCATAATACACCCAGCTTTCAAATCCCGATTTTAAATTTGCCTTCCGCGTTCGGTTCGGGATTTTGATAAATCAAAGTATATCACAGAGACGCGCCTGCATCAACAGGAATCCAGAAAAAGCGTCTGACACACGGAATACCGTTTACTGTTTTGCGTACCGTTTCTTTTTGACAATGCGTATTTTTTCGTGTAGGATGATAAGAACACAGTTTCATAATACTGCTGAGAATGATCCCAGTTTTTTAGGAGGAGCGCTATTTTGAAAAAGGATCTTTCCTCCCGCGTTCATCTGATTGACGAGGTGCGCGGCTTTGCTATCATCTGCATGGTGTTCTATCATGCCATGTTCGATTTGGTTGTCATATTCGGCGTGGATTTTCCCATATTCACTTCTTCGCTTATGCAGGATGTTTTGCAGCCGCTGTTCGCCGGGCTGTTTATTTTCATTTCCGGCACAGCGGGACACTATTCCCGTTCTAATTTAAAGCGCGGTGCGGTCTGCTTTGGTTTTGGTTTGATTTTGACTGCGGTGACGGCGCTTTTTATGCCGGATGAACTCATTCTGTTCGGTATCCTGCATTTTCTGGGAATTGCCATGATGCTGTTTCCGCCGCTCAAAAAGCTGGCGGCTCATGTTCCGCCGCTTGCTGGTGTCGGAATCGGCCTTTTGCTGTTCTGGCTGTTTTCGGATGTACCGAACGGTGCAATAGGCCTGCCGTCGCTTTTTTCGTTTTCTCTCCCATCGTTTTTCTACAGCACAGCATTTCTCTTTCCCATTGGGCTTCCCGGGGCGGGCTTCTTTTCCTCCGATTATTTCCCGATTTTTCCGTGGATTTTCGTGTTTTTTGCAGGCGTCTCCTTTGGACGCATTGTGAAGGCCAATCGCTGTCCCCAATGGTTTTATAAAATGCACTGTCGTTTTCTGGCCTTTGTCGGAAGGCATACCATCGTGGTTTATCTGCTGCATCAGCCGGTGTGCTATGGTGCGATGCTGCTCCTTTTCACGCTTTTGCCGAATTTACAAAAATAGGTCTTTATCTTGAACGAAGAATCGTGTAAAATAGAAATATAAATGGTATGATAGAATCAAACCGGCCGGACTAATGCCGACCGGATATGTGCAAGCGGTTAAATTTGTTTTGCCGCGTATGCAAGGGAGGTTTTTTCCGTGAGAAAAACAAAGATTATCTGCACGCTGGGGCCTGCCACCTCTTCTGATGAGGTTGTCCGGGAGCTGATGCTTTCGGGCATGAACGTCGCACGCTTCAACTTTTCCCACTCTACGCATGAGGAGCACAGAAAGCGCTTTGAGCAGGTAGACCGGCTTCGGCGCGAGCTTTCGCTTCCTGTTGGTATTCTGCTTGACACCAAAGGGCCGGAGATCCGCGTCGGTCTTTTTGAAAAGGGGAAGGCTATCCTGCATAAGGGCGACCGCTTTACCCTGACGACGCGCAACGTCCCGGGAACCGAACGCTGCGTCTCTGTTTCTTATAAACAGCTCCCGATGGATATTTACGACGGCTGCCGTATTCTGATTGACGACGGTCTGATCGAAATGCACGTACTCTCCCATACAGAGACCGATATTGAATGTATGGTGGACAACGGCGGGCAGGTGTCCGACCGCAAGGGCGTCAATGTGCCGGGGATCCGTCTTTCCATGCCGTATATCAGCGAGCAGGACAGAAGCGACATCCTTTTTGGCGCGCAGATGGGCTTTGATTTCATCGCTGCGTCCTTTGTGCGCTGCGCCGAGGATATTGAGGATGTGCGGGCTATTTTAAGCACTGCCGACGCCAATAGCAAGGGCATCCGTATTATAGCGAAAATTGAAAACGCCGAAGGGGTAAAAAATATCGACGAGATTCTGCGCGTTGCGGATGGTATTATGGTTGCCCGCGGCGATATGGGCGTTGAGATTGCTTTTGAAGAGCTGCCGGGTATTCAGAAAAAGCTGATTCAGAAAGCGTACAGCGCCGGAAAGGTTGTCGTAACCGCGACGCAGCTGCTGGATTCCATGATTAAAAATCCGCGCCCGACCCGTGCCGAGACGACGGACGTTGCCAATGCCATCTATGACGGAACCAGCGCTATTATGCTGTCCGGCGAGACCGCCGCAGGTTCATATCCGGTAGAGGCGCTTAAAACCATGGCGCTGATCGCAGAGCGCGCGGAGCGAGAGATCGATTATGAAAAACAGTTCCGCAGCCGCGTATCCACCGATCTTCCGAATATTACAAACGCCATTTCGCATGCAACGGTCACCACGGCGACGGATTTAAAGGCTGCCGCTATATTAACCGTCACCACCACCGGACAGACTGCGCGCATGATATCGAAATACCGTCCGCAGTGCCCGATCATCTCCGGTACGCCGAACAAGCAGGCCTATCACCAGCTAAGCCTTTCGTGGGGCGTAACGCCGATGCTGCTTGAAGAAAAACACAGCGAAGATGAGCTGTTCGATCATGCGGTGAACTGCGCAAAGAATTTAGACCTGATCGAGGACGGGGATCTGGTCTGCATCACGGCGGGCGTTCCGCTTGGCATCTCCGGTACAACGAATATGATGCGCGTCCATATTGTCGGCGATATTCTGATTACCGGCACCGGCATCACGGCGCAGCAGGTCCATGCCAATCTCTGTGTCTGCGACAGCGAGGAGGAGGCAAGGCTTCAATTTAAGCCGGGCGAAATTTTGGTTATTCCGAAAACCTCCAACGCGATTTTGGATCTGATTAAGGACTGTGCCGGCATCATTACCGAGCAGGACGGGGCGAACTCGCACGCCGCAATCGTGGGCTTAGCGCTCGGAAAGCCTGTTTTAGTCGGTGCAAAGGGCGCGACGGAAATTCTGCGCACCGGGACGAACGTTACGCTTGATGCAGAGCGTGGCATTGTCTGCAATATGGCGAATAAAACCTGACGGAAACTGTGTCAAAATCGTCCGAAAAAATGGACGGTTTCGCCGAATTTGTCCGTCTGAGAAGCACAAAGTCGGTTTGCTGTCTTGACTTTGTGCTTTTTTCATAGTATTGTATAGCGTAAAACACAAAGAAAATAAGGAGAGATGAACATGGCTTTTTACTTCAAAGAACCGTCCCGCACGTTTGGCGAATACCTGCTTGTCCCAGGCTATTCCTCCGCGGAGTGTATCCCCGCAAACGTCAGTTTGAAAACGCCTGTTGTAAAATTCAAAAAAGGCGAAACCTCTGCAATCACAATGAACATTCCGCTTGTATCCGCTATCATGCAGTCCGTTTCCGGTGAGAAAATGGCGATCGCCCTTGCAAAAGAGGGCGGCATCTCCTTTATATACGGCTCGCAGTCGATCGAAAGCGAAGCCGCGATGGTGGCGCGCGTAAAAGGCTATAAAGCCGGCTTTGTCACGAGCGATTCAAACATCCGTCCGGATGCGACGCTTGCGGACGTTCTGGCGCTTAAAGAAAGAACCGGTCATTCAACCGTCGCCGTTACAGAGGACGGCTCTGCAAACGGCCGGCTTTTGGGAATTGTGACCGGCCGCGACTATCGTGTCAGCCGTATGTCTACGGACGAAAAGGTTTCTGCCTTCATGACGCCGTTTGAAAAGCTTGTGTGCGCACCGGATACCACCACGCTGAAAGAGGCGAACGACATCATTTGGGAGCACAAGCTGAACTCCCTGCCGTTAATTGATAAGGATCAGCGCTTAAAATACATGGTGTTCCGCAAGGATTATTCTTCGCATAAGGAAAATACAAACGAACTGCTCGATGCCTCCAAGCGCTATGTGGTGGGTGCGGGTATCAATACACGCGACTATGCGGAGCGCGTTCCGGCATTGGTTGAAGCGGGCGCAGACGTTTTGTGCATCGATTCCTCCGAGGGCTTTTCCGAATGGCAGTCCCGCACGCTCGCATGGATTCGTGAGCGTTACGGCGATAGCGTAAAAGTCGGTGCGGGCAACGTGGTTGACCGAGAGGGATTCCTCTTTCTGGCAAAGGCCGGCGCAGATTTTGTAAAGGTAGGCATTGGCGGCGGCTCAATCTGCATCACTCGGGAGCAGAAGGGTATTGGCCGCGGACAGGCTACCGCTCTGATTGAAGTTGCAAAAGCGCGCGACGAGTATTTTGAAGAAACGGGCATTTACATTCCGGTCTGCTCGGACGGCGGCATTGTCCATGATTATCATATGACGCTTGCGCTTGCGATGGGCGCGGATTTTATCATGCTTGGCCGCTATTTCTCCCGCTTTGACGAAAGCCCGACCAATAAAGTAATCATCAACGGCAATTATATGAAAGAGTACTGGGGCGAGGGCTCAAGCCGTGCGCGCAACTGGCAGCGTTACGACATGGGCGGCGACAAAAAACTCTCTTTTGAAGAGGGCGTCGATTCCTATGTTCCGTATGCCGGTCCGCTCAAGGAGAATGTGGAGAAGTCGCTGTTAAAGGTGCGCTCCACTATGTGCAACTGCGGCGTGCTCAATATTCCGGATTTGCAGAAGAATGCGAAGCTGACGCTGGTCTCCTCCACCAGTATTGTGGAAGGCGGCGCGCATGATGTTGTGCTCAAGGACAACAATGCTGCGCACTATTCGAAATAAAAACAGAAACAAACAAAAAGGACGCCCGACCGGGCGTCCTTTTTCTATCTTATAAGGATCTGTTTCGCGTTATGCGCGTTCTTTCAGCAGACGATCCTTAATCTCCCAGAGCTTCTGTGAAAGATCCACATAGTAGGTGTGCGGGTTTTCAAAGCGTTTGACCTCATCCCATAAAAGATCGATCTGCTCTGCGCAATAGCGGCGGATCTCCTCGATATTCGGCGACTCGTATACGCACTCGCCGTTTTGAAAAACCGGTACAAGCAGTTCTCTGGCAGTGAAGCCGGTAATAACCTTGCGCTTCCAGGTTGCCTCAGGATCGAACAGTTCGAGCGGTTTTGTTTCGTCGATTGTCTCGTCGTGAACACAAAGCAGATCGGCAATCGCTTTGCCGCTTTCCTTTTCATACAAACGGTAAACTTTTTTGAAATGAGGGTTGGTAATCTTGGCGGTGTTTTCGCTGATTTTGATTTTTGGGATGATCGCACCGGTTTCTCCCTCCACGGCGCAGAGCTTATACACGCCGCCAAAAACCGGTTCGCTCTTTGAGGTAATCAGGCGTTCTCCCACGCCAAAGGCGTCGATCTGTGCGCCCTGCTCCAGCAGCGTTTCAATGATATGCTCGTCAAGCGAGTTGGAGGCGACAATTTTGCATTTTGTAAGCCCCGCCTCATCCAGCATTTTGCGCGCCTTTTTGGAAAGATAGGTGATGTCGCCGGAGTCGATGCGGATCGCACAGTCTTCGATACCCTGCGGCAGCAAGACTTCTTTAAACGCACGGATGGCGTTCGGCACGCCGCTTTTTAAGACGTGATAGGTGTCAACCAGAAGCGTTGCGTTATGCGGATAAATTTTGCAATAGGTGCGGAAAGCATCCAGCTCGCTGTCGAACATCTGCACCCAGGAGTGCGCCATCGTACCGCCTGCCGGAACGCCGTAGGCGCGGTCGGTCAAGGTGCAGGCGGTTCCGGCACAGCCGGCGATATAAGCGGCGCGCGCTCCCAGCACAGCGCCGTCCGCGCCTTGTGCGCGGCGCGATCCGAATTCTGAAACAGGACGGCCCTTGGCCGCGCGGACGATACGGTTCGCTTTGGTGGCAATTAACGACTGGTGGTTGATTGAGAGCAGCAGGAACGTTTCAACAAGCTGCGCCTCGACAGCAGGCGCACAAACGGTCAGAATCGGCTCACGCGGAAAAACCGGCGTACCCTCCGGTACGGCGTAAATATCGCCCGTGAACCGGAAGCCTCGCAGAGAATTCAGAAAGTCTTCTGAAAACAGCTTCTTGTCCCGCAGAAAGGCGATGTCCTCATCTGAAAAATGCAGGTTTTTGATATACTGAATCACCTGTTCAAGCCCCGCTGCAATTGCAAAACCGCCGCCGTCGGGCACGGTGCGGAAAAACAGGTCGAAATAAGCCCGCTTTTGTCCCATGCCGGTTTCGTAATAGGCGTTGCCCATGGTCAGCTCATAAAAGTCGCAAAGCAGCGTGTAGTTGGATTGATTTTGTTGATCCATATAGAATCACTCCTCCAAAAATCAGGCGTTATGCCCGTTTTAACAGCTTTAGGGCTGTCTGAATCAATTCTTTTATGTTGATGGCGAAAAGGACAGCGGTCAGAATCACCTCAAAGGCGATCCAGCCCGGCACTTCAAAAATCATAATCAAAGACTGCGCGCCGAGAATCAGTGTGTTGAGTGTAAAGCGGATAAAGGGAATGCGAATCCGGATAAAACGGCGGGAAGTGAGAAAACGCAGGATAAAGACCAGCAGATAGCTTACAAAAGTGGAGAATGCCGCGCCGTTTACGCCCCACAGCGGGATCAGCAGAAGGTTGAGCACAATATTTAAAACGGCGCCTGCTGAAATGGTCAGGAAGGAGAGGATGCTCTTCTTTTCGACAGTATACACACTTCCGGTAAATGTGCCGAAGCAGTTAAACACCGTCGCCATAACGAGAAAGGGAATAAACTTCCACGCCTCGTAATAGCTGTCCTGCGCCAGAAGGGAGACCAGTATCTTGGAAAAGGGGATGATACAGGCGCCGACCATGAAAATCAGCGAGCTGTAAGAGCGGAAAATCCGCGTGAAAAACTTGCTTCGGCCCTTTTCCTCTGTTACGGCGGAAATCTGCCATGCATTCATGAAAATGGTTGAGAACAGCGAAATAATGGTGGGCAGCTTATAGGATACGGCGTACAAGCCGTCCGCAGTGTGGCCGAGCATATAGGTGACGATGTAGCGGTCGGAAACGTTGGTGATCCACCAGCAGATGGTGTTCGGGATCAACGGGAGAGAGTAAAGCAGCATCTGTTTCCAAACATCCTTGTCAAGATTACGGATTCTGATGTATTTGTGCAGGCCGGCAACGATAAAAAGGAAACCGGCGGAGAGCAGATCGGAACAGACGATTGCCATGACATAACCGAGTACGCCGAACTGAAACACAACCAGAAACAGAACATTGAAAAGAATCGTCGTAATGGTGCTCAGAACGCCGTCTAACGCATACAGGCGGACGTATCCGCGCGCGCGCACAAAGTTTGAACAAATCGAACGCAGCGAAGAGGTGAGCACAAAGAGATAGACAAGAAACGTATTTCCAGAGATGATCGAGATTTTGGAGATCAGCGGCCAGAACAAAAACAGAGCAGTAAAACCGATAAAGAGCGTTAAAAAGCCCGCAGTTAGAACGTCGCTTTTGCATACGCTCCTGTCAAGCCCGAAGCGGATGATCGCGTTGACAATGCCAAGCGTCACCAACGGCAAAAGCAGATTGCCTGTCTGTACGATCAGATCGGTTACAGCGTACTGATCCGGCGAAAGAGCCCAGGTGTAAAGCGGCATTAAAAGGAAAACAAGAACCTTGGAGCTGAATGTTCCGATGGCGAAAATAACGGTATTCGATACAAGACGCTTATATTTGTCCACGGGGAAACCTCCTGTGAAGGATTTTGTCGTAACGGCCGACGCCTTCGTCCGATATTTCCCTTATTATATCACACTTCTTAGAGAAATACAGTACGAAAGCGTGAACAAAATGCGGAAGAAGCCTTATGTTCGGCCGATAATGGATAACGATTTGATCGTTAAAGCGGAAGCAAAAGTATATAAATATTATTTTCTATATAAAAGAAGTTTTGTTGACATTAAATTTTTATATGATATAATTTAACTGTAAATAATTATAAGAAAGCGGATATCGTGCGCGGTTTTCCGAATTTCAATCGGAAAGCGGGCCTTATTATAACGGAACTTCAACAGGCGGTCACTATATTACGATTCGAGCGATAAATGGTGAGAGCGGGACAGCGCACATTGTCGATCCGCATTACAGCGACGCTTATTTCGGCGATCATGTTATTTACTACGATCAATTGTGCGCAATGTTGAACGGAAGATATATTATTTATACGAGTTCATATGCATGATTGAAAAAAGGGAGTGAACGTTATGAGAAGAAAAACATTGTTGGGTCTTTTGGCTTGCTGTATGCTGTTTTGCCTTCTGCTTGCGGGATGTTCGCCGACGTCGCCTCAGACAGAGTCCTCCGATGTTCTTCCGGAGTCTTCGGCGGAACAATCGAAGGAGAGCGAGTCGCTTTCCGAGCTGCGCGCAAGGCGGCAGGAGGCGGTAGAAAGCCTTCGCGGCGAGTATATGGATCAGATTGAAGCGGAAACGCTTAATATGATGATTGGAAAAGAACAAAGCTCGACAGCGCACGAAAAACTTTTCCAAAATGATGAAAAAGCGTATCTTGACCTCGTCCGGTTAAACTTTAACGATATTCTCCCATTTCGTACCGAGGGATCGCTGATCGGTCCGAAAGCGCCCGTTGACCTTGAAGACGCGCGTGCATACCTGAAAGAAGAGTTTAAGGCGAATATTACTGACGACAACCGCGATACCTTTGAAGATGCGCTCAAGATGATGGAGAGTGAAAGCGGATCGCAAAGCCCGACGCCTTATGCGGAATATGCGCAGAAAAACTTCGACTGGGCGCGCCGCTGTCTGTGGGAGCAATACGGCTGTACGATTGAAACAAATCCGTACTTTTACGATCATCCATAAAGAAAAATATCATAAAAACAGGGACGACGTTGGGGTAAACCCTGTAATCTCCGTATTTCACGCAAGGTATGGGGCAAAAGCTTTGAATCCGTTGAAATTTTACGCTCGCAGGCGATACAAAGTTCATCTAACTTGCCTTCTTTCGCTGCACAGCGAAAGAAGGCAAAGACGCGCAAAGGGGAAAATCACATGCTGGTTTTCCCCTTATGTAATCCCTTTGCGGCGATGGGGCTTGATACAGGAAAGCCTATTTTAAAATATAAACGAGGGAATCATATCAATTTTCCTAATTAGTTTTTGCAAAGCAAAAGCGTTTGCAATTCACAGACTGATTGGGGCGCAGCAGAGCGACAGCATTTCTTTTTCGCACAAACAATCTCAGGAGGGAAGGTTCCAAGGAGGGGAACCGCGGGTTCCTCTCCTT
>UQQY01000014.1 GCA_900543295.1 uncultured Oscillospiraceae bacterium | reverse complement strand
CAGAAGACGGCGAGCTTAACCGCAGAGCGCTTGGCAGGATTGTATTTTCTGATCCGACCGCGCTTGCGCTGCTGAATCAGATAATTTTCCCGTATATTGTCGGACGAATCGAGGAAATGCGGGCCGACTTAAAGAAAAAAGGCGGGCAGCTCGCCGTGCTGGATGCGCCGACGCTTTTTGAGAGCGGCGCGGACGCTCTGTGCGACTATATCATCGGCGTTTGCGCAGACGAATCGCTTCGAAAAGCACGGATTATTGCGCGCGACGGCCTTACGGAAAACGAGGCGCTTTCACGCATGGCGAGCCAGCATACCGAAGCATTCTTCCGAGCGCGCTGTCACAGCATCATCGAAAACAATGACGGCGAGCAGGAGCTTTCCGAAGCGGTACGCCGCTGTGTCACACATCTTCTGGAGGTGAAGAATGGTCGTTCGTATTCGTAAGTTTATCATTCCGATTGTTTTGGCGGTTTTGGTCGTAATCGGCTGTTTCGCGGTACATGCGGGTGTCCGGCATTTTTACCGGAAAAACTATCCTGTCAATTATCGGGAGACGGTCTTAAAATATGCTGCGGAATACGATATGGATCCGGCGTTCATTCTTGCTGTGATGAAGACGGAAAGCGATTTTGATCCAAACGCTGTGTCCGAGGCGGATGCCCGCGGGCTTATGCAGGTGGCTGAAACAACGTTTGACTGGATTAAGAATAAGCTCGGCGACGGGGAGACGACGTTTGGGGACATGTTCACGCCGGAGACGAACATTCGGTACGGCGTGTTTTTTCTGCACTACCTGTATCGCGAGTTCGGCTCGCTTGAACTGGCGGCCGCAGCCTATCATGCGGGCCGCGGCGCGGTAAACGGCTGGCTTTCGGACAGCTCGCTTTCTGCCGACGGGCAAACGCTCGACAGGATCCCGTCTTCTGTTACCGCACATTATGTAAACAAGGTCATGAACGCTTATGAAAAATACCGCTCTGTCTATCCGGACGGGATTTAAGCGATGGCCTCGAAATATTTAGGAGGAAAGAACCATGGAAAAGACAAAATCAGCCGCACAGGCGCTCAAGGATCAGCTCTTTTTAAGCCGTAAGCACGGCGGATTGCAGATGTCTGATGCAGAGCTTGCTGCGGCACAGGACTACTGCGAGGGCTATAAGGCTTTTTTGAACAGCGCAAAAACTGAGCGCGAGACGGTAACGATTGCCGTTGAAATGGCCGAAAAAGCGGGATTTGTTCCGTTTGAGATCGGAAAGGCTTATAAGCCGGGCGACAGGATTTATTACAACAACCGAGGGAAAGCGGCTGCTTTTGCTGTGATCGGCACGGATCCGATTGAACAGGGCGTCAATCTGCTGACATCGCACATTGATTCTCCGCGCCTTGACCTGAAGGTCAATCCATTGTATGAGGACAATGAGCTTGCCCTGTTTAAAACGCACTATTACGGCGGCATTAAAAAGTACCAGTGGACGGCGATTCCGCTCGCGCTGCACGGCGTTGTCGTTCGTGCGGACGGCTCGTCCCTGACCGTTGCCGTGGGCGAGGAGGAAGGCGATCCGGTTTTCTGTGTAACCGATCTTCTGCCGCACCTTGCCGCAGATCAGGTCAAGCTTCCGCTGCACGAGGGAATCAAAGGCGAGCAGCTAAACATTCTGATCGGCTCGCATCCTTTTCGCGATGATGAGGCCAGCGAGCGTGTCAAGCTGAACCTTATGCGCATTTTGAACGAGAAGTACGGTATTGTGGAAAAGGATTTCCGTTCTGCGGAGCTGACGGTCGTACCGGCCTACAAGGCCAGGGATATTGGCTTCGACCGCAGCATGATCGGCGCATACGGTCAGGACGACCATGTTTGCGCCTACGCTTCGTTTTCCGCCCTGCTCGATAAGAAAGAAACGCCAAAGCGCACGGCTGTCTGCGTTTTCTCCGATAAGGAGGAGACCGGCTCGAATGGTACGACAGGTCTCGCAGGTTCGTTTTTGCCGTTCTTTCTTGAAAATCTCGCCGCAGCTTATAACGTGCCGGGCAGAATTGTTATGTCGCATTCGAAGTGCCTGTCCGCCGACGTGAACGCGGCGTTTGACCCCAATTTTCCGGAGGTCAGCGAGCCGCGCAACAACTGTTTTGTAAACTATGGCGCTGTCATCACCAAGTACACGGGCGCGCGCGGAAAATCCGGCACGTCGGATGCCTCTGCGGAGTTTGCCGCGGAAATTCAGCATTTGATGGACAGAGAAAACGTCCTCTGGCAGACCGGCGAGCTTGGCAAGGTGGATCAGGGCGGCGGCGGAACGGTTGCTTTCTGCACGGCGGAGCTCGACATCGACACCATCGACATTGGCGTTCCGGTACTTTCCATGCACGCGCCCTTTGAGGTCACTGCAAAGATTGACGTTTATTCGCTCTATCGTGCGTTTGTTGCGTTTATCGGCTGATTTTAAGCCTGAGAACGTAAACTTTAATAAAAAATAGCCGCAGAGAAACGGAGGCTATTTTTTCGGCCATGCGCCCCGATGAGGGGCGCGGCCATTATAATTGTCTTTATTGCGGAGTAATAAAAATAAAATTCCTCTGAAAACGATTTTCGCTTTCAGAGGAATTTTTTTATCGATCTATCATGCTCTTAGACGGAATCATTCGATCCCCTCGTAGTAATTTACAATTTGTTCCATCAAGTCCTGCGGCAGGTCGAAGTATTCCGCCAGCTCCCAAATTTCCACATTGCCGCGCATAACCGCCTCGTGCAGCTCGTCCTCTGAGACCAGCTTCCGATAGGCCCAGACGTTTGCGCGCCGCTCATGGCGGCTTTTGCAGTCAACTGCGCTGTAGCGGTTATAAAAAGCGCCGCGGACACAGTGGCCAAGTTCATGCGCGAGCATGACGCGTTCCTCACGGTCATTCGTGATTTGACTGTAATCAAGCGCGACAAAGCAGTCGCCTTCCTCATCCATCAGGGAAAAAGCCTTCGTGAGCGGCAGGCGGACATTGTCGATTGTGATATTTTCTTCTTCGGCCAGTTTATACAGAGCCTTTGTTTTCATTCTTTTTGCGTTCCTTCACAAACTGCGCATAGGCCTTAACCTCTTCAAACATCTCGTCGGTTACATCGTCTGCCCCGCCGAAGAGCGCGAATTTAATTTCCGCATCTGTTGCCGAGCGGCTTTGCGGGGTATTGGTTTCACCGAGCAGGTAGGCGACAGAGACGTTGAAATAGCCGGCGATCTTACTGGTTGTCGCGGCTGACAGTGTTTGTGTACGGCCCTGTTTCAGTTCGGTCAGCGTACTTCTGCCAATATCGAGTTCCCGGCACATTGCGGTTACATTGGTGTGGTGTGCGCGGCACAGCGCTTCAATGATTTGGTACATTTTCGACATTTGATGCCACCTCTTGTTCAGATAATACGGGGTTTTGGAAAAATACACTTGACAATTCCAATATTCCGTATTATCATAAAGATATGGAATTACAGAATTCTGTCAATATCTTTTTCTACGAATATAGTATTACACTTTTTTGAAAATGTCAAGAGAAGGAAGCATGCACAATAAATTTTATTTCATGTGCGCACAACGATTTCTTTCTGCGGATGCTGGGAGTACTGTACGGTAAAGAAAACATTACACCATTCTGTATACGGAAAACACGAAACGGAGGTATGCTATGACAAAAGAAGAGCTTAGTCAACTGGGATGGCTGAATCGGGAGATTGCGGCGGAGCGGAAACGGCTCTGCGAGCTGGAAGCGGTATTGAGCGGAAAGGGCTCTGCGGCGGGGCTTCCGGACTTAAACGGCGAAGAGCTGATGCTTGTGAGGGAAGAGATCGAGGCAAGCCGGAAGATGATTGCCGCGCGTATCAGCAGGGCCGCCGCCGAATACAACCGCCTTTGCAGGTTCATTGACTCGGTGGAGGACAGCATGATGCGGCAGATTTTGTCCCTGCGGTATATAAACGGACTGTCGTGGCAGCAGATCGCCTTTTCCATCGGAGAGCATGACGAGCAGTATCCGCGGCGGAAGCATCAGGCCTTTCTTACAAAGCAGACGAAAATGACGAAATCCCTCCTTCATACTAACATGGAGGAGGTGCGAAAGAATGCGCGTACAGGAAATAGAGTGGATGCCGTCCCCGCCGCAGGCGAATCCGCTCTACGAAAAAATGCTGAAAAAGGTCAGACAATGCGGTGAGGCGAAGGACACAGCCCGCCGGGAATGGGAGGAGGCGGAAGAATTTGTTGCGGATTGTTCGCTGCTGCCGTCTGAGCTCAAGGAAGAAATCCGCATGTATTATGCGGACGCTTTTGCGGCGCTTGCGGCGGAGTACAGCCGGTCGCGGGAACAACTGCTTGTGCTGGGCTATGACAACTATGATTAGAAGGGGGCTGTGCTATGTCGGATAAATTTGGAAAAGGAGAGGACCGCCCGTTTAAGCGCGTATCCTGCACAGGATGCGTTTATCACCGGCAAATCGGCGATCCGGGGTCATGGGGCTGTCACTTCATGCTGGATACCGGCGAAAAGCGGGGATGCCCGCCGACAAGCTGCACACGGAAGGTTTACATGACGCCGAAGCGCTATCGAAGCGAGCTGATGCTTAAAGCTGCGGCTTATTTTTCATCCTGCCGCGGGCGCGTGGTAAAGGATGAGGACGGAAATCCGGTGAGAGGAAGGGACGGCCGCACCTGCATTGAGGGAGAGCATCCGCCCACGGTCTCCGGACTTGCGCTTGCACTTGGGTTTGCTTCACGAAAGGAGCTCTTTTCCATGCGGGAGGACGAGCAGGTCGGCGACGTGGTATGCTGGGCGCTTGGACGGTGCGAGGCCTATTTGGAGGAACGGCTCTGCGAGACGGCGGCGGGAGTAAAGCTCGCGCTGCAAAACAACTTTCCCGAATGGGGAGAGGAGAAAAAAGACGGGGAGGACAAGACCACCGTCGTACAGGTGGAGATTGACGAGTAAAGAACCATAATATTGGGAGGATACAGGTGAACAGGGTTGAGATCAGGCTGCCGAAGGAGGCGTTTAACGAGATTTATCGTCCTCTGCTTGTAAGCAGGGCGCGCTATTTGGTGCTGTGCGGCGGCGCAGGCTCGGGAAAGTCGGTATTCGCCGTACAGCGGTGCATCTACCGGCTGTTAAAGGAACAGCGGAACCTTCTGGTGATTCGAGAGGTTGCGGCGACAAACAGGGACTCGACGTTTGCGCTCTTTAAGCAGATTCTTTCAAAGTGGGGGCTGACGGACTATTTTACCATAACGGAAACAGCGGGACGCATCCGCTGCATCAATGGGAGCGAGATACTATTTAAAGGGCTTGACAACAGTGAGAAGCTCAAATCCGTGACCTTTTCCACCGGAGAACTGACGGATATTTGGGTGGAAGAGGCCAGCGAGATTGCGGAGACGGATTTCAACCAGCTCGCAATCCGCCTGCGCGGAGGAAGGCGGGACAAGCAGGTGATTTTGACCTTCAATCCGGTCAGCGTCAACCATTGGCTCAAGCGCCGCTTTTTCGACGTGCCGCGCGCTGACACGGTGACGCTGCGGACGACGTACCGCGATAACCGCTTTCTGCCCAAAGAGGACGGAGAGGTTTTAGAGAGCTTCCGGGAAACGGATCCGTATTATTATACCGTATATTGTCTGGGCGAGTGGGGCGTTACCGGAAACAGCATTTTTGATACGCAGGCGGTGAGCGAACGTTTGCGGACGGTGCGCAGTCTTCCGGTACGGCGCGGAAGCTTTTATGCAAGAGAGCGGGAATCTGTTCTGGAAGAAATCCGGTTTTGTGAGGAAGAAAACGGTTCGATCGCAGTTTTCCTGCCGCCCAAAGAGGGTATGCAGTACGTCATCGGCGCGGATACGGCAGGAGACGGCTCCGATTATTTTGCGGCACAGGTCATCGAGCGAAAGAGCGGAAGGCAGGCGGCGGTTCTGCGCCAGCAATGCGATGAAGATCAGTTTGCAAAACAGTTGTACTGCCTTGGTATGTACTATGGCGAGGCGCTTATCGCGTGCGAGGTCAATTTTTCGACCTATCCTGTACGGGAATTACAGCGGCTGCACTATCCAAGGCAATATTACCGGGAGGTTTACGACAACATCCTGCGGGAGACGGAGTATCGCTATGGCTTTGTTACAAACCGTCTGACGCGTCCGGTTATTCTGGCCGAGCTTGTCAAGCTTGTACGGGAAGCGCCGTCGCTTTTTTACGACGAGGTCACGCTTTCTGAGATGCTGTCCTTTGCACGGAACAAGAACGGACGCGCAGAGGCTTTGCCCGGCGCACACGACGACTGTGTGATGGCGCTGGCGATTGCCTATGCGGCGCGGGGGCAGGTTCTGAAATAAGGTCCGCTTCGGAAGCTCTGGAAACAAAAAGAAGGACCGGCAACAGGAAAACGGCTGCACGCGGTGTGCAGCCGTTTTTTTCATCAAATATTGTTTATTCCGCGAAATAGGCGCGCAGCGCGTCTGCGCGGTCGGTTTTCTCCCAGCTTACGCCGAGATCCTCCCTGCCGATGTGTCCGTATGCCGCAAGCTTTTTGTAAATCGGACGGCGCAGATCAAGCTCTTCGATGATTTTAGCCGGACGAAGATCAAACACGGCATTTACCGCCTTGGCGATTTCCTCATCGGCATATTTGCCGGTGCCGAAGGTGTCAACCAGAACAGATACCGGCTTGGCAACGCCGATTGCATAGGCAAGCTCAATCTCGCACTTTTTCGCAAGACCAGCCGCAACCACGTTTTTCGCCGCCCAGCGCGCCGCATAGGCCGCGCTGCGGTCAACCTTTGTCGGATCCTTGCCGGAGAATGCGCCGCCGCCGTGACGCGCGTAACCGCCGTATGTATCGACGATGATTTTTCTGCCGGTCAGCCCGCTGTCGCCGGCGGGGCCGCCGATGACGAACCGTCCGGTAGGATTGATGAGATACTTGGTATCATTGTCCAAAAGCGCGGCTGGGATGACCGGAAGGACAACCTCGCGGATCAGATCGCTGCGGATGGTATCGAGCGTGACATCCGGATCGTGCTGGGTGGAGATGACCACCGTATCCACACGAACCGGACGGTTGTCTTCGTATTCGACCGTAACCTGTGTTTTGCCGTCCGGACGGAGATAGGGAAGGACGCCGTTTTTGCGAACCGCAGTCAGCCGAAGCGCAAGCTTGTGCGCGAGACTGATGGGCATCGGCATCAGCTCCGGCGTTTCGTCGCAGGCAAAGCCGAACATCATGCCCTGATCGCCGGCGCCGGTTTTGTCACTGTCTTCCGACGAGCCGGTTTTCTGTTCAAGCGCTGCGTCAACACCCATCGCAATGTCGGGCGACTGGCCGTGAATGGCGGTCAATACGCTGCAGGTAGTCGCGTCAAAGCCGTATTTGGCGCGGTTATAGCCAATCTCCTCGACGGTATCACGCGCGATCTGCGGAATATCCACATAGGTGTCGGTTGTGATCTCGCCCATAACCAGAATCATACCGGTGGTCGTTGCGGTTTCGCATGCAACGCGTGCATCCGGATCCTTTTCCAGAATTGCATCCAACACTGCGTCCGAAATTTGATCGCAGATTTTGTCCGGATGGCCTTCTGTTACGCTTTCTGAAGTAAAGAAATGATTTGCCAATTTAAAATGTCCTCCTTTTTTACCTTCTCGTTTTTTCCCGAAAGAAAAGCGCTCGGAGCATTTCCGAGCGCGCGTTTAAACCATGTTTAAACCTCATCTTCGGATTTATCCTCTGGATTTAGCACCTTACAATTAAGTAGGTTGCCGGATTTCATCGGGCCAGTCCCTCCATCGCTCTCGATAAGGTATTCATTTGTAGATAACAGTATAATACGCCGTCTGCAAAATGTCAAGCGGATTATTCTTCCGCTTTTTCCTCCTGCGGGCAATCACAGGAGGCGTCGCAGCAATCGCCGCTTTCTTCATGGCAGCCGCCGCAAGAGGGCTCCTCCGTTTCAAGCTTTGCGCCGCACTGCGCGCAGAATACGCTGTCCTTCGGATTGGTTGCGCCGCAGCTTTTGCAGATTTTTTTATTGGTCATTTCGGCCATGATGTCCTTGATTTCGGCAATCCGCAGTCTGCGGTCGTCGATCTCCGCGGTGATGACGTCGATTTCCTCATTGTCGCTGCCGCCGGTTTTGACCTGCTTATATACAGTAGAGCCAAGCTTTTCATAGAGCTTTTTTAACTCGTTTGACAGGCGGATGCACTCATATTTGTATTTTGAGAGTTCATAAAGCTCGCCGGTTTTTTTGCCTGCGGCGTCCGCAAGCTCCTTTGCCTTTTCCATCAGATCGTCCAAGTTGATTGTTGCCATGATAAAAGCCGCCTTTCCCATTTGGTCATTTTGTTTATTATACACCGATTCGCTCTAAAATACAACGAGACTATCCTAAAAATTCGTGCAGTACCGTCTTTTTGGGGATATACTCCGCCGCAAGAGGTACGAACTGAGACAGAGAGCGTCGGAGCTTTTCGATTTTGGCCGCAAAACGCAGGCTTACGTCCTCCGCTTTTAAAACCGAGCCGAGATAGTGCGTCCAGACCGCCGGTTCGTAAAGAATCATGGAATCGACAATGATGTCCGCCTCGCTGCGATAGGGGATGATATTCACGATTTCACTGCGGACAACGCCCGCCCACATCCGCATGGTGTTTTCCATGCTGCTGCCGCGGTAGTAATGATCCCGCACAAGACGGCGAATCAGGCGGATTTCCCTTGCGGTCAGTACGAGCTTTCCATCCTCTTCATAATCGGAGTTCGGACTGATATAAAGGCGCTGGAAGCCGTCGCGCGCGCAGTTTTCCGTAATCTGCGGATTTAAGGCGTGGATACCCTCCACGATCAAAACCGTGCCGTGTCCCGCTTTTACGCGGCGCACCTCTTCCGCACGGGCGCCGGAAGTGAAATCGAACGTGGGGAAAGCGGCCTCGCCGGCCGCAAGAAGCGTATTGAAGCAGGCGCGCAGCGTATCGAGATCGAGCGTATGGATCGATTCGAAATCCGTTTCGCCGTTTGGCAAAAGCGGCAGATCCGCGCGGTTTTTAAAAAAGTCGTCGAGCGAGATAACCGCCGTCTGCACGCCGAGACGCTCAAGCTGCGCCGCGATTTTGCCGGCGGTCGTGGTTTTTGACGAGGCGGACGGCCCAGACAAAAGCAGCACCGGGCTTTCCTCACGGCGGTCAAAGACCTGTTCTGCGGCGGAGATGATCTGCCGCTCATACGCCTGTTCCGCGCTCCTTACAAGCTCCATCGGATGATACGACGTCATTCCGTTGAGCCAGCTCACACTCACGCGGTTGTTTGCGTCCTTCTGCACAGAGCTCATGAATTCTGTCCTTTCTGTTTAGAATTTCGTCAAACCGGTCGATGTACTCAAAATGATATTTATAGTTGAAAATGCGTTCGATCGGATTTTTGCCAAGCCCGACGAGCTTTGTCACACCGCCTGCGCCGCAGGCGATGATAGACTGAATTTCGTCCATGATATAGATATTGTACAAGCTCTCTGTGCGGGGCTTTGCATATCCGACGTTTTCAAGATTGCCGACCGTATTTTTCTGCCGATACAGATAATATGGGCGATAACCGGCTTCTATGAGCGCTTTCTGTGCATATTCCGTCATACGGCCCGTAATATCGGAGCGGACGTACTCGCGCATGGCGCTCTCCTGAAAGAGATCGGCGCTGCGTTTAATGGAAAGCGTGTGCACGGTGATATTTTCAGGATCAAGCGAAAGCGCCTTGTCGATGGAGCGGCAGAAGCCTTCGCAGGTATCGCCCGGGAGTCCGGCGATAAAGTCCATATTGACGAGGGAGAAGCCCATCCGACGCGCCAGAAGGAAACTTTCCTCCGCTTGTTTTGCCGTGTGTTTTCTGCCGATATTCTGCAAGACGGCGTCCTCGAACGTCTGCGGATTGATGCTGATGCGCGTTGCGCCCGCCTCTTTTATCACGTGGAGCTTTTCCTCCGTGATGGTGTCGGCGCGTCCTGCTTCGATCGTATATTCTCTTGCGGCGGACACGTCGAAGCAGCGGCCGACGGTATCCGCAACGGTTTTTAATTGCTGTGCGGAAAGCGCGGTCGGCGTGCCCCCGCCGATATAGATCGTATCAAGCGTCAGTCCCTCGTCTTTTGCGACCTCCGCGGCCTTTTCAAGCTCTCTGCACAAAAGAAGAACATAATCGTCCACCTTATCGGTCGCTTTTTTTGTGGTGATGGCGTGGGAGACAAACGAGCAATAGCTGCACCGGCTTACGCAAAACGGAATCGCAATGTAAAGGGAAAATGAGCGGGGCTTCATAGAGCGGAGCATCGGCTCCTGCGTATCGGCGGTCAGAAACGCCAGTTTAAGCTTTTCCGCTGAGACGAGGTATTTCTCCGAGAGCCATGCGGCGATTTCCGCATCCGATTTGCCGGTCAGGCGCTCGCGCTGGATGATGTTCACCGGCCGCACGCCGGTTAAAATACCCCAGCGGGGCGAGACGCCGATGCGTGCTTCAAGAATCCGGTACAGCAAAACGCACAGCATGCGTTCGCACTCGTTGTCATACCGCTCCTGTTCATTGGGGATGGAGGTTTCCCGCACCGTTTTTTCTCCGTCAAGCTGTACGGCGACGCGCAGAAGCGTTTCCGCTTCCTCCCTCCGCCGGAGCGTATGGACATAATCCGCGCTGTCTTTCGCTGTTTCCGGCGCGTTATAAACGTGCGTAAAGCGCACAAGCGGGAAAAACAGCTTGCACACGCCCTCAATCTCATATTTAAAATCCTGTCCGCAAAAATAAATCGTCATATCAAAACGCCAGATACGGATTTGACTGCATCTCCTGTGCGAGAGCCGATTCCGGCCCATGCCCGGGCAGTATCCGGATGTTCTCCTTTATCCCTTTGATTTTTTGTAAAGAGCCGCGCATGGCGGCGATGTCGCCGCCGATAAAATCAGTGCGCCCAATGCTTCCCGCAAAGAGCGTGTCGCCGGTGAAGGCGAAGCCGTTTCCACAGAGGAGGCAGGAGCCGGGCGTATGTCCCGGTGTATGCAGTACGGTCAGACGTACCTCGTCGAGAACAATTTCATCGCCATCTGCAAGCAGAACATCCGGTTCTTCGCCGCGGTAGCCGTCATAGGATGGGAAGATGTCGCCGCCGCTTCTCGGATTTAAAAAGAGGGAGCGGTCCTCCTTTGGCAGCATAGTTTTCGCGCCGGCTGCGTCCTTTATGGCGCTTGCCGCGCCGATGTGGTCAAAATGCCCGTGCGTAAAGGCGAGAATTTTGGCGCGGAGTCCGTTTTCTTTGAGAAAGCGGAGAACCCGTTCCGGCTCCGCGCCGGCGTCGATTAAAAGCGCATTTTTCTGCGCCGTCTCAATGATGTAGCAGTTCGCGGCGAATACGCCGAGCGTAAGTTTATGAATGACCATGCTTTCCCCTCATTTCCTCGGTATCAAGCCAGATGGTGACAGGCCCGTCGTTTACAAGCGACACCTGCATATCCGCGCCGAACACGCCGGTCGGCGCCGGTTTTTGCAGGATGGCGGAGACTTCGGCGGCAAACTGCTCATAAAGCGCATTCGCCGCATCGGGCTTTGCTGCCGAAATAAAAGAAGGGCGGCGGCCGTGGCTTGCATCTGCGGCAAGCGTAAACTGCGACACCACAAGCACTTCGCCGTCAATATCCAGCACGCTTTTATTCATCCGGCCGTTTTCGTCCTCAAAGATGCGAAGGCCGCAGACACGATCTGCGAGATAGCGCGCCTCGTCTCCGCCGTCGCCCTCCATGACGCCCAGCAGAACCAAGAGGCCCTGCCCGATTTTCCCGACCGCCGCGCCGTTTACCGACACGTCCGCTTTTAAAACACGCTGTAGCAGTGCGCGCATTTACCGTCTTCCTTTCCGCAGTAAAAATGTCTGTGCAAAGCCGCTTGGAAAAGCCCCAAGTAGGGAGGCGGCTTTATCTTCCCGAGCGCTCCACAGAGATAACGCCCGGAATTTTTTGAATGGATTTCATGATATTCGCAAGCTGGTCAAGCCCTTGTATGCCGATGGTGGCGACGATGTTCGCGTTGGCGTTTTTTAACTCTCTGGCAGTCAGCTCATGCAGCGGTACGCGGAAGTTGGCGAGCGTCATACTCACATCCGCCAAAAGGCCGTTGCGGTCGTTCGCCACGATGTCGAGCGTGGTGCGGAAGCCCTTCGGAACGGCTTCCTTTGCAAAATGCGCCGGAATCCAGCGCGGCCGCTGTGTTTCGTCCTTCATGGAGGCCAGCACGTTTACGCAGTCCTTTTTGTGAATGGAAACACCGTGCCCGCGCGTGATATAGCCGATAATGTCGTCGCCGGGGAGCGGATTGCAGCACGCGGCAAACTTCACGGGGCAGTTGTCGATTCCTTCGACCACTACGCCGTTTGTGGATTTTTCCTTTGCCTTTTCGATCATCTGCGCCGGAGTGAGCGCTTCGGCGGGCTTGATGATCTTCTGATAGTCGTCCTTGATGCGCTGCATCAGTTTGGAAAGCGCTACGCCGCCGTATCCGATTGCAGCGTAAAAATCGTCCACGCTGTCAAAATGCTGGCGCACGGCGATACTTGAAACAAATTCGTTCATCTGGTCATCCGGAAGATTGATATAGTTGCGCTTAAACTCTGATTCCAGCGCGGCGCGTCCCTCGGTAATGTTTTCTTCCCGCCGTTCCTTTTTAAACCATGCGCGGATTTTACTACGCGCCTCGCCGGTTTTGGCGATATTCAGCCACTCGCGGTTGGGGCCGTGGCCCTCCCCCTTTGAGGTGATGATTTCGACGATCTGGCCGGTTTTTAACGGCGTGTCGAGCGGGACAATCCGCGAATCAATCTTCGCACCGACCATACGGTTGCCGACGGCGCTGTGAATCGCATAGGCATAATCCACCACCGTTGATCCGGCGGGCAGGCTTTTTACGTCGCCCTTTGGCGTGAAAACGAACACGTCGTCCGGCGAAAGATCCGTCTTGATGGTTTTGACGATGTCTTCCGCGCCTTCGGACTCCCGCTGCGCCTCCAGAATTTTGCGTACCCACGCGATCTCGTCCTCGAGCTTATCCTTGCCCTTGATACCAGCCTTGTATTTCCAGTGCGCCGCAACGCCGTACTCTGCGGTATAGTGCATCTCCCAGGTGCGGATCTGGATTTCAAAGGGAACGCCCTCTCTGCCGATAACGGTTGTATGCAGGGACTGGTACATATTCGCCTTGGGGGTTGAGATATAGTCTTTAAAGCGGTTCGGAATCGGACGGAACATATCGTGGATGATGCCCAGAATGTTGTAGCATTCGATGACCGTCGAGACGATGATGCGCACGGCATAGATGTCATAGACCTCTTCAAAGCTTCTGCCGCCCATATAAACCTTGCGGTAGATGCCGTAAAGGCTTTTGACACGTCCCTCGATATGCGGTTCGATGTCGTATTCATGCAGACGCGCAAGGATGCGTTCCTGCATATTTTTAACAAAGTTTAGGCGTTCGCTCTTATTCATTTCAAGCGTCTGCTCAATTTCCTGGCAGGCGACGGGATCAAGGTAGTGCAGGGCCAGATCCTCGAGCTCCTCCTTGACTGCGCGGATTCCGAGGCGGTGCGCAATGGGAGCGTAAACCTCCATGGTTTCGAGAGCCTTTTCACGCTGCTTTGCTTCGGGCATAAAGCGCAGGGTACGCATATTGTGCAGCCGGTCGGCCAGCTTGATGATGATGACGCGCACGTCCTCCGCCATGGCTAAAAGCATTTTGCGTACGCTTTCGGCCTGCTGCTCTTCTTTTGTGAAAAGCGGGAGCCGCGTGATTTTCGTGACGCCGTCCACAAGCAGGGCGACGTCGTGGCCGAAACGCTTTCTGATCTCATCGAGCGTGACCGGCGTGTCCTCCACGACATCGTGCAGAAGGCCCGCGCAGATGCACTCCGTATCCATGCCGAGATCGATCAGGATGAACGCAGTCTCGATCGGGTGGATGACGTACGGCTCCCCAGAGACGCGCCGCTGCCCGCCGTGCGCTACGACGGCAAGATCATAAGCCTCCTTCACGCGGGCAATATCAATCGGACGGTCCGCGCGTTCAATATATTCCTTTAATTCTGCAAACGATTTATACTCCATGAAAATCACCTTGCCTGTGCGGCGCCTGTTTAAATCTGGGATGAAAGGCGGCGGTATGTCGCCGTCTGCGTAAGATCGGTTTTTCCCTGCGCTGTTAAAAGGGAAATGCGTCGATCAGCGGAAAGCGAGATAAGCCCCGCCTCTTTTAAAATATCTAATAAAACGTTCAGCTTGCAGTAATTGAGCTTGCCGCCTACTGCAAAGCAGAGCCGCTCTGCATCAAACGATATGTCCGGATGTGCGCGCAGATACCGGTATACCGCCGCGGCTTCCTCCCGCTCGGGAAGGGCGCGCCGTATGATCGCGGGAGAGACGGCCTCGCGCCGCACCAGCTTTTCATAATAGCCCAAAGCGTTAAAAAACGGCTCCTGCGAAAAGCCGGCGGGACGGACATCCGCCATTTTGAGCGAGACCGACTGCACGCCTTTAAACTCGTTAATACCGGCGGTTACGGCAATGTCCGCCGTATCTCCGATATGTAAGGGAAAATCTGCCTTTGTCATATTAAAGCACAGAACCGGCACTTCTTTTCCGTCCGTGCGGACGCTGAGACGCAGATGCTTTCCGCCGGAAAGCTCCGCCGCCGTTTCGATTCTGGCGTTTTGCAGCAGGAATACCGGCGCTTCGTTTCGGGCGCCGAATGGCTCGAAAACCGAGAGCTCGCGGATGACGTCAACCGAAAGATCCGACTTTGTGAGGACGCCGGTAATGGAAAGAGAGGCGCGCGGCATCAAGTCGAAATGCTCCGCCGCATAGCGTTCCATGCCCGCGCAGAAGGCGGGAAAATCCTCTTTTTTCAGGGAAAAGCCCGCCGCCAGCTTATGCCCGCCGTATTGGGTGAGCAGGCCGCTGTTGGCCGAAAGCGCTTTGAACAGATGAAACTCGCCGATGCTGCGCGCGGAGCCGCGCAGAAAATCACCGTCCGCAGACATCAGGAGCACCGGCTTTCCGTACCGCTCCATCAGGCGCGCGCATACGATGCCGATTACGCCGTGGCTCCAGTCCTTGCCGCGGAGGATCAAAAGCCTGCCGCGAAGAAGGCCGGGGTTTTCCTCGAGCATGGCGGTGATTTCGTCAAGAATGCGCTGCTCCGTCTCCTGCCGCTTTTGGTTCAGCACGCACATTTGCCGTGCAAGCTGCGCTGCCTCCTCCTCATCCTCGCAGACGAGCAGGGAAAACGCCAGCTTTGCAGACCCCATTCTTCCCGCGGCGTTTATCCGCGGGGCGATCGCGAAGGCAATGTCCTGCGATGTGAGGCGGGAGATGTCGCGTCCTGCGGCCTCGCACAGCGCGATAAGCCCCGGATGCTCCGTGCAGGCCATGGCGCGGAGGCCCTGCTGTACGATGATGCGGTTTTCGCCGGTGAGCGGAACGACGTCGCCGACTGTGCCGATTGCGGCGAGCTCCGCAAAGCGCTCAAGCGCGCCGTCGCAGTCGTCGTCCATTGCCGCGCAGAGCTTTAAGGCAACGCCTGCGCCGCACAGCTCCTGATACGCGCTCGTGTCGTCCTGACGGTGCGGATCGACTACCGCAACGGCGTCCGGCAGCACATCGCCGGGCTGATGATGGTCCGTTATGACGAGCTCCATGCCGAGCGCCCTGGCATAATCCGCCTCGTCCAAGGCGGAAATGCCGTTGTCTACGGTGACAATGAGCTGCGTTCCCTCGTCCGCAAGCTTTTTAAGCGCGCCGCGGTTTAAGCCGTAGCCCTCGCCTTCGCGCTCCGGAATATAAAAACCCACGTCCGCACCCATCATTTGCAGATAGGTATAGAGGATAGCCGTTGCAGTCACGCCGTCACAGTCGTAATCGCCGTATACGACGATTCGTTCGCCCAAATCAACAGCCGACAGGATTCGTTTTGCGGCCTTTTCCATATCCGTAATATCAAAAGGGGAGGATATGGTTTGACCGGGCTCCCAAAAATCGGCGGCCTCTCTGTATGTGGTACAGCCGCGCGCCGCCAAAACCTGTGCGCTTAACCGACTTAAGCCGCAGTCGCGGCTCAGCAGATCTATGCGCGCGGCGTCCATTTTCGGAATGATCCAGCGTTTAAGCATATCCTTCCCTCCAATTTCCTGTTTAATTCTTTTATTATAACAGCAAACGCACAAAAGTTCAATCTTTCCGGATGTGTCGCGGAAAAACACGAATTTTGGCATATCCTGCGGCTGGAAATACTGAAAAAAGACTCTCTTTATACAAAGAGAGTCCCGATTATCTGACATTTTCATAAAAACGGCGCGTTCATCCTCTGCCGAAGAGAAAGTTGCAGATGGATTCGTAGAGCTCCACAAGGAAAAAACGCACCTCATACTCTTCGCCGGTGATGATCTCTTCTTCCTCCGGCGTAAACACGTCGAGCGGCTCCTCCGCCTCGGCCGCAGGAATGCAGAGCGGCGGATACAGCACGCACCACCAGTTATGACCCGCGCCCTCGCCGATGGTAATGCGCACAGCGTCATAGTAGCCGGCGGGTAGGGTTACGTTTTCGTAGACGCGCGTTGTGAAATACATCCGCACAAGCTCGGCCTTTACATCATCCGTACAGCCCTGTCTGCGAAGCTCCTCCCGCGCGGCTTCCTCAATTTCAAGGAGCGAGGAGGCGGTTTCCTGTTCTGCTTCTTCCTTAGAAGCGGCGTGGCCGGATGAAAAAAGATCGAGCGTCAAAACGCGGTCCCGCACGGCAAGCTTTAAGCGCTGATCCTCGTCGCTGTCAGAATTGGCGAGAATGTGCAGACGCAGGACTCCGTTTCGGATAGGGCCGCAGGTTTCGGCAAACGAAACCGCCGAGGAAATGAGCAAGGTGGCGACAAGCCCGATTGCCAGTGCGGCAATGGCGATGATCCGATCTCTGTTTTCTTTTTGCTTCATAAAGCAAGACGTCCTTTCCCAGTTGGCGTTTGCAGGAAGTATGGACGTCTTGTCAGCGTTTTATTCAATTTTTACTCGACGGTTTGATGCTTAGAAGCGATAGACGCGCCGTGCGGCACCGGTGTGAACACAAGGCTTTCCTTCCCGAAGCGCCGCACTGCATCGGCCGCTGCTTCGGCCTGCTTCCGATTCGGGAACAAGCCGTAGATGACGGAGCCGCTTCCCGTCATCACAGCGCCGTATGCGCCGCAGGAGAGAAGCGTCTGCTTTACCTTTTGCAAAACCGGCGCCGTTTCCGTCTGCTCAAAGACGTTGCACAGGTTTTGGCCAAGCAGAATCAGATCGCCCTTCCGCACGGCGCGGCATACGGCGGACGTGTCCGGGCGGGCGGCAATTTCGCCGCAGTCAAAGCGTGCGAACGCCTCTTTTGTGCTGATGGAAAACAGGGGCTTTACCGCCGCGAAAAAGCAGGGAGGCAGATTTGGCAGCGGTTCTATCACTTCACCGATACCGGTTACGCGCGCTGTGCCGCCGGTAAGACAGAACGGAACGTCTGCGCCGAGCGTCAGACCAAGCGCGCACAGCTCCTCCTGTGAAAGGGCGGTTTCATACAGTGCGTTCAGACCGACCAAAACGGCCGCCGCGTCCGCGCTGCCTCCGGCCATGCCCGCGCCGGAGGGGATTCTTTTTATCAGGCGGACAGACGCGCCGCCCGCTATACCGGCGGCTTTAAAAAAGGCGCTTGCTGCGCGCACGGCCAGATTGTCGGATCCCTGAGGCAGGGATTGATCCGAGCAGGAGAAAGAGACGTCTTTTTCTGTACGGGCAATCTGAAGCGTATCGCAGAGGCTGACGCTCTGCATCACCATATCCATCAGGTGGTAGCCGTCCGCGCGTTTTCCGACGACGTCCAGCGAGAGATTTATTTTTGCGTATGCATTTACGGTCACACAGCTCATGCAAATTCCCCTTTACCAGTCGAACAGCTTAAAACGCCTGATGTCGATGGCCTTGATCGGGCACATCTCGTGACAGCAGAAGCACCGAATGCAGTTTTTGTAGTTGATCTGCGCTTTTTTGTCTATGACGCGGATGGTTTTTGCGGGACAGCTTTCCGCGCATTTGCCGCAGCCGACGCAGTCTTTTTTTCGGATTGCAGGCTTTGAGGTCAGCATTTTGTTCACAAGAGGCTGGAACACCGAAGGAATTTTTTCCGCGAAGGCAATGCTCTTGGATTTTGGCATTTTGAAATCGGAAAAGCGGATCAGCGTGCCGCCGATAATCGGAATATCCGCGCCGTTTTTCGGACACAGACCGCGCTCTATAGCGTGCGTCACCGTGGATACGTCCGCATAGGAAAGGCCGATCATGTCGCACAGAACCACATCGAGCGAATACGGCGAAAGGGAAGAGAGCAGAAGGCCGGTCTCCTTCGGGGCGCCGCCGGTCGGACCGTCGCCTTCCATGGAGACAACGGCATCCGCTATAACGAGGCTGGGATGCACGGTTTCGCACAGATCAACGAGCATCTCGCAGAACTGGCTTTTATCCGGAAAGCGCCAGTGAAATTCCGGTTTCATTAACCCGGGAACCGTGCCGAAGAGATTTTTGACTCCGCCTGACAGCATCGTCATGCCGTGGGTTTTTACTTTGACGGCGTCGATGATGAAGTCGGCGTTTTGAACAGGATTTATGAGTGTAAAGCTGTGCAGAAGCTTGTTTTCCGCGCGTTCGCGCACAAAGCTTCCGGTATCATAATTCAGCTTTGCGCCCGTGCGCTCTGCAACGCCGGCCATACCGGAGACTTCGTAAATGCCGCGCAGCGCGCTCTCCGTGAAGGGGCCGCCGGAACTGTCCGCGATGGTAATATCTGTAACGCCGCAGCCCTGCACACAGCGCACGATTGCTTCAATTACGGCGGGATGGGTAGTGGTTGCCTCTTCCGGCGCGCGCTTTAAGACAAGGTTCGGCTTGATAAGCACCTGCATACCAGGTTTTATCTGCCTGTCCGCGCCGAGGCGCGCAAAGTGCGCGCGCATGTCTGCATAAACCCGCTGAAAATCATAGTCCTTCGTATGCGTCACACTGACGGCGGCGGGATTTAAGCCTGTCATGCATTGCCGCCTTTCCGCTCTGCCAGAAAGGCGGCAATTCGCCTGACGGCTTCCGTGATGTGCTTGATGGAATAGGCGTAGGATACGCGGATGTAACCCTCGCCGCAGCTTCCGAACGCACTGCCGGGCACGACGGCCACGTGCTTTGCGTACAAAAGCTGCTCGCAGAATTCTTCAGAGGTGAGCCCTGTCGAACAGATGCACGGAAAAATGTAAAACGCGCCCTCCGGCTCAAAGCAGGCGAGGCCAAGCTTATTGAACGCATCCACGATAAAGCGGCGGCGCATGTCGTATTCTTCCACCATGCTTTGAATATTCTCCTCACAGCGGCGGAGTGCTTCGATCGCAGCGTACTGGCTTGTTGTGGGGGCGCACATGATCGCATATTGATGGATTTTGATCATCTGCTTCATGACAGGGGCGGGTCCGCAGGCAAAGCCCAGCCGCCATCCGGTCATGGAAAAGGCCTTAGAGAAGCCGTTTACTACGATCGTGCGCTCACGCATGCCGGGCAGGGAGGCGATGGAGACGTGACGTCCGGTATAGGTCAGCTCGGCGTAGATTTCGTCCGACAGCACCATGATGTTTGTGCCGCGGAGCACCTCTGCAATTTCTTCGAGATGCTCTTTGCGCATAACGCCGCCGGTCGGATTGTTCGGATAAGGCAAAACGAGCAGCTTTGTTTTTTTGGTGATTTTTTCACGCAGGCGCGCGGCTGTCAGGCGGAAGCTTTCCTCTGCGACGGTTTCCACCGGAACGGGGACGCCGCGCATCATCTCGATAATCGGGGCGTAGGCCACAAAGCACGGCTCTACGACCAGAACCTCGTCGCCTGGCTCGACAAACGCGCGGATGCACAGGTCGATGGCCTCCGAGCCGCCGACGGTTACGAGCGTTTCATCCTCCGGATGATAGGAAAGCCCGAATTTCCGCTCCATATAGCGGGTGATTTCCACGCGCAGAGCAGCAAGCCCGCTGTTTGCGGTGTAGGTGGTGCGCCCCTTCTCGAGCGTTTCAATGGCGGCGGCGCGCACCGCCCACGGCGTTTTAAAGTCCGGCTCGCCGATGGAAAGGGAGATGACATCCTTCATATTGGCTGCAATATCGAAAAATTTGCGGATCCCAGACGGCTTTAATTCCTGCACTCGCTTTGACAGGATTTTTTCGTAATCCATCAAAACCAGATGCCTCCTCTTTCGTCCTCGTGCTCGCCGTGCAGGATAACGCCTTTTTCTTTATAGCTCGAGAGGACGAAATGCGTCGCCGTGGACAAAACGGAATCAAGCGCGGAGAGGCGGCGGGACACAAAGGCGGCGATGTCCTTGAAGGTTTTGCCGGTTACGGTGAGCGCCAGATCATAGCCGCCGGACATCAGATAGACGTCTTCAACCTCCGGATATTCGGCGATTTTTTCTGCAATTTCGTCAAAGCCCAGGTCGCGTTTGGGCGTAACGCGCAGCTCAATCATGGCGAATACGCGGCTGTCGGAAATTTTGTCACGGTCAACAATCGGTTTATAGCCGCGGATGACGCCCTCTTTTTCGAGCCGGTCGATTGTTTCGGCGACCTCCTCCGGCGTTTTCTGCGTCATAACGGCGATTTCTTCATTGGTATAGCGTGCGTTTTCTTCTAAAAGCTTTAAGATTTTGTCCATAGGAAACAGTCCTTTCCATATTGATTAAAGCGCAACCTGCACCGGCTTGCGCTCTTTGAAATAGGTGACGGCGGAAAAGCCCGCCGATTTCAGCGCCGTATAAGCATCCTCCACATATCGGCCGACGTGCTCCGGAAAATGCGCGTCGCTTCCGACCGTGACAAGCTCGCCGCCCGCCGCGCGGAACATGCCGAGATAGCGCAGATACAGTTCAAGCTCCGCACCGCCGCGCGAATAGGTGGCGGTGTTCAGTTCAAGCGCCTTTCCGCTTTCCGCGAGGATATGAAACAGCTCGTTCGCCTGTTTGTCGAACTGTTCTGCAAAGGCCATGCCGCCGCGCTCGTACAAATTAAAGTAGCGATAAGGATAGATCAAATGCGCGAAGGTGTCAAAGCCGCCGAAGCGGGCAAGCTCGAGCGCCT
>UQQY01000013.1 GCA_900543295.1 uncultured Oscillospiraceae bacterium | reverse complement strand
CGGACAGCGTCCGCCTTTGTCCCGATTATACGGAGGACTTAATTGTTATGGCGAAAATGTGGGCGGGACGCTTCCTGAAAGAGGAGAACGAGCAGGTCAACGACTTTAACTCGTCGATTTCGTTTGACAGCCGGATGTACCGGCACGATATTATGGGCAGTATGGCTCACGCCACTATGCTCGGGGAGCAGGGCATTATTGAAAAAAGTCAGGCGGACGCCATCTGTGCAGGACTTTCGGAAATTCTTGAAGATTTGGAAAGCGGAAAGCTTGCGATCGATCCGGCGGCGGAGGACATTCATATGTTTATAGAGGCGGAGCTGACAGTACGCCTTGGAGATGCGGGAAAGCGCCTGCATACGGCGCGGAGCCGCAATGATCAGGTGGCGCTCGACATTCGCCTGTATCTGCGCGATGAGATCGACGCAGTGACAGGGCTTGTGGAAGAGCTTCTTCGTGTCGTGTGTAATCTTGCCAAAGAGCATGCCGATACGGTGATGAGCGGATATACGCACTTGCAGCGCGCGCAACCTGTTTCATTCGGACACCATCTGATGGCGTATGCACAGATGCTTCTGCGTGACCGCGGGCGGCTCTCCGACTGCAAAAAGCGGATGGACGACATGCCGCTTGGAAGCTGTGCGCTTGCCGCGACGACATATCCCATCGACCGGAACCGCGTGGCCGCAATCCTTGGCTTTTCTCATGTGACGGCGAACAGCCTGGACGGCGTTTCCGACCGGGATTTCTGCATCGAGCTTGCGTCCGCGCTTTCCATTTTGATGATGCATCTTTCCCGCTTTTGCGAAGAGATCATTCTTTGGTGCTCATGGGAATTTAAATTTGTTGAGTTAGACGACGCCTATGCAACCGGCTCGTCCATTATGCCGCAGAAGAAAAATCCGGATGTAGCGGAGCTGGTGCGCGGCAAGACAGGACGGGTTATCGGCGATCTTGTGACTCTGCTCACCATGATGAAGGGACTTCCGCTCGCATATAACAAGGATATGCAGGAAGATAAAGAAGCGATTTTTGACGCGGTAGATACGGCAAAGCTCTGTCTTTCCACCTTTACGCCGATGCTTTCGACCATGACGGTGCTGAAGGACAATATGCGCAAGGCTGCCGCAAAAGGATTTATCAACGCAACCGACTGTGCGGACTATCTTACGAAAAAGGGCGTTCCGTTCCGCGATGCATATAAGGCGACCGGTGCGCTGGTGGCGCAGTGCATCAAAGAGGGCTGTGTGCTTGAGACGCTGCCGATCGCGTCATATCAGACGGCTTGTCCGGCTTTTGAAAATGACGTATATGATGCAATCCGGCTTGAGACATGCTTAAACGGACGGAACGTTTTAGGCGGACCTGCGGCGCAGAGCGTGAGAAAGCAGGCAGACGACGTGCTGCGCCAGCTTTGAGAGGAAGAAAAGAAATGAGAGCAAAGGTTTTTATAGACGGAAGAGAGGGCACAACCGGTCTGCGGATTATGGAGCGCTTTGCAGGCCGGGACGATATTGAGCTGATCGCTGTTTCGGAGGAAAAGCGAAAGGATCCGGAAGCGAGGGCTGCGTGCATCAACGCTTCGGATTATACGTTCTTATGTCTGCCGGATACGGCGGCGAGAGAGGCGGTCTCGCTTGTAACAAACGAGCATGTCCGCATGATCGACGCCTCGACTGCGCACCGAACCAGTCCGGACTGGGCCTACGGTTTTCCGGAGCTTTCAAAAGAGCACCGCAGCAGAATAGCCGCTTCCGGACGTGTGGCGGTGCCAGGCTGTTATGCTTCGGGATTTGCAGCCTGTATCTATCCGCTTACAAGCCATCATGTCATCACGCCGGACTATCCTGTGTGCTGCCATGCAGTGAGCGGCTATTCGGGCGCCGGGAAAAAGGCAATTGCTGTTTATGAGAGCGAACGTCCGGCGTCTTACGATTCCCCCAGACAGTACGCGCTTTCACAGGCGCACAAGCACCTGCCGGAGATGAAGGCGGTTTCCGGACTTTTGTATGAGCCGGTGTTTACTCCGATTGTGGACGACTATTACAGCGGTATGGTAGTGACGGTTCCGCTGCATGCGAGAATGTTAAACAAGCACATGACAGCTAAGGACGTACATGCGGTTTTATCTGCGCACTATGCCGAGGCAAAATTTGTGCAGGTGGCGCCGTTTATGGGAGAGGGCGTTTTAGAAGACGGCTTCCTTGCGGCGAATACGCTGGCCGGAACAGACGTTATGCGGCTTTTTGTATATGGAAACGATGATCGAATCATTGTGTCCGCACAGCTTGACAACCTTGGCAAGGGCGCTTCGGGAGCGGCAGTGCAATGTATGAATATCATGATGGGAATTGAGGAAGGAACCGGGCTGGTTCTTCCCGACTGAAATTGAGGAAAAGAGGAAAAAATATGCTGATCGCATTTGAAGGATTTCCGTTTAAAGAGGGCGGGGTGTGCGCGGCAAAGGGGTTTAAGGCAAACGGCGTGCACTGCGGTCTGAGAAAAGCGAGCGGCGCACCGGATCTTGCCATGATTGTAAGCGACACGCCCTGTGCGGCTGCGGCTGTTTATACAACCAATAAGGTAAAAGGCGCGCCGATTTCCGTGACAAAGGCGCACATCGCTTCGGGTTCCGCTCAGGCGGTTATTGTGAACAGCGGCAACGCCAATACCTGCAACATCGACGGGGAAGAAAAAGCCGAGGAGATGTGCCGCCTTGCAGCCAAAGCGCTTGGAATGAACGCTTCTGATATAGCAGTGGCCTCTACCGGCGTAATCGGTGAAATTCTGTCGATCGAACCGATTGCAGCGGCTGTCCCTGTATTGGCGGAGGGACTTTCTGAAACCGGAAACGAACGTGCGGCCCGCGCCATTATGACCACTGATACGGTGAAAAAGGAAGCTGCCGTAACATTTACTTTGGACGGAAAAACGGTCACAATCGGAGGGATGGCAAAGGGCAGCGGGATGATCCATCCGAATATGGCAACCATGCTCTGCTTTTTGACAACGGACGCGGTGATCGAACAGCCGCTGCTTCAGCTTGCGCTTTCTGCGGTGGTGAAGGATACGTTTAACATGGTATCGGTCGATGGGGATACTTCTACGAACGATACGGTGCTTTTGCTCTCATCAGGAAAGGCAGGCAATGCAAAAATTGAGAAAATCGAAAGCGCTGCCTATCAGACGTTTGTCAATGCGCTGTATGTGGTTTTGATGAATTTGTCGCGCATGATTGCCAAAGACGGAGAAGGAGCGTCGAAGCTTTTGGAATGCAGCGTAACAGGCGCCGCAGACGAACAAACCGCTAAAACGGTCGCGAAATCCGTCATTACGTCAAACCTGTTTAAGTGCGCAATGTTCGGAAAGGATCCGAACTGGGGCCGGATCCTCTGCGCGGTGGGCTATGCGCCTGCGGCACTCGATCCGGATGAGGTTTCTGTTTCGCTGTCTTCGGCAGGCGGGACGGTATGCGTCTGCGAAAGCGGACGCGGCGTGCCGATCAATGAGGCGGAAGCTGCTGCGGTTCTTGCACCGGATGAAATTAAAATTCTGATTTCTCTGGGCGACGGCGAAGGACGGGCAGTTGCATGGGGTTGCGATCTGACCTATGATTATGTTAAAATCAATGCGGACTATCATACCTGATAGAAGAAAGACAGAGAGGATTCGGTGAAGAAATGCAGGAAGAACTGACCATTTCCGACGAGCTGCGCGCACAGGTTTTGATTGACGCGCTGCCGTATATCCAGAAGTATTACAACAAGGTGATCGTCGTCAAATACGGCGGCAGCGCCATGAATGACGAGACGCTGAAGCAGGACGTCATGCGCGACGTCGTACTGCTTTCTTTAATTGGCATCAAGGTGGTGCTGGTTCACGGCGGCGGCCCAGAAATCAACGATATGCTGAAGCGGCTTGGCATTGAGCCGAAATTTATAAACGGTCTGCGCTATACCGACCAGCAGACCATGGATATTGTGCAGATGGTGCTTTCCGGAAAGGTCAACAAGGATCTTGTCTCGCTTTTGGGCGATTGCGGCGGAAAAGCGATCGGTATGTGCGGCATGGACGGTATGATGATGCGCGCGGAGAAGATGCAGTCGGATGTAGATTTGGGACTGGTCGGCGAAATTGTCGATGTGGATACCGAACCGATTGTAAATGCGTTGGATCAGGGATATATTCCGGTTATTGCGACCATTGGCGTGGGAGAGAATTCACAGGCGTACAATATCAACGCGGATACGGCAGCGGCAAAAATTGCAGCAAAGCTTGGAGCGGAGAATCTCATCCTGATGACGGATACGCGGGGGCTTCTGCGCGATAAGGATGATGAGGATACGCTGATTCCGGTGGTAAACGTGAGCGAGGTGCCGATGCTGATTAAACAGGGCATTATCAAAGGCGGCATGATTCCGAAGGTGGACTGCTGTGTAGAGGCGGTCCGCCGCGGCGTAGGACGCTCGTTTATTATTGACGGCCGTATGCACCATTCAATTTTAAATGAGATGTTTTCAAGCGAGGGTATCGGTACGATGTTCTTATAAGGCGGTATGCCCTGAATATGCGGTCTCTTAGCACAGAAATGACAGCAGGCAGACGAATTCTGGAGGGAAAGTGTTTCCTCCTTTGCGGGACGGAAGGATCATATGAATACGAAAGAGCTTGATTCTGAATATATCATCGGGACGTATAAGCGGCAGGACGTTGTGCTTGTCGAGGGTCACGGCGCGGTCGCCCATGATGAAACAGGGAAGGAATATATTGATTTTGGCAGCGGCATCGGTGTAAATTCTTTAGGATACTGCGACGGGGAGTGGGCAGACGCCGTGGCGGCGCAGGCGCACCGTTTGCAGCATGCGTCGAATCTCTACTATACGCAGCCGGCGGTACGGCTGGCAAAGCTTTTATGTGAGCAGACGGGCTATCGAAAGGCGCTTTTTTGCAATTCCGGTGCGGAAGCGAACGAGTGCGCGATAAAAATTGCGCGAAAATACAGTTTTGACAAATATGGAGCCGGGCGGGATAAGATTTTGACGCTGAAAAATTCCTTTCACGGACGCACCGTGACCACGCTTTCGGCTACCGGACAGGATGTCTTTCACAACTATTTTTTCCCCTTTACAGACGGCTTTTCCTATGCACCGGCGAATGATATTGACGCAGTGAGAGAAGTGCTTGAACAGGGCGGTTATTGCGCGGTCATGTTCGAGTTCATTCAGGGCGAGGGCGGTGTTGTCCCGCTTGAGCAGGATTTTGTGAAAGCGCTTTTCGGCTATTGCAGAACGCACGATATTCTGACAGTTGCCGACGAGGTGCAGACCGGTATCGGCCGCACAGGAACCCTGCTTGCAAGTGAGCAGTTCGGTGTACAGCCGGATGTTACGACGCTTGCAAAGGGGTTAGGAGGCGGTTTGCCGATCGGCGCCGTGCTTGTGAATGAAAAGACAATGAATGTGCTTTCCTTTGGCGACCACGGCACGACTTTCGGCGCAAATCCCGTAGTATGCGCCGGCGCATATTCTGCGCTTTCCCGCATTGCTGATCCTGCTTTTTTAGCAGATGTCCGGAAAAAGGGAGAGAGAATCCGCGCGGCGCTTCAAACCAGCAAAGAGGCGGAAAGTGTGACAGGACTTGGCATGATGCTTGGAATTGCACTGAAAACAAAAAAAGCGGCGGATGTGCTGAAATCCTGTATTGATAAGGGACTCCTGCCGCTGACAGCAAAGGAGAAGATTCGGCTTTTGCCGCCGCTTACCATTGGCGATGCGGCGCTCGAAAAGGGCCTTCAGATTTTACTTTCCGTTTTGGATGAATAAACAAGGGGGACGAGACGATGCGGCATTTATTGAAATTGTCCGATTTGAGCAGGGAAGAGATTACAGGGCTTTTAAATCTGGCAGATCAGCTTAAATATGAACACAAAAACGGTATTGCGCACCCGTATTTAAAGGACAAGACGCTTGCTATGATTTTTCAGAAGGCTTCGACCCGTACACGCGTATCGTTTGAAGCCGGTATGTATCAGCTCGGCGGTCAGGCGTTGTTTTTAAGTGCATCCGATTTGCAGATCGGGCGCGGTGAGCCGGTGTGCGACACGGCGCGTGTGCTTTCGCGTTACTGCGACGGCATCATGATCCGCACTTATAGACAGGAAGAAGTGGAGCAGCTTGCGGAGTATGGGTCTATTCCGGTAATCAACGGGTTGACAGATTATTGTCATCCGTGCCAGATTCTGGCTGACTTAATGACAATTCGTGAGTATAAAACGACGCTTGAAGGATTAAAGCTCTGTTTTATCGGAGACGCGAACAATATGTCAAATTCTCTGATTGTCGGCTGTTTAAAGATGGGAATGAAAGTTGCGGTTGCAACACCTGAGAAATATACATATGACCAGCAGATTCTTGATTTTGCAAAGCAGTACGGCGAAAACTTCCTGCTGACTGCGGATCCGTGCTTGGCGGCAAAGGACGCCGACGTTGTGGAGACGGACGTGTGGGCTTCTATGGGAGAGGAAGGCGAAGCTGCACAGCGCCGGGTTGATTTCGAGGGCTATCAGGTAAATGCAGAGATTATGAGTCTGGCAAAGCCGGATGCGATTGTGCAGCATTGCCTTCCGGCACACCGTGAAGAAGAGATAACCACCGAGGTTTTTGAAGCACATGCGAATGAGATTTTTGATGAGGCGGAAAACCGGATGCATGCGCAGAAGGCGGTTCTTGTCACGTTGATGGCGGACACAGCAAATAAAAACTGAATAGGCGGCCAAAATGGATTGGAAACGTCGGCGTTTGCGTTGACGTTTCTTTTATTTTCGTGTATACTTAAAAAATAATGGTGTGCAAAACGCCAGACAGAGCGAATGGAGAATTCGGATACAGGAGGAAATGACATGAAACGTCTGGACGTCAATGTGTGCGTATGTACACACTGTGTCATGAATGGTGCGCTTGAAATTGCAGAATCTGTAAAGAGTTTGCAGAAGCTTAAAAATCAGCTTCGCTTTGACACAGCGGTGCGGGTAAATGCGACGGAAAAGCTATGTAAGGGAACCAATACCGATGTGTCGCCGCTGGTTGTTGTTGGAGGAGAAGTGATTGAAAAGGCGACAAGCGACGTTGTTATGGCTAAAATCATTTCAAAAATTTCGCGAGGGTAAGCTAAATGAGAGGAATTTATACACCGGTTGTTAAAATCAGAAGACAGATCTTTCAAAAAGTCGCGCAGATTGCGTACAGCGGAGAGTTTGATCGTGTCGATCAGCTTCCCTATGAAATCATTAAGGGTGAGGTTGCCTCTTATCGTGAAAGCGTGTTCAAGGAGCGCGCTATCGTGGCGGAGCGCATCCGTTTGGCCTGCGGCTTAAATCTGCGTTCTGCCGGAGAGCATGCGCCGATTTCCAAGGATTTTGGCAAAGCGATTTCTACAGAACGTGTTTTTGAGCTCCCGCTTGTTAATGTGATCCCGTTTGCCTGCAATGCGTGCGAGACGACCTGCTATGAAGTGACGGATAACTGTCAGGGATGTCTCGCGCATCCGTGCAGCAGCGTGTGCCCGGTTAAAGCAATTTCTATTGTGGACGGAAGATCAACGATAGACAAGGAAAAATGCTTAAAATGCGGCCGCTGCGCAGACACCTGTCCATATCATGCGATTATTAAGCGGGAACGTCCCTGCGCGGCAGCATGCGGCGTAGGCGCGATTGAAAGCGACGAGCTTGGACGCGCGAAGATCAACTATGATAAATGCGTATCCTGCGGCCAGTGCCTTGTAAGCTGTCCGTTTGCCGCGATTGCAGATAAGTCGCAGATTTTACAGCTGATTTTGGCGCTGAAAAGCGATGAAGAGGTAATCGCCGAAATTGCACCGGCGTTTGTCGGACAGTTCGGCCCGCTGGCAACGCCTGCAAAGGTAAAAGCGGCGCTGCTTGAGATTGGCTTTTCCGATGTATATGAGGTGGCAAACGGCGCGGACGATGTTTCGGTATCCGAGGCGGAGGAGTTTTTGGAGCGGGTGCCGGAAGAGCTTCCGTTTCTGGCAACATCCTGCTGTCCGTCCTGGTCCGTATTTGCAAAGTCCATTCTTGGCGACAAGCTTGCAAACTGCGTCTCTATGTCCTTGACGCCAATGGTTGCGACGGCGCGCAAGATCAAAGCGGAGCATCCGAATGCACGGGTCTGCTTTATTGGGCCGTGCGCTTCCAAAAAGCTGGAGGCATTCCGCCGGACCGTGCGCAGCGATGTAAACTATGTTATCACTTACGAAGAGCTGATGGGTATCTTTGCGGCGAAGGATATTGATTTTTCCAGCGAGGCTGAGCTTTCGGCAGAAGATGCTGCTTCTTCAACGGGTCGTAATTATGCGGTGTCCGGCGGCGTTGCGGCGGCGGTTGTCAGCTGTATTAAGCGCACGCATCCGGACAAAGAAGTAATGATTGACCGTGCGGAAGGTCTTGCAAACTGTAAAAAGATGCTGATGCTTGCGAAAGCGGGAAAACGCAACGGCTACTTAATAGAAGGTATGGCTTGTACCGGCGGCTGTGTCGGCGGTGCAGGCACCATACAGGCGCCGGTGAAGTCGGCTGCTCTGGTTAAGAAATTTGCGGAAGAGTCGCCGTATGAGAACCGCTACGATAAGGAACAGGAAAAATAAATCGTATTTTATATTAAAGCTGGATAGAAAAAGAACGGATGGGTTGCCTTCCGTTCTTTTTTAAAAGATAAGGAGAGAATCAGCATGCCGCGCTTTTTCTGTGATGATGTCCTGGATGATGAAATTATTCTGACGGGCGAGGATGCGATACACCTTTCCCGCTCTTTGCGTGTACGCATCGGTGAGGAGATCACGGTGTGTGACGGAAGGTGTATGGATTACCTCTGTACAGTCGAAAATGTCTCCTCTGAGGCAGTAACGCTCGCGGTGAAGAAAAAAGCGCCTTGCGAAGCGGAGCCGAAGCAGGCGATTACACTGTATCAGGCTTTGCCCAAGGGCGACAAGCTCGACTTTATTGTGCAGAAGGCAGTAGAGCTTGGGGCTTCGCGCATTGTACCGGTACAAACGCGGTTTTGCGTGGCAAAAAGCGATGTGCACAGCTTTGAAAAAAAGCGGGCGCGCCTGCAAAAGATCGCGTTGGAGGCGGCCAAGCAGTGCGGACGCGGCGTTATTCCAGAAGTTGGAAATTTACTGTCTTTTAAGCAAGCGGCAGATGAGCTCGGCAGACAGCACGGTTTTGTTTGCTACGAAAAGGGCGGGGAAACAATCGGTACGCTGATAGAGAAGAAAAAATGCAGTGCAAGTGTTTTGATAGGAAGCGAAGGCGGCCTGGCAGAAGAGGAGATACGACTCCTGTCTGAGAAAGGCGTTTTGTGCGCCTCTCTTGGAAAGCGGATCTTACGCTGCGAAACGGCTCCGCTTGCGGCGTTGACATTGATCTTGCATACGCTTGGCGAGCTTTGAACCCTTTGGAAAACGGAGATTTGTTCATAGAAAGGACTTGAAAGCCCGAACGGGTGTGTTATAATAAAAATAAGAAAAGAAAGGGGTGCCTGATATGAAGAAAAAAAGAAAAGTTTGGATTGCGGTTGCGGCGGCTCTGGCGGCTATAGTAGGCGCGGCGGTTGCTGTCGCTGCTTTCTTTAAAAAGAAGGCGAAGGCGATCGGAGACCAGCTTGATTATGATGCGAGCGTTTACTATGATGATGAGGACGGTCTCGCAGAGTCGGAGGAAGCAGTACAGACAGAAGAAAGCGAAGCTGTTTCTGAAGAGGAAGAAGAGGAACATGCGGCACAATAGGTTGTTTTCCTGATAATTGGTAAAAAAGGGCTAGTGGAATGATCCGCCAGTCCTTTTTTACCTTTAAAAGACGAATATGGGAGAAATGTTTCGCAATGCGTTCTGATGGTCGCAATGCCGGCTGGACTTGCTTCCATGCCGGCTTCTGCATCAGCTCCGGAAAAAGAATATATGAATTTAGCGTATATTTACGGCGGCAATGTAGAGAACTATGATTATTCAGTCGTCACGCATGTTAACTACTCATTCGGCTTGATTTACAACAAGGAGTATACGTATGCCGGAAATGCAAAAGAGAGCTGGAATACAGTCGACGTAAATCCGGAACTGGAACATACGGTCTATGTGTCTGAGAAAGCCGCTGCTGATATGGATCGGATCAACGAACTGAAGGAAGAACAAAATCCGGATCTGAAAATGCTGCTCTCTGTCGGAGGATGGGGCGCGAGAGGCTTTACCGACGCAGCCGCAACAGCAGAAAGCCGCGCGAAGTTTGCACAATCCTGCAAGGAAATGATTGATCGTTTCGATCTGGCTGGTATTGACCTTGACTGGGAGTATCCTGTGAACGCCGGCTGGGGAGAAATCGCAGGCAAACCGGAGAACAAGCAGAACTTTACGCTTCTTTTAAAAGAGATTCGGAGTGTTATTGGCGACGACAAGCTTTTAACGATTGCCGGCGGTGCAAATGATAATTTTGCTCTGGCTTGGACAGAGTTTCAAGAAATTTATGAGATTTTGGATTTCATCAACGTAATGACATATGATTTCCATCATGAGACCTGCTATTTCGGCTATGGCTTGTATGCATCGCAGGATTGGCCGACCAGAGACGCGGTTTCTGAGTACAATGTTGATCGCGTTATCCACAACTATCTTAACAATGGATGCCCGCCTGAAAAGCTGAATGTTGGTTATACGACCGGTGCGGTTAATTTGCCGAGCGCTTTGCGGGACGAGGCGTCCAGATGGCCGGTTCTTAACGCGGCGCTTCGCGCGAGTGGTTTTTCTTCTGACCGCACGATTGACAGCGATGCCCGTGTTGACAAATATTTGGACGGAAAAACAGTGGAAGCTACTGTAGACGGCGAAACTTACAGCGTTACTTTTAAGAAAGAATGGGATGCTCGTGCGGCGCTGCATACGGTTGTTGCCACGATTGCTGACGACCCTGATACCAAGCTGTTTGTAATGTCTTACATTGATGCGGACGGCCTTGATGCAAGAGCTGACTACATTAAGCGCTATAATCTGGGCGGTTCCTTCTTCTGGCAGTACGGCGGCGACACAAACTGCGTGCTGACGAGCCATATGGCGGAAGTATTGGATACAAAGTATGATCCGGTTTCCAAGGTTGTGAAATCCATTGATGCAATCGATACGGATAACCTGACGCTGGAAGACGCAGAGGCAGTTGCGGCGGTTCGTGCAGCTTATGAAGCGCTAACCGACGAGCAGAAGGCACAGATTACCAATTTGGATAAGCTGACGGCTGCTGAGGCTGTACTGGCTGAGCTTGCAAAGGGTGAAGAGCCGACTAAGCCTGCGGATCCGGACAATTCCGGAACCAAATCGCCGGATACCGGCGATAATATGCCGATCGTTTTGCCGATTGCTATGATTGGTGCAGCCATCGCAAGCTTGCTGATAAAGAGACGTCTTTGCAGATAGTTCGGTAAAAAGATATTGTTGTAGTATGAAAAGGTAATCAAAGAAGAGCCATACGAAAGTATGGCTCTTCTTGATTTCGGATTACAGCGAAATAAAGAAAAAAGGTTATGACCGGCGTGGTTTATTTGACGCCGACAACAATCAGTTCTGCGTCTGATGTTCCGGTGTTTCGTATGCCATGGGTGTCGCCGTCGGACACAAGGGAGTAGTCGCCTTTCTGCATAGGAATTTCCCTGCCGTTATAAATTAAAATACAGGAGCCCTTGAGAAGATAATAGATTTCCTCTGTGCCGCTGTGGAGATGCTCGCCGATTGAACTTCCCGCAGGAATGACGTCGTGGTGAAAGAAAAGAATACCATGTGTGCTCTCCTGCTCCTTATGTAAGGAACGGCAAAGCAGGGAGCCAGCTCCGTCATGGCAATGCGCTATTTCGATTTGTTCTGCTTCTGCATGTCTGCGTATCATAAAGTTCCCTCCTGTTTTAACTTGGCTTATAAAAGATAGTATAACACAGTTCCATATCCTTGAACAGCAGATAACAGGAGAACCGCCATGAACGGCCGAGGAAAGTATCAGGCTTAAAAGTTTTGTTATTTGCTTGAACACAAGATATAGTTGTCAGGAATAATTTTTTTCGCAATATATTGTGTTTGCCTCTTGCTAAATCATAGCTTCTGTAGTAGAATGATTGCACAGGCAATTAAACGACTTTGACATAAGGAAGCAGATGGAGAGGAGTACGGAAAATGAAAATTATCAAGCGCAACGGGTCGGAAGAGACCTTTGACCGTAATAAAATCAAAAACGCAATTATCAAGGCAAACAATGAGACAGAGGGCAAGCCGGAGCTGACGGAGCGTCAGATCGACTATATCTCCCTGGTGATCGAGGATCACTGCAATGAGATGGGGCGTGCGCTTTCTGTTGAAGAGATTCAGGAACTTGTTGAAACGCATATTATTTTACAGGGCGCACCGGAGACCGCAAAGCGTTATATTCGCTATCGCTTTACGAGAAATCTCGCACGTGTTGCCAATACCACGGACAATCAGATTCTCTCGCTGATTGAGTGCAACAACGAAGAGGTAAAACAGGAGAATTCCAATAAGAATCCAACGGTAAACTCTGTACAGCGCGACTATATGGCGGGCGAGGTCAGCAAGGATTTGACCAAGCGGATTTTGCTGCCGCAGGACATCGTGAAGGCGCATGAGGAAGGTATTATTCACTTCCATGATGCGGATTATTTTGCGCAGCATATGCACAACTGCGATCTTGTAAATCTGGAGGATATGCTGCAAAACGGTACGGTCATTTCCGGTACGATGATCGAAAAACCGCATTCCTTTTCGACTGCATGCAACATTTCGACGCAGATCATTGCGCAGGTCGCCTCCAATCAGTACGGCGGACAGTCTATTTCTCTTGCGCATCTGGCGCCGTTTGTCCAGATTTCCCGTGAGAAGATTCGCAAACAGGTGCTTTCCGAAATGGAGCAGTTCGGTATTGCCGCGACACAAGATCAGGTTTCCGCTCTTGTGGAAAAACGAGTCCGCGAGGAGATCAACCGCGGCGTTCAGACTATTCAGTATCAGGTGGTCACGCTGCTTACCACGAACGGACAGGCGCCGTTTGTGACGGTGTTTATGTATTTGAATGAGGCGAAAACGGAGCAGGAGAAAAAGGATCTCGCCATTATTATTGAAGAGGTCTTAAACCAGCGTATCACGGGTACGAAAAATGAGGCCGGCGTATGGGTGACGCCTGCGTTTCCAAAGCTGATTTATGTATTAGAAGAGGACAATATCCATGAGGATTCACCGTATTGGTATCTGACCGAACTTGCCGCCAAATGTACGGCGAAACGTATGGTGCCGGACTATATTTCGGAAAAGGTCATGTTGCAGCTTAAAATTGATGATAACGGCAATGGAAACTGCTATACCTGCATGGGATGCCGCAGCTTCCTTACGCCGTATGTGGATCAGAATGGGAAGCCGAAGTACTACGGTCGTTTTAACCAGGGGGTTGTGACAATCAATCTAGTGGACGCCGCCTGCTCTGCTTGCCGTGAGGGAAAAAGCGAGGAAAGATTCTGGCAGGTTCTTGACGAGCGGTTAGAGCTTTGTCACAGGGCTTTGCAATGCCGCCATGAGCGGCTGGAGGGCACACGGTCCGATGCGGCACCAATTCTTTGGCAGTACGGCGCTCTGGCACGGCTTGAGAAAGGAGAGCCGATCGACGAGCTTCTGCATGGCGGCTATTCTACACTGTCCCTGGGCTATGCGGGATTGTGGGAGTGTGTATATGAGGTGACCGGCAAAAAGCTGACCGAGCCAGAGGGCAAGGCGTTCGGTCTGCGAGTGATGCAGGCGTTGAACGACGCGTGCATGAAATGGCGCAATGCAGAGAACATTCACTATTCACTCTATGGCACGCCGCTTGAGTCTACGACATATAAATTCGCAAAATGCCTGCAAAACCGGTTTGGCATTATTCCGGGAGTTACTGATCGAAACTATATCACGAATTCCTATCATGTGCATGTGACCGAGCCGATTGATGCGTTTGAAAAGCTGAAGCTGGAATCCGAGTTTCAGGCGCTTTCTCCGGGCGGCGCTATCTCATATGTCGAGGTACCGAATATGCAGCACAATATTCCGGCTGTGCTTGAAGTGATGAAGTTCATTTATGACAACATCATGTATGCGGAGCTTAATACAAAGAGCGATTATTGCCAGGTCTGCGGTTATGACGGCGAGATTCAGATTGTAGAAGAGGACGGAAAGCTTGTATGGCACTGTCCGAGCTGCGGCAATGAGGACCAAACAAAAATGAATGTAGCGAGACGGACCTGCGGATATATTGGCACGCAATTCTGGAATCAGGGTCGCACGCAGGAAATCAAAGAGCGGGTGCTTCATCTCTGATGCGGTACGGAAGTATAAAAAAGTGCGACATTGCCAATGGCATTGGGGTGCGGACCGTGCTGTTTGTGTCCGGCTGCACACACCATTGCAAGGGCTGCTTTCAGCCGGAGACATGGGACTTTTCCTATGGCGAGCCGTATACGGAAGCGGTGGAGGAAGAGATTATCGAGTCGCTGCGTCCTTCGTATATAAATGGCTTGACACTTTTGGGCGGTGAACCGTTTGAACCGCAGAATCAGCGCGTACTGGTTGGTCTTTTGCGGCGGGTGTGCAAAGAGCTTCCTGAAAAAACGATCTGGAGTTTTTCCGGATATACGTGGGAGGAACTGACGGGAGAAAGCCGAGCGCGCTGTGAGGTGACAGATGAGATGCTGTCCATGCTCGACGTATTGGTAGATGGTGAATTTGTGGAGGAAAAGCGCAATATCTCGCTTCGTTTTCGCGGAAGCGAAAATCAGCGATTGATTGACGTGCCAAAGTCGGTTGCTGCGGGACATGTCGTTTTATGGAATGCGTAATTTGATATAAGAAAATTTATTTGAGCAACGGCTGAGTCTGTTTATCGGATTCAGCCGTTGTTTTTTATGCTTTTAATCAAAAATAAGCGTCCGCACTTACAGGTACGAACGCTTATCTCAGGTTTTTTAGTAAAAGCCATCAAGACAATTAAACGACTTGTGTTTCTTTTGGGGCGCCTACCAAAGAACAGCAGTGAAGACCGGTTTCATTTTCCTCGGTTTGCCTTCTCCATTTTCTTTACATTTTTTACGTGCTCTGCAATCTGCTTTTTATCGGTTATCCGATATTTCATCAGCGCATGATATACTGCGTCCACGTCAAGATTATTATCCTTGGCAAAACGCTCCTGACGAAGGTATTTCGGGAGCCGTTTGATTGTAATAACCGGCAGTTTTTTGGGGATATAAAGCGCCACTTTACGATTTGTAAAGACGACAAGACTTTCAATATTTACGTTATAGATATTCTCCTTGCCCAAAAGATGGCGAATGCAGTCAATGTGCGTCTGATTCTGCATCAAAGGATTATACATGGTATGACGCTCTTTTCCCATAATATGCAGCCAGTCTTTTTTCTTCGGCTCGCCGTAAACCTCGCCGCCGATATTTTTCGTCTCGACTACAATCAGGCCAAAAAAGCCGATTAGAATATGGTCGATCTGTGTGGTTTTGTCATAAAGCGGCAGATAAAGATCATTCATTACTTTGAAACTGCGGATACCGGCAAACTTGCGAAGCTTTGCCGCAACACGTTTTTCTCCGTCAATACCAAGCTTTTTTTGGTGCGCATTTCGAATAAAACGCGCAATCAGCAAAGCCAAAATGACGACAAGCAAAACAGATCCTGCAATAATATAAGGCAGATATTTTTCCATGGTTGTCCTCCGAACGTATAAGCGCGCTGAAGAAAACGCGCAGTGTGTTAATAAATAGTATAGCACAAACGAATAAAAATGGGAATAGCGGCGACACTATATTTGCAAACTGTTCAAAAGCATCTTGCGGCGAACAGCTGCATAATGACGTTCCGTTTTGGAACGAAAGCTTGGAGGTTTCGCTATGCTTGATCGAATCGCGCTGATTCTCGTCATCATCGGTGCGCTCAACTGGGGCGGCATCGGAATTTTCGGATTCGACACGGTCGCTTGGCTTTGCGGCGGTCAGACGGCGATTTTTGCGCGTATCATCTACACATTGGTCGCAATCGCCGGTATCTGGTGCATTTCGCTGCTGTTCAGGCGCGGAAATGAATTGCTCTTTAAGAGTAACCATTTGATAGATGGAAGCCGATGTCTTTTTAAAAGACACCGGCTTTCGTCTTTACTTTAGATTACATGCTATTACAGTATCGATTCGCGCAAGGGGTCGGAGAGCATTTCCTTTTTTTCTTCAAAAAGACCCAGTAAGGCGTTTAGGCCCGTCTGCTTAAGATAGGCGTATTCTTCTTCTGAGATCAAAAGCACGGCCATCCATCGGACACAGACGTCGTCGAACGTCTGCTCAGAGAGTGGTTTGTCCCACAGAGAAAACGGCGCCAGAAGAATATGATGCATTTTACTCTCCGGAATATATGTGCGCACGCTGTCTTCCCAAACGGTTCCGGCTGTACATTTCGCCTGCGCTGTCATAATCTGTACGGCGCATCGGCTGATAAGCTCAGGAAAATCTTCATATTCTGCGCGGCATATACCGCAGAGTTCAAAACGCAGCGGCTTTTTACCTACTCGCTGTCCTACCGGATAATGCATAACGCCAAGCGTTGCACAGGAAACTTCTCCTTGCCGCGGCGTATCGGTGCCGGTTAAGATGTCAATGCTCATTTCCTCTGCCGGACTGTAGTGACGGAAGACACGCGGAGATCCGCCGAATACCTCACAGGCATTGTGATATAAAGTCTCGTTTTGCCTAAGCTGTTGTTCCAGCACCGAGATTTTGTTTTTTTGCTGCTTCATTCCAAAATAAACTCCTGCTTTTTATTGACTTACAACACGCGGATATAGAAAAAGCCTGTCCTGCGACAGACTTTTTCTTCTGCTCAATCAGCAGGAAGCTTCTACGATTTCCTTGGTGTCTTTTGCGATAGCAAGCTCTTCGTTTGTCGGAATTACCCAAACCGCGACAGGTGAATCTGCTTTCGAAATCTTGTGATCCTCGCCGGTGTTATGTGCATTTTCAGATTCGTCAAGCTCAATACCCATGAACTTCAGATCTTCACAAACCTCAGCACGCAGCTCGCCGGAATTTTCGCCAATTCCACCGGTGAAGAGGACTGCGTCTACGCCGCCCATAGCAGCCGCGTATGCGCCGATGAACTTTTTGATCTGGTAACGGACGATTTCACATGCCAGCCTTGCACGATGGTGACCCTCGTGCGAAGCGTTGACGAGATCGCGCGCATCAGAGGACAGGCCGGAGATTCCAAGAAAGCCGGATTTTTTGTTGAGGATGTCGCTCATTTCGTCCGGGGTAAGATGCTCCTTATTCATCAGATAAGTGACGACGGAGGGATCGATTCCGCCGGAGCGGGTGCCCATAATAAAACCGTCAAGAGGAGTAAAGCCCATCGTGGTATCGATGCATTCGCCATCCTTTACCGCAGTGATGGAGGAGCCGTTGCCAAGATGGCAGACAATGATTTTGGTTCCTTCTTTTTTACCGATTTTTTCGAGATAGTGACCGCTTACATAACGATGACTCGTACCGTGGAAGCCGTATCTGCGGATGTGGTATTTCTCATAATATTCATACGGAATACCGAACATATAGGCTTTTTCCGGCATTGTCTGATGGAACGAGGTATCGAACACTGCGACCATTGGGACATCTTCTCCGAAAACCGAACGGCAGGCGCGAATAGCAGCGGCCTGCGGCGGGTTGTGAAGCGGGCCGAGTTCACTTAAATCTTCAATGGTTTTGACGACCTGCTCGTTAATCAGCGTGGATACTTTATAGAACTCGCCGCCGTGCAGGACGCGATGTCCGACTGCGCCGATTTCACTTACATTGTCGATTACTTTGCCCTCGCCGGAGGTCAGCACCTTTACGACCTCCATGAACGCTTCTTTGTGCGTCGGGAAGTCCACCTCATACTGGAGCTTCTGCTCGCCGACCTTATGGGTGATGAGTCCGCCCGCACCGATTCTTTCACAGTTGCCCTTTGCGATTACACTTTCATCCTTCATGTCGATCAGCTGATATTTAAGAGAGGAGCTGCCGGCATTGATGACTAAGATTTTCATATTTTCCATCCTTCCGAGTATCTTTTTCTCGTACAAAGTCGTTGACAAGGCACGACTATCTTTATATTATTACGATAGACGAAAAATTTCAAGTGTAAATCGTGTTTTCCTGCGGCTTACGATCAAAAAAGGAGGCGTTTTCGTGAAAATCGCCGGCATTATTGCAGAGTACAATCCGTTCCACAATGGCCATCGTGTGCATATAGAAAAAACGAGAGCAGCGGGATTTACCCATATTGCAGTTGTGATGAGCGGTCCGTTCGTCCAGCGCGGGGAACCTGCCATATTGGATAAATGGACACGCGCAAGAACTGCGGTAGAGTATGGCGCGGATCTTGTCATTGAATTGCCCGCAGTATATGCGCTTTCTTCTGCGTCGGATTTTGCGCGCGGCGCCGTTTTTTTGCTGCGGGAGTCAGGTGCAGAAACGCTAAGCTTTGGAAGCGAATGCGGGGATGCCGCGCTGCTTGCAGATCAGGCGTCGCGCCTTTCTGCTGTGGAAGCGTCGGATGCAATGCAGTCTTTTTTAAAAAAAGGCATGTCCTTTCCGCGTGCAAGGCAGGCGGCATGGGAAGCCGTTTACGGAGAATCCCCTGTTTTTACGAATCCAAACGACCTGCTTGCAGTTGAGTATATTCGGGCAGTACGCGAGACAGCGCCGGAGATGACGTTTTTGGCAGTGAAGCGAACCGGTGCGGCACATGACGGAGTAAGCCCGGAAGGCATGTTTGCGAGCGCATCCTTTCTGCGCGCACAGATAGACGAACCGTATCGCTGTGCGCCGTACATGCCGCCAAAATCATATCGAGCCATGTCGAGACTGCTTTTAGAGAATGCGGCCCCTGTGCGTATGGCAGAGATTGAACGGCATATTTTATACGTTCTGCGGAATATGCAGGCGGAGGATTTGGCAAGACTGCCCGACGTGGGAGAGGGCTTAGAAAACCGGCTTTACCGTGCGGCGCGTACGGCCGGTTCGCTTGCGGATTTTTATGAATCCGTCAAAACCAAGCGTTATCCACATGCGCGTCTGCGTCGAATTGCTTGCTGCGCGGCACTGGGAATTCAGGCCGGAGACAAAAGAAAAGCACCGTCCTATCTGCGCGTGCTTGCGTTAAACGGTCGCGGCGCAGAAATTCTTTCAGCCTGCAAAAAGAAAACCGCACTGCCGGTCGGAGTAAACTTTGCGGATTTGTACCGCATGCATCCGGATGGAATCGAAACAGATTTGCGCGCACAGGAGCTGTTTGCGCTCGCCCAGCCGGAGATTCCGCCATATGGCCGTGACTTTACCGAGCAGGTGAAGTTGCAGAAAGAGACCAGTTGACTTTGTTATGCCGTTCACTCCTGCATCTGCTTCTTTTCTATTTTGCAGCGGCTGTAGCGCGCGACACACCGTTTTATCTCCTCGCACCTTGGAAGGCAGAGAATTCCTCTGTGAATATAACTTCCGACATAGTCCCAGTCGGCGGTAAACGGATGATCTGAAAAAAGATAGTAGTCCATACAGGAGTTAGACTTGCTATAGTACAGTGTAAGCGCCGTTTCATGCACCTGTACAAGGTCGCTCCACAGGACGCACCGATTCCATGATTTGTAATGAGGATTCGAGATGTAAACACCAGCTTCATCTATTTTCCATTGTGCTTGACAGCGAACAATCTGCCGCACAGAATAAAGCGCAACGATAATCAAGAGAATTCCGGCAAGGATAAGCGTATATTGGCCGGAAAAAATTCCGGCTGTCACAAAAGCGATTCCTGAGACAAGGAAAAGAATCAGCATCATCGTCCAGTATATGCGGCACACCGGCGGATAAACCCTGCCAGAATACGGGCAGCCTGTGTTTTGATAAAGCGCGCATGTATTGAGCCGGTATATTTTGTAGTGCTCCAGACAAGCAGTGGTTTCTGCGTTTTTAGGGATGACAACAATATCGGCACGCTTAAAATAAGAATGGATTTCTTGAAACGGCGGCACACAGCCTGTGTCAGAACTGAAAAGGTAGCACTCCTGCGCTGAATAGCCGAAAAACACAATCGTTTCCCTGACATACATCATTTTTCCCAGGATAACGAGCGGTTTTGCTTCTTATACCAGCGGTTTTGAATGGAAACACCGGTTTCATCCATTGTAAAACGGCTGAGACGGGAGATACCATACCAAAAGAACACCGAGATGAGACAAAACGGAAAAATACTTACCAAAAGAGGTGAGTAAAAACCGGATAGAGCCGGATAGACCGCGGCGCATAGCAGTATTCCGTCAAACAGAAGACAGAGCAACGGAAGAAGAATAATGCCGACTGTGCATTCGACAAATCCTTTTGCTTTCATTGGTTCCTCCTTATACGGCAGAGGTCAGCAGAAGCGCTGCGGCAAACAGTATGACGAGGTGGAGCACTGTGTGAAACAGCAGGCGGGCTTCGCTCGGAAGAGGCTCACGTCCTAAAATGCGGCGCTCCATCCGCATAGTGAGAAGCGGATAACGGATACGCAGGAAGACGAGCAAAATGAGGGAGGCGCCCAAGACAAGACGGAGCCAATCCCCAGCGATATGCTCATATTCCCCAGAGGCAAATCCAGCCATGCGGCGGAGATTGGGTGAAAAATTGATATATGGATTTTTTTCATCCGCTTGTTCGACATCCCCATAAACAGGGCGATCATATTCGTCATATAAGAAGCGGTTGCCCTTTTGATATTTCCCGTTGAACAGAACTTCTCCCGTCCAGCCATCTGTTATGGAGACAGTCTGCCAAAACTCACTGTCCGGCTGAAAAGCCACGGTATACGTATGCGCTTTATTATGAGGAACCGTATAGACGACATCTGCGCCGTGATCCGATTGAGAAACGGAAACACACAGCGTGCCATAGGCGTTAGAACCGGTATAGACTACTGTTCCGCCGTTTTTCTGTTTTGTGAGAAAGGCACCGTCCATGTCCACCCCTGTGGCGAAAAATGCACGCAGGTAAAAAAACAGTGCAACTGCACACAATGTGCCGCAGATACTGAGCAGCAATTTTCGATGCCTTGCGCAAAAATGTATGATTTTTTGGATATAAGCCGCAAGCGACATTCTGTGCATCCTCCTTGTTTTATGGCATGAACCAAAATGGATAAGGCGATGATGGAATACTTTGTTTCTTAAATGGAAAATGTAATAATTCTGATAAAATATCCAGAATTTGTTCCGACATTCGACTGTT
>UQQY01000012.1 GCA_900543295.1 uncultured Oscillospiraceae bacterium | reverse complement strand
GTCCACCCTGTAAACAGCAAGACGCGGAGCAAGAGATGTATCATGCAGCGTATTAAACTGTGCAGGCCAAACCGCTTCATCTGCACGGTAGCTTTCGTCAAGCTCTATGCCGTTTACCAAAACCGGAACATTGTCGGGCGCTGTAATTTTCCAGCTTCCGCTCTCGCCAAGCTCCTGCTTTACCGTATAGCTGGAAAGGCCAAAGCCAAGCGTATCCGGCTGTTCTGTCAGGGAAAAGCGAAGCTCGCCCTTTGCGCCTTTCACTCGGTAGACCTTTTCACCCTCTTTTTCGGACTTGGCTTCCATCACCTTAAGCTCCGTACCTTCGCCGAGCGTGTCTTTGATATACGACGTATACTGCGATTTTGAAAAGAATTTGCTTTCTTCAAAATGGGAGAGTGCCGCCGCATCGTCATATCGTTTTTCTTCAATGGCGTTTACTACTTCGTCAATATAATAGCGCGGATCCGATTTTTCGAAGGCGGAGAGAAAGTTCCAGAGAACGATCAGCGTAATGCCGATTATCAATGCAAAAAATGCGGTGACAATCCATGCGGCTGTAAAGAATTTTGTGTGTTTCTTTTTACTTTTTTCCACAGCGGTATCTCCTTATATTACCAGGATGGCGGTCGGAATGCGTCTGGGACCGTAAAGCGAGGAGCAAACCGAGATAAGCTCGCCCTCATAATAGAGCATAGAGGAGGAGCCGCCGTCCAGATTGCAGGCGTTGATTGCGTCAAACTGTACCATAACGTCTACAAGATCCTTATGCGTTGCGCCAAGACTGTGCGGCTGGCGTCCGTCGATCACAAGGATCAAAACCGAGCCATCGGCACGCTGCCCGAGCGCGGTGCGCGGATTCAGTCCGCCGCCGGAGCCGGCGTTTTCCGCCGGATTTCCGTTGATAACAAGGGCGGGACCAAAGCTGACTGCGTCGCGCATCCCCTTGTCGAGCGCTTCGCCGGCGGTCATCGTTCCGACATGCAGTACGTTTTTCTGGTCAAATCCCACCAGCGTCGCCTCTGTACTGCGGCTTCCCGCCAATAATTTTCCGTTTTTGATTACGATTCCCAAAGGCATACCGCCGTTTCCGACGCCGCCGTCGTCCACAAAGCCGCCGGCATTTGTTCCGGCGATTGCACCGGAGTCGGCGATAATTTGATCGAGCTTTTTGCCCGGCACAGAGGAACTGAATGATTCGGCGGAGGTACCGACCACCACACGGGAAGGATCCTTGACAATCATCATTTTTCCTTTAAAGGTTGAACCGACGACGTCGACAACTTCAATATCGGGCTGTTCAGTATTCTGATCGATATTCGTAAAATCCTGTGTGTTGTCGGTAACTTCGCCGTTATCAATAATGGCGTTTGCTTCTTCGATTGCGTCAATCTGCTCTCTGGACATGACGAGAGGCGGAAAGTATTTTGCGAAGCTTGTTTCCATACAGGTGTTGACGAACAAGTCGCGCGCCCGCGGCGAGGGACCGTAGCAGATCACCAGCATTGCCGTGTAAAACAGTACAAGAACGGCGGCTACCGTAATGCCCAGAATAATAGCGCTGCGTCCTATGACTCTTTTAACGCGTCCCACCGGTTTTTTTACAGCGGCTGCTCCTTTGATTTTCATTTTTTCTTATTCCTCCTTGCTGCAAACCATACGATCAAAGCGGCCAGTACGGCTGCGCCTGCAATCATGAGTATCAGATGAAGCGGGGAAATGGATGCGTTTTCCTTATCGGTCAGCTCGGAGGATTCATCCTGCGGGGCTTCAGACGGTTCCGCGCTGCTTTCCTCCGGTTCGGACGGTTCGGGCTCCGGCGCGTCCGAAAACGTTACGTTTTCAAAAAAGTCGCCGATTCCGCTGTCAGAGCCGACTGTTGTACGGTAAAGACCAAATTTCCGGCAGTCGTATTTCCCGCTCTTTTCAACAGAGAACCACTTTTGCTGCGAGGCATGCTTTGCAAAGCCGGCAACCGCCATTTCATAGGCGGTTTTTCCGCCGAAAGCCGTAAGCGGCGTATCGACGTCCATAATCAGTTCGTTTTCCGGATACAGGTGCAGATAAGTCTTCTGTACGTCGAATGTGCCGTATTTCTGGGCTGACTCCGGAAAATACTGTACATCGCCGCTCTGCTCGACAGCCTGCTGTAAAATCCAGGTGTTGAGCATATGTACGCCGTGGCCGTATTCGCCGTTTATATCATGATCGACAACAACTTCGGGCTTGAAGCGGCGCAAAAGCTCTACCTCATAGGCAAGCATATCGTTCGTATCATATAATGTTTTGGCGTGCTCCAGTGCTTTGGAATAATAGTCGGGAAATTCCGAGATAATCGGATATGCGCGGATTCCCACTTCCCACAGACCATTTAACAGCTCGTGCGGGCGGTACGGCTCGCCCCAATGGTTCGTAAGATAGGCGACCTGCACCTTCATTCCTTTTTCTCCGGCATAATAAGGCATGATACCGCCGAAAAAGATATGTTCGTCGTCCGCATGGGTCGGTAAAAGAAGCATATCGCAGTCGTCATACGGCGCGTTCCAGTCCTGCACGGAGTCTGGAAGCGTGCCTTTCGCATATACGCTGACGTCGCAGAGTATGGACTCCGGAAGCGTAATGGTGATTTCCTTAGAAGGCGCCGTTGGGCGCACGACCTCATGCAGAAAACCGGATAGACCGCATGCTTGTGTCTGTCCTTCGCTTTCGACGGTGTATTTTTCAGGTGCGCGGTCAAAAATCAGATAAATGGACCAGATTTCCGTGTCGGCAGAGATGTTAAGCGTATCCCCTGCCTTGCAGGATACTTTGGACGTATAGGCACCGTCCTTAAGCTTGGAGACGCCGGACTCCGTACCGTTCAGTGTCATAACCGCCGCTGCTGTAAGGTTCTGCGCCTGTGTTCCTTCCGCTGTGGCTGACTGCGGCAAGGCGGTGAAAAGCAGAATCAACGTGCAAAGACACGCCGCTGTGCGAAAGCGTTTCTTTTTCAAAAATATCACCCCGTTATTGATTGATTATTTCTGTCTATTTAGTTTTGTCGATGGATGAAATCGAAAAAACAGCGATAAACGCTATTTTCTATTGTACAGGGCGTATAGTAAAATATCAAGTTACAATTCGGTAACAGATGCTGATTTTAGCTGAAAGAAGGCCTCGTTTGTAGTTTTATCGCCTCAGCAATCATTTTTGGTTGAAGAAAAGCACGGCATGTGGTAAAATGGAGACGTTCAGTACAGATTTCGCTTAAAGCAGTTTTTCTGTGTCCGGTGCACCAAACGGCGTTTTTCTCATACTATGGAATAGGCGTATTCATTTCTTCACGCCTGCAAGGGAGGGCGCGCTCTCCCGACTTAAAGGATGAGGAGGATTCTTATGGCTGAACCGAAATTTGCGGCGCAGCAGTCCGGCGGGCAGAACGGCTTTAAAGAAGCGGTCTGCATCAATGCCGGACGGATTTACGACAGCTGCTCCGACAAGGACTGTTTAGAAGATCTGCAGGTTTATTTTACGCCGCTGAATCAGTCGATCATCGACAACTCGACTGCGGTCAAGTGCAAAAATGTGCAGGTATACACCGTTTTGATGGATGTAGAGCCGGTTCCCTTTAACAAAGGCTTTTTCTCAGTGGATATGACGTTTTACTTTCTTGTAAGGCTTGAAGCGGTCGTATCGCCGATGACGCCGCCGGTTAAGGTGGAAGGGATCAGCGTATTCCAGAAAAAGGTGATTCTTTACGGAAGCGAGGGCAGCGTCAATCAGTTTACGTCGAACCGGCTGATCGTCAATAACGATAAAAACTGCTGCTGTGACGAAAATCTGCCTACTGCGAACTTATCGGTTGTCGATCCGATTTGTCTGGCGTGCCGCGTATGCGACGTTCCGGACTGCGGGAAGGAAGTACAGTTTACGTGCCCGGCGGTTGTTTCCAAGCTGTTTGACGACGAATTTGACAGCGTGCGCCCCGCCAAAATTGTCTGCATCAGCATCGGCCTGTTCTCCATCGTACAACTGGAGCGCAACGTTCAGATGATGGTGCCGGTCTATGACTTCTGTATTCCGGATAAGGAGTGCGTAACGTCGGCGGATGATCCGTGCGAGCTGTTTAAAAAGATCAAGTTCCCAGTCAACGAGTTTTTCCCGCCGCGCCTTGAGGATATTGACTGCGCGGGCGGCACACAATAAAAGCGCCGGCTTTTATAATGGAACTTTAAAAGTTGTACATCAATGGATGTTTATCAAAACAATGCAAAGCTTAAAACAAAGAGGGAATGTTCCCTCTTTGTTTTAAGCTGGACAGGAGGACAAGCAGAATGAAAATTACATTGCTTTCATATACCCCGAATCCGGAGCGGGTTGTAGCGGCGGCGGCTAAGCTCTGCTATGCCGCGAATACGACGGCCAGCGATCTTTATGAGGGCCTGGATGAAAGAAAAGCCGCTGATTTTGTGGAAATGCTCGCGTCTTTAGGGCATGAAAGCCCCGTCGAGCATGTGAGCTTCACCTTTGGGATAGAAGGCGTTTCCCGTGCATTTTTAGCGCAGATTACACGTCACCGCATTGCTTCTTTTTCGGTGCAGAGCCAGCGCTATGTGAAAAAGGACGGTTTTGTATACATCACGCCGCCGGAGGTGCTCAATACGCCGGAGGCGCTTGCCGTTTATGAGGAAACGATGAAAAACGATCTTGAAGCATATAACCGCTTGACCGATATTCTGCGTGACAAGCACTATGCGGCGTTTCTTGCGGAAGGAAAAAATGAAAAGCAGGCCAAAAGCATGGCGGAGAAAAAAGCCATAGAGGACGCGCGCTTCGTTTTGCCGAATGCCTGCGACACGCAGATGATCGTAACAATGAACGCGCGCAGCCTGTATAACTTTTTCAAACACCGCTGCTGCAACCGCGCGCAGTGGGAAATCCGCGCTGCGGCTGAGGAGATGCTTCGGCTGGTCAGCGAAGTGGCGCCCACGCTTTTTAAGGACGCAGGACCTTCCTGCTATAAAAAAGGATGCAGTGAAGGGAAAATGAGCTGCGGAAAGGCGGCGGAAATGAGAGAAAAGTATATCATGCTGCATGAGAAAGCGGAGCAATCCTGCTGGGAGGCACGCGCATGAGCGGAAAACTGATTGTGATAGACGGACTGGACGGCTCTGGGAAAACGACGCAGGCCAAACGGCTGTATGACATACTCGATCGGGCAGGAAAACGGGTGAAGCTTATTTCCTTTCCCGATTACGAACAGCCTTCGTCCGTATTGGTTCGAATGTATCTCTCCGGCGAGTTTTCGCAGAATGCGGACGATATAAACGCCTATGCCGCGTCGAGCTTTTATGCGGTGGACCGGTATGCAAGCTATATGAAATACTGGCGTGATTTTTACGAGTCGGACGGGCTTGTGATCGCAACGCGCTATGTAAGCTCGAACGCCATACATCAAATGGGGAAGCTTCCGCAGGAGGAGTGGGACAGCTTTTTGAGCTGGCTTTCGGATTATGAGTACGAAAAGCTCGGCCTGCCGCGTCCAAATCGCATTTTATTTCTTGATATGCCGCGCGATGCGGCGGACAGGCTGATAGAAAAGCGGTACGGCGGCGATGAAAGCAAAAAGGATATTCACGAGAAAAACCGGAAATATTTGGAGCAGTGCGAACGAACTGCGGCTTATGCAGCCAAAAAAGAAGGCTGGATTGTGATACCGTGCGCGCAGGACGGAATTCCAAGAGCGCAGGAGGCAATTACAGAGGAGATTGTGAGGGTACTGAATAAGGAGCTTTATGCTTGATTTTCACAAAATAACATTAAATGACGGCCCGTGGATGCGGGAGATTTTACAGAAAACGCATCATATGTCCTGCGAATATTGCTTCGGCAACCACTATGCGTGGCAGAAAACATATGATGCGCGCGTTTGCAGGATAAACGATTATTATGTCGTAGGACTGCGCAACGATGAGGGAGAGGACGGCATCTCTTTCCTCTATCCTGCGGGCGTCGGCGACATCAGACCAGTGATTGAGGCGCTGCTAAAGCACTGTCATGAGGTTGGGATCCGCTTTCGGATGCACAGCATGGAGAAAGCGGATAAGGAAGAACTGCTGCGGCTGTTCCCTGAAAAATTTGAAATTACAGAGCACCGTGATTATGCGGACTATGTTTATCGGGTTTCGGATCTTGTCAATCTTTCGGGCAAGAAGTATCATGGCAAGCGTAACCATCTGGCGCGGTTTTACGAGAACGACTGGTCGTTCGAGCCAATTACGCCGGATAACGTTGCAGAGTGCTTGGAAATGAATCATCGCTGGAGCGTGGAAAACGCCGATACCAAAGAAGACGGAGTATTGGCGGAGCGCTGCGCGATTCGGCTGTGCTTAACGCATATGGAGGAGCTCGGCTGTTTCGGCGGACTTTTACGTGTAAACGGCGAGGTTGCAGCCTATACTGTGGGCGAACGGCTGAACAGCGACACAGTTGTGGTGCACTTTGAAAAAGCTTTCTCCCGCATACAGGGAGCGTACCCGGCGATTAACCGCGAATTTCTGTCACAGATGTGCAGAGATTATACCTATGTGAACCGGGAAGAGGATCTTGGAATCGAGGGTCTCCGTCGTGCAAAAGAGTCATATCACCCGGCGTTTCTGGTAACAAAATACGGGGTAACGCTGGCAAAATGACAATCAGGCTTTTGCATGCGGACAAAACGTATCGAGACAGCGCACGCTCGCTTTGGCAGCGTGTTTTCGGCGATGATCCGGAAATGATCGACGCCTTTTTCGATCATGCGCCCTTTGAGCGAACCTGCTTTGCGGCGTTATCCGGCGACACCATGGCAGGCATGCTGTTTTCCCTGCCTGCTGTGTTTTATTTAAAGAATACGGCGCAGGAAAGCCGCTATCTTTATGCGGTGGCGACCGATCCGGCCTTTCGCGGACGGGGTGTTATGACTGCGCTTGAGGCGTATGCCTGTGATACGGCTCGTGCAGAGGGGGCGCGTTTTGCCGCGCTTGTTCCGGCTGAACAGTCTTTGTTTTCCATGTATCGGAAGCTTGGCTACCGGACGTTCTTTTTTCATGGCAGGACGCAGATCCCGCGCATGCTTGGGGCGGAAGCGTCGTTTTCCCCTTGCGGGCTGAACGACTTTCTTGCTTTCCGGCGCGGCCTTTTGGCTTTGCACAGCGCGGCGTTTGAGCTGTATCCGGCGATGTGCGTATTCCGCTATGAGGATTTTCTGCGTACCGGCGGAGAGATTGTGCTGGCCGAAACCTCGTGCGGGAGCGGATATCTTGCGTTTGAGGAAGAGAAAGATACGCTTTTTATTCGGGAGACCTCGCTTTCCGGCAAAGCACTTGCTCTTGCGGCGGGCGCTCTTTGCAGAGAAAAAGACGCGCTTCGCGTTTTTGCGGAGGGAGTCGGCGGGAAAAGCAAGCCTTATGGGATGATAAAGCCCCTTTTTCAGGAGAATGGGCAAAAAATCCCGTTAAAGATTGACGGATATATGAATTTAATGTTAAACTAAAGAGGAAAATATGGCGGAGGCCCGCCGACGGAGGGAAAATAATGATCTATGTCTTTTTAGCGGATGGTTTTGAAGAGGTGGAGGCGCTGACGCCGGTGGACTACCTCCGCCGGTGCGAGCTTTCCGTGCAGACAGTCGGCATAACGGGAAAGCTGGTGCGCGGCTCGCACGGCATTACCGTGCAGGCTGACATTCTTCCCGATGAAATTGATCCGGAGAAGACGCAGATGATCGTTCTGCCGGGCGGCATGCCGGGAACGCTCAATCTGGAGCAGTCTGAGGTTGTTTCCGATATGATTGATTATTGCGTAAAGAAAGAGATTCCGATTGGCGCAATCTGTGCGGCTCCGTCCATTTTAGGGCATAAAGGACTTTTAAGCGGAAAACGTGCCACCTGCTATACCGGCTTTGAAGAGCAGCTTTCAGGCGCACAGGTAACCGGTGAGCCGGTTGAAGCGGACGGGATTTTTATCACGGCGCGGGGCGCAGGCGTAGCGGATCGTTTCGCCTTTGCGCTGATTGAGCGGCTGATTTCAAAAGAGCGGGCTGCGCTTGTAAGGGACGCGGTTTTATGCGTAAAATAGTCGATATTCGTCCGCTGAAAAAAGAGCTGCGCGCAAAATACCGAAAAATACGTGAGAATATGGATCCCGCACAAAAGCAGAAAGCGGACGCCGCTATTCTGAGACGGATTACCTCTGCGGCGTTTTATCGCGACGCCAAAACACTTCTCTGCTTTGTATCAACGCCGATTGAGGTAGATACCACAGGACTGATACATCATGCTTTTTCGCTGGGAAAAGCAGTGGCTGTTCCAAAATGTCTGGATCGGAACGGACATATGGCTTTTTTTCAAATTCAAAGCCTGGAAGAGCTTAAAGAGGATACATTCGGGCTTCTGGAACCGGATCCGACGATTCATCCGAAGGTACGGGATTTTTCCGGCGCGCTTTGCATTCTGCCGGCCTTTGCCTTTGATACAGAAGGGTACCGCATTGGTTTCGGAAAGGGATATTACGACCGTTTTTTACAGCGGTTTGGCGGCGTAAAGGCGGGAATTTGCTATCCTTCCTGCATTGCGAACAGGCTGCCGCATGGAAGATATGATGTGGCGGCGGATTATGTCGTAACGTCGAAATATATATTGACCATTAGAAAACAGGAGGACCATGAAAATGGCTGATGAAGAAAAGCGCTTGTCCGAGGAGACGCAGCATCCGTCGGAGACGGATGTATCCGCTGCTTCTGACGTGAATCCGCTTTCTGAGAGACTGGAAAACCCGGCGGAAGAAAGGCAGATCTCTGCGGAAGAGGATGCATCATTCGAAAAAGCGCAGGTACAGGAAGACGGGACAGAATCGTTAGCGGAGGAAGAACCTGCGTGCGACAGTGCAAAAAAAGCAGAGGAAAATACAATCGCAGGCCGCCGTCTAAAGGGATTTCAGCTTGATCTCGGAAAAAAGCTTGAGGAAATCCCAGAGTATACGCTGCACGAAGATGCGGGGAAGATCCGCAAAAAACGCAGAAAATCTGCTTTTGCGCGCGTTATGATCGGGATTATCATTGTGGGAATTTCCGCTCTTTTGTCTATGGTTATCATTTTCGGCGCGCAGGATGCGTTCGGTTTCGGCAAAGCGGACCGCGCAATTGCTTTTGAGGTTCCGCAGAACGCGACGGTTGCCGATGTGGCAGAACTTCTTGAGGAAAAAGGCGTCGTAAATTCTGCTTTCCTGTTTCGGGTATATTATAAGTTTAATAATCCGGAAGGATCGTTTCACTACGGTACTTATACGCTGAATTCAAATATGTCGTACAGCATGATTATTACGGAACTGTTTAAATACGGCGCATCCCGCGAGGAAGTTTCCGTCACGTTCCCAGAGGGCTTTACGCTGTATCAGATGGCGAACCGTCTTGAGGAAAAAGGCGTATGCAGCGCGGAGGACTTTATAGCTGCGGCGGATAGTACGGAAAGCTTCGGTTATGCCTTTGAGGAGGATTTGACGGACGATCCGATGAAATATCACCGGCTTGAGGGCTTTTTGTTTCCGGACACCTATTTCTTCTATCAGAATGACAGTCCGGCAAATGTTATTAAGAAAATGCTCGATAACTATGAAGCCAAGGTGGAGCCATATAAGGTAAGAATGCAGGAGCTTGGCATGACGGAAGAGGATACGATCCGGCTTGCCTCCATCATACAAGAGGAAGCGGGAAAAACCTCGGAGATGGAAAAGGTTTCGTCGGTTTATCACAACCGTTTGGACAGCCCTGGCGTATACCCGCTGCTGCAAGCCGATCCGACGCGCGTTTATGCCCGGGAATTAAAGGAGCAGATGGGTTCGGAGGTAAATCAGGAAATTCTCGATGCATATGACACCTACAAGAGCGGCGGACTGCCGCCGGGAGCAATTTGCAACCCCGGTGAGGATGCCATTAAGGCGGCTTTGAATCCGGCGGATACAGACTACTATTTCTTTTGCAGCAATCTAAAAACCGGCAAGTTCTATTATGCAAAGACGTATGAGGAGCATCAGGTCAATCTGCGTAAAGCAGGGCTCACCTGACAGAAAACGGAAAGAGCGAATGAAGGAATAGAAAAGTACAGCACATTGCTTTTGCTGACAGGAAAGCGGTGTGCTGTAACTCTAAACGGGGGAAACCGAATGAATAACGGGGTATCGCTTGAGGTGTTGTCGCCGGCCGGAGATTTTGAGCGGCTTCGCGCGGCTGTTCAATACGGCGCGGATGCTGTTTATCTTGCGGGCAAACAGTTCGGCATGCGGGCTTCACAGGCGAATTTTGACGAACAGGAGCTAAAGGAAGCAGTTACGTTCTGCCATGCGCGGAATGTGAGGGTATATTTGACGGTCAACGTTCTGCCGCGGAACGGGGAGATTGACGCGCTCCCCGCCTATCTGAAAACAGTGCGGTCAGCAGGCGTGGATGCAGTGATTGTCTCCGATCTTGGCGCCTTTGCGGTGGTAAGGCGTGAGGCGCCGGAGCTTGAAATCCATATTTCGACGCAGAACGGCATAGTCAACTATGAGACAGCTAATATGCTCTATAACCTTGGGGCAAAACGCATCGTACTTGCGCGGGAGCTCTCCCTTTCAGAGATTGCGGAGCTCCGCCGGAGGACGCCGCCGGAGCTTGAAATCGAGGTGTTTGTACACGGTGCAATGTGCATGTCGTTTTCCGGACGCTGTGTCTTGTCGAACTATCTGACCGGACGGGACGCAAACCGCGGCGAATGCGCGCAGCCCTGCCGCTGGGGCTATTATCTTATGGAGGAAAAACGGCCGGGACAGTATTTTCCGGTTTTTGAGGACGAGAAGGGCAGCTATATACTGAACGCAAAGGATCTCTGTATGCTCGATTACATTGACAAGCTTGCGGAAATAGGCGTTACCAGCCTGAAAATTGAGGGCCGTGCAAAGTCTTCCTACTATGTCGCAGTGGTCACAAATGCCTACCGCATAGCGGTGGACGACTATCTGCGGAATCCATCTGGGTTTGCTCTGCGGCCGTGGCTGCGCGACGAGGTTGAAAAGGTGAGCCACCGGCAGTACAGCACAGGCTTTTACTTCGATACGCCTGCGCAGTATTATGAAAACGGCGGATACATCCGCGAATACGATATTGTCGCCATCACCCGCACATATGAAAACGGCAGGCTTTTTCTCACGCAGAAAAATAAATTCTGCGAAGGAGATACAATTGAAATTTTGGAGCCGGGGAAAGAGCCGGTTTCCCTTGTGGTACGCGGCATGCAGAATGAGGCGGGCGAATCGGTCGAAGCTGCCTGTCATCCGGAGATGGCGCTGTCGATTGAAAGCGACCGCGCGTATCTGCCGCTCTCGGTGGTGCGCAAGAAGAAGTGAGCAGGCTTTTTTCCTATCTTTCAGATATGCGCGGTATTTTCTTAAACAGCCAACAGCAGCAGGCCGTTGCGACGAGTGCACGGCATGTGCTTCTGCTGGCGGTTCCGGGCTCAGGCAAAACGACGGTGCTGACTGCGCGTATTGCATACTGTATAACGGAGCTGCATATGAATCCTTCGCGGATTTTAACGCTGACATTCAGTCGGGAGACAGCCGCAGATATGCAGCGTCGTTTTTCGGTACTCTTTCCCGATTTGCCGCCGGTACACTTTTCGACGATTCATAGCTTTTGCTACTCTGTCCTGCGGCAATATGCAAAGCGATACCGCCGCCCGCTTCCTGTTCTTCTGGCGGGAGAACGGGCGGCTCTTAAATATCGTATCCTGCGCGATACGGTGCGGAGAGTGACAGGAGAATATCCGAACGACGATCAGCTTGAAGAAATTGAGCAGGAAATCGGGCGGATCAAAAACCGGATGTTTTCGCCGAAACAGGCGGAAAACGGAATCGAGTCCTTTGCGGAAATTTATGATGGATATATTGCGGTATGCAGGAAAAACCGTCTGATGGATTTTGACGATATGCTCAGCCTGTGTCTTGATGTTTTCAGGCGCTGTCCGAATGTGAGGTCTTGGTTTCAGGGGCAATATGACGCAGTGTGCGTGGATGAAGCGCAGGATACCTCGCTTTTGCAGCATCGCATTCTTGAGTTGCTTGTGCAGAAGGGATCGATGCTTTTCATGGTGGGCGATGAGGATCAGAGCATCTATTCTTTCCGCGGTGCAAGCCCCGACGAGCTTTTACGTTTTTCCGAGACGTATGCAGATGCACAGATTTTAAAAATGGAGACAAACTATCGCTCGGATTGTAAAATTGTAAAGTGTGCCGATCGTTTTATCGCGCAAAACCGTATGCGCTATGAAAAGCATATGATCTGCGGGACGACGGTTTGCTCTTCTGAAGCGGTAGAAACAGTGCGTTTGACGGATTACGAACAGCAGTGCGGCTGCATTGTGTCGCGCATCAAACGGTATGATGGGCAGGGCAGGCAGGCCATATTGTATAAAAACAATGAATCCGCTGTGGCGCTGATCGATTTGCTTTCCCGCGAAGGAATCCGTTATACCTGCCGCGAGCGGGAGATGACGTTTTTTAGCTCCGCCGTAGTTGAAGATATACGGGCTTATCTGCGTTTGGCTGCGAATCCCCGCGATATTGAGGCTTTTTCCCGTCTCTATTACAAGCTTGGCTGCTCGCGGCTTATTTTCCTTTACACAAAGGAGAATATCGAAGAATATCCATCGGTTTTTGACTGTGCAGCATCGTTTTCTTCTTTACCGGAATACCGGAGAGGATTGCTGCTAAAAAGCCGTGATCTGTTCCGCAGACTGTTGGTAATGTGTCCAGCGGACGCAATCGAAACTATTCGAAAAGAGCTCGGCTATGACCGTTTCATTGAACACCGCTTGAGCGGGTTTTCCAAAATCAGCGCCTATCAAAAGCTCGCTGTGCTTACACAGGTAGCGTCCGGCATTAAGCGTCCTGTCGAGCTGAACGCGCGTCTTGCCGCGCTTTCCCTTGCGGTGAGGGAGAGCGCCGATCCGGAAGCGTCCGTCGTGCTTTCTACCATTCATTCCAGCAAGGGAATGGAATTTGATACGGTGTATCTTTTAGACATTTACGACGATATACTGCCTTCATGCGATGCAAAAGCCCGGCGTAAGGAAGAAGACTGTTCCGCATATGAGAATGAGGTACGGCTTTTCTATGTTGCCGCAACCCGTGCGAAGCGGAAGCTTGTCATGTTCGAAAGCAGCCGGCTGAATGGAGAGCCGGTTGCGCCAAGTCCTTTTATCCGGCAATTTTTGCAGGAAAAACCTGTGCCGAAAGCAAGGACGGAGGAAGAAACAATCGAATTTGTCCCAGAGATGCGGGTGCGGCATGCAAGTTTCGGGGATGGAACCATACGTTCCGTGGAGCCGGATTTGATCACCGTTTCTTTTGATTCGGCCGGATACAGGCGATTAAATCGTGCGGTCTGTACGGGCAAAGGACTGCTTGTCCCGCTCACTTTAGATTGACAAATCGGCAGACAACTGTTACGATAAGAAGAAGGAAAGACCGCATATTTTGCGGATTCCATGTGGGAGGCTTTGACAGATGGAAAACAGATGCTTTCATTGTATGAAACCGATCGACGGCAATCACTGCCCGTACTGCGGCAAGAGCAACAGCGATCCTTCGCTGTTGAAGGATTCCCTGCTTGCGCCGGGTACGCTGGTTGCTAAACGCTATCAGGTCGGCGTGGCGCTTGATCGCAACGGCGAGGGCGTGAGCTATCTCGCCTATGACGAATCGGTGCAGAAGCGCGTGCGTCTGCGTGAATTTTTTCCAGGTACGCTTTCGCACCGTGAAGCCGACGGAAAAACAATCTCGGTGAATCCCGGAAACGAGATTCAATACAAAGCGCTGATGACGGATTTTGTCGAGCTGTCAAGACAACTGATTGCACTGCGTACACAGGAGAGCTGTCTTTTGCGCGCGGTCGATATTTTTACGGATTATGCAACGATTTACACCGTATATGAGGATGTCTCCTGCGTTACGTTCACGTCTTATCTGAATGATCAGCCTGTTAATCTCTCCTGGCAGAAGGCGCGTCTTTTGTTCCGTCCGCTTTTTGATACGGTTGCGCTCCTGAACGCGCACGGAATCGTACATCGCGGAATCAGCCCGGACACAATCCTGGTGGCGGGGGACGGTACGCTTCGCTTAAAGGGCGTGTGTACCGCCGCGGCCCGTGCGATCAATTCGGAGGTTAAGGCAGAGCTGTTTTCCGGCTATGCCGCACCGGAGCAATATGAAAAATGTACCGGACATGGCGAGTGGACGGATGTCTATGCTCTAAGCGCCGTTTTATATCGCACTTTAACTGGAGTGACGGTAACGCGCGCGGATCTCCGTATGCAGGGGGATGCTCTGCCCGCGCCCGCTCAGCTGAATCAAACGGTTCCGGCAGAGGTTTCCGACGCCATTATGCAGGGCCTTGCGATTGGCTGCACACAGCGCATCCGCTCAGTCGGGCAGCTTACGGACGCGCTTTACCATGCGCCGGCCGTTGTACCGGCTATAAAGCCGGAGGCAGGAAAGGAAAATACTGTCGATTCCGCATCATCGAAAAGGTCAAAAGGGAAAAAGCATTGGTATGATAAGCTCCCAGTCTGGCTGATCGTACTGCTTGTTTCCCTGCCGATCATGCTGATCCTTTTCTTCGCCGCCTATACGATTGTTCTGGGCGGAAACCGTCCGACTGTTTCGCAAAACAGCGGCGAGTCCTCCGCGCTTATTTCTGATGAATCGTCTGTCAGTTCGGATGAGGCTTCCGAAAGCTCGAGGGAATCTTCGCAGGAAGTGAGTAAGCTGACCGGCATTACAGTGGACAATTTTGTCGGGAAATACTATGATGATATTGTCGGTTCGGCTGTATACAGCTCCGTGTTTACCTTTTCGAAAAAAGAAGAATTTGACGATACAATAGATATTGGCGTGATTATGAAGCAGGATGTTGAAGAGGGAGAAACGGTTCCAGAAGGAACACAGATCGAGCTGACGGTCAGCAAGGGCGCGCGGTTTGTCAGTCTGCCGCCGCTTAAGGATGACAGCGGCAATCCGATTACAGTAGACGCATATCGTTCTTATCTGGAGGAAGCCGGCTTAAGCGTTACAGTGAAGCAGGTTTCCAATCCGGATTATGAGAGCGGAGAGATTATTGAGCTGGATCAGTCGGTGGGCAGCGTGGTGGATCGTTCCAAGGTTTCAAGTATTACGATTTTTGTAGCGAAATAGCATAGAATTGTCCTGTTTGCGTCTTTTAAAAGGGAACGTCTGCTTTCGGGCGGACGTCCCTTTTTGTCTGAAATTCGTATTTACTCAAGTTTTACGGAATATTCATTGTTATTGAGGCGTACAAATGCTATCATATCATATGGAAAATGATGAAGAAGGGGGAGTGCCGAAAATGAAAAAAATGGCTCTTTTGCTTTGTGCCGTGCTGTTTATCTGCACCTGTGCGGCATGCAGCATGGAAAAAAAGACCATATCGGTGGCCTATGACCTTTCGGCAAGCCCTAAAAATATCGATCCGCAGAATGCAAGCACACAGGATGCTGCTATTTTGCTGCGCCATATTATGCAGGGGCTTTATCACATTGATTCGGACGGAAACGTTCAGAAAGCGCTTGCCGAAGATACGAGCGTTTCAGAGGATGGAAAAACCTATACTGTCACGATTCGGGAGGATGCGCAGTGGTTTTATCTGGATGAGGAGAAAAATGAGCAGTCTGCGCCGGTAACAGCGCAGGATTTTGTATTTGCTTTCCGGCGTTTGCTTCGGCCGGATACCGGCTCCGCTGCTGCGTCGCGGTTTTTCTGCATTGAGAATGCCGAAGAGGTGAACAATGGAACGCTTTCCGAGGAAAGTCTTGGCGTTTTTGCACAGAATGACCGCACGGTTGTTTTCCGCCTGCAATCGGCAAACGATTATTTTTTAAATTTGCTGGCCACTACTTATGCCATGCCGTGCAACGAATCTTTTTTTGAGGAGACGCGCGGCCGGTATGGACTGAACAAAGATACCATTCTCTCTAACGGCGCTTATCGGATTTCCTCATGGGACGCTTCTTCCCAGATCCGCCTGGTAAAAAACAGCGCATACTATGATGCGGACAAGGTCAGTGCGGATCAGATTCGCCTGCGCATCACAACGGATAAGGAAACGCGGCTTGATATAGACCGCCTGAAAGAGGGAACCGTGGACGCCATGCTGCTGTCCGGTGAAGCGGCTTCCGCTTTGCCGGAAGAAGAATATCAGGTCGCATGGATCGAAAGCGGCACATGGGGAATTTTGTTGAATACCAAAAAGGATACGCTGGCGAACGCTAATATCCGGCGGGGAATTGCGCAGTGCTTCGACCGCAGTGCCTATGAGCCGATTCTGCCTTCTTATCTGAAAACGGCGGATACGCTTGTGCCGGACAGTGCGGCTATGTTCGGCATAGCTTATGCGGCGGATGGGCATACTTCGGGCGTCAGTATAGACATACCGTCTGGAGAAGCCTTGTATAGTCAGGGCTTATCTGAGATTGGACGATCTGCAATCAACGGGATGACCCTTTTGATAAACAAGGATGCAGAGCAGGATGTTACGCCGTACTTTTTACAGGTCTCTCAACTGCTTCAGCGGGATCTTTCCCTATATATCAGTGTGGAGACAGTGAGCGCTTCGGAATACCGCAGCAGGATTGCTTCTGGTGATTACGATATGGCGGCGGTTTATTATACGGCCGCGGACAACAGCGCTCTCTCCTATCTTACGCTGTTTGTTTCGGATTCTTCTGAAAACACCTCCGGTTATCAAAATGCACAGGTTGATTCGCTGCTTTCGGACGTGTCTTCTGCGCAGACTGTGCAGGAGGCTGTTTCAAAATGCCGGAGTGCAGAACAGCAGATTTTAAGCGACGGGGTTTTCCTGCCTCTTTTTTATCAAACGGACGCCTTTGTCATGCGGCGCGATACGAACGGGATTTTTTACGATAGTAGTACAGGAACGGTTATGCTTTCCGGCGTACAGTTCTCATAAATCAAAGGAGCAGTATTTATGGAGTGGTTTCAGCTTTTTATCATCGGTATGATCATTGGACTTGCCAACATTATTCCAGGCGTCAGCGGCGGTACAATGGCTGTAATCTGCGGTGTGTTCGACCGTCTGATCGGGGCGGTCAGCAACATCCGAAAGGAATTTAAAAAGAGCATTCTTTTTCTGATTCCGATTGGACTTGGCGCAGTTTTGGCTATTGTTCTTCTGAGCAAGGCGCTTACCTGGCTGCTTGACAACTACTATATGGCGACAAACTTTTTCTTTATCGGCGTTATTGTCGGAAGCATTCCGATGCTGTTAAAAAAATCGGTCACGGGCGGCTTTTGCGCTTGGAATCTGATCCCGTTTGCCGTTACGTTTGCTATCATGCTTGTGATGGCGTTTTTGACGCCGGAGGGGACAAGCACAGTGATTCGGGAGCTTGACGTTTTCGTCTTTATCAAGCTAATGCTTTATGCGGCGCTGGCAGCAATCTGCATGATTATTCCGGGTTTGAGCGGAAGCTTTGTTATGCTGCTGCTCGGCGTGTACGAAACCATTACCACTGCGATTGCAAAAATGAATATTCTGCTGCTGATTCCGGTGGGAATCGGTATTTTGGGCGGTATTTTAGGCGGTTCCAAGCTGATCGACTGGCTTTTAAAGCGTTTTCCCCGGGCGACCTATTGGGCGATTTTCGGCTTTGTGATCGGCTCCATTCCATCAATTTTTCAAAAGATTGGCGGAGCAGACGCCTATCGCGGCGGATGGGAGCTTATAATTGGCATTCTGGTTCTGCTTATAGGCATTACAATATCCTTTGTTTTTGCAAGCGATAAGCTGAAAGAAAAGCTGACCGCTTCCAAAAAAGCTGCGGAGCCGCCAAAAGAATAATTGAACGGCAAAGGGAAGTTTTAAAGATGGAAAAGGTTTATTCGGGCATTGACCGTCTCCCTAAGGGAGAGGCGGCCGACCGGCTGACAGAGGGCTGTATCGTGTTAGAGGGCGGCGCTTTCCGCGGCGTTTACGGCGAAGGTGTTTTGGACGCATTGATGGAAGCTGACTTGAATTTTCGCTGCACAATCGGCGTATCGGCCGGCGCGCTGAATGGTGCAACCTATGTTTCGGGACAGATAGGGCGGTCTGCACGCATCAATCTGCGCTATCGTCATGACAGCCGGTATGTTGGTGCAAGGGCGCTGCGGAATAATCACGGCGTGATCGGCTTTGATTTTGCCTTTGAAACGCTTGAGCGGGACGATCCGTTCGACCGTGCACGCTTTATGGAGCCGAACCGGCGCTTTATTGCGGTTGCGGCAAACTGCAAAACCGGAGAGACAACCTATTTTGAGAAGGGAAAGTGCAGCGATATTATGCAGGCGATTCGAGCTTCTGCATCCATGCCTTATCTCTCGAAGCCTGTTATGATAGATGAAATCCCTTATTTGGACGGCGGATGCTGCTGCAAGATTCCATATCAATGGGCGCTTGACAATAATTTTGAAAAAATTGTCGTGGTAAAAACGCAGCATCCGTCTTTCCGCAAACCGGTTAAGGAGAAAAGTGTCAGACTTGCAAAGCGAGTGTACCGCCGGTATCCGGAATTTGCCGAGGCGCTTGGCAGAAGTGCGCAGGATTACAACAAACAATGCGACGAAATAGAGCGGCTGCAAAAAGAGGGACGTATTTTTGTGATTGCGCCCTCAAAGCCGGTAACAGTCGGACGGCTGGAAAAAGACATGGAAAAGCTCGGTGCGCTTTATTATCTCGGCTATGAAGATGCAAAGCGGCAGATGAATTCGCTGCATAAATATTTGCAAGATTAAAATGGCTTTGAAAAATGTAAAAGGCGGTTCGCTAAATGCTAACGCCACATAAGGAAGTAATTTGAAAACATAATCAAACATAGCCTATGGGCATTGCGGAGGCGAAAGGCGCCGGGGAAGTTAGAAATACTTTTCTCGGCGTTTTTTCATATTTAAACTCCCCCAAGTTGCACGTTTATTAAGTGGCATAACAGTAAGTTTTATCAAGATAAAGCGCTATAATATTTGTACGGCAACTCTATAAGAAGATTTTAATAAACAACACAAAATGCGATTCGTGTTGTTCAGTTGGACTTTTGCTTCCGTTATAATAAAATCATCAAATAAAGGAGGCTATAAGCTATGAACACAGACAAAATTTACGCAGAACAGCTCGCAAACGAATATGCGCCAAAGGATACTTCTAAGGTAGTGATGCTTCGCAAATTGGATGCTCGTGCTAAATTACCTGCAACCATTTTCACCTATACCTTTGGCATTATTGCCGCATTGGTAACAGGGGTGGGAATGTGCCTGTCAATGAAGGTAATCGGCAGCGGAACTACTATGTTTGTCCTTGGTGTCATGATCGGAATGATCGGTCTGTTCTGTATGGGTGTGAATTATCCGATTTATGAGAAGTTTTTGGCGAAAGGCAAGCAAAAGTATGCTTTTGAGATTATGCAGCTTGCTAAAGAAATCAGTGAGAAGTGATTATGAAACAGGCGAAGGCGATTTTGAGAAAGCTATTATACCCGCCGAAGGAAGTATTGTATTTTCTTCCGCCGGTAGTATTTATTGCGCTCATTTTCATCTTTGCAGTGGGAAAACAAGAGAGTTGGCCGACGTACTTGATTTACAGTATGTCGGCTTACTCTCTTGTTATTTTAGTTGCTGCGTTATCGCGATGCTTTAGGCGTATTAAGAAGCATATTTCAGGCAGTAAAGCAGTTAAAAAGCTGTCATCCCATGCTGCCGTTAACCGTTACTTAACGGATCTGTCTTTCAAAGGCAGAGTCAGTATTTGTCAGGGAATGACGGTAAACCTTTTGTACGCTCTGTTTCGCATTCTAACGGGGATTATGTATTCATCCATTTGGTTTATTTCAATAGCTGTCTATCATTTCGTACTTTGCGGAATGAGAGCTTATCTTATTGTAGCTTTCAAAAACCGAGATGCGAAGGCTGACTTATATGAATATAGCTGCTACAGGAAAATTGCGCGGTTCCTATTCTTATTAAATATCCCTATGGGCGGAATGATATGGCTCATGATAAAAACGAATTCCGGCTTTTCTTATCCGGGATATGTTATTTATTTGTCTGCCCTTTATACCTTTTGTACTATGGGGATGTCGATCGGCAATCTTGTGAAATTTAAGAAGTTGGGCAGCCCTATATTGTCTGCGGCAAAGATGCTCAATTTTGTGTCGGCTATGATGTCGGTCCTTGGCTTGCAAACTGCAATGATTTCCGCCTTTTCTACAAATGGAGAAGAATATAGAAAACTGATGAACACACTGACGGGCAGCTTCGTGTACGGTACAGTTGTGATCATTGCTGTGTATATGATAATTAAGGCATCAATCAAGAGAAAGAGGGTGGTTACGAGTGAATAAGTCCGAAAGCAAATATTTTAATACTGCTCTTAAAATGGATCAGGCATTTTTGGAAATCCTTGAAAAGAAAGATTTCTCCTATATTACGGTAAAAGAAATTTGCGAAAAGGCGAGGGTAAACCGCTCAACTTTCTATCTCCATTATGAAAAGATCGGAGATTTGCTATCTGAGAGCGTAGAGTATATAAACAAGCAGTTTCTTGATTATATGAATCAGCAGCAAATCTCTAATGACATTGTGATCAATTTGCGTAACTGCCCGATTGATGAATTGACTTTGGTGACGCCAAAATACCTTATGCCATATCTCCATTTTATAAAAGAACACAGGCGTTTATTTCATACGGCAATCCAAAATGCAGAAACTTTGCGGCTGGAAGAAAACTACGATAAAATGTTCTCATTTGTCTTTATGCCGATATTAGAGCGGTATCAAGTGCCGCCCCAAGACCGAAAGTATATTATGTCATTTTATATTAGCGGCTTAATGGCAATTATTACCCAGTGGATGAAGGGAGATTGTGTGGACGAAATAGATCATATAATCGCTGTTATTGGGCGCTGCGTTCTCCATGCGCCAAACAGTACGGGAAAATATCGCATACCGTAACAAGCAGGGAAACTGTATTGACACTTTCCAAAAATAAAAAAACGGCGTACCTCATCATTACTGAGTTACACCGTTTTTCTATATAAAAACTCCCTTATGTGGTCTTACTAAAAAGTGAACCGCCTTTCTTTAACAGTCAAAGACGCAGCGCTTGATTTCAGCTTATTGTCCCGGTATACCGAAAAATCGAAACAGAAACATGCCGAGTATGCCGCAGCCCAGCATAACCCAGATTGGATTGGGCTTCCATTTCCGCAGAACGACAAATGCCGCGAGAAACAGACAAATACCAATCCAGCTTACATCGGCAAGCGAAGAGGGAAACACGCCGCCAGAAAAGGAGGCGTTTAACAGAATAGAAAGCCCTGCCGAAGCAATCATGGCGACGACTGCCGGACGAAGACCGTTTAATATACCGCGTACTGCTGTGAGACTTTGATATTTAAAATAAAAATGTGCCAGTGTTAAAACGATAATACAGGAGGGGAGAACGCAGCCGAGCGTTGCGACCAGCGCGCCGCCGATGCCCGCTATTTTGATGCCGACAAAGGTTGCGGAGTTGATGCCGATCGGACCAGGCGTCATCTGAGATATGGTAATGACGTCGATAAATTCGCTCAAAGATAGCCAGCCGTGCTGATCCACAACCTGCGCCTGTATCAGCGGCATAGCGGCATAACCGCCGCCAATGCTGAACAGCCCTACCTGAAAAAAGCTCCAGAATAGCTCAAGATAGATCATGCGCCGCGCTCCTTTCTGCTTTTTGCTTCAAAATAGGAGGATACGGCGCCAATGATACCGCAGATCAGAATCAGAAGAATGACGTTGACGCCGAAAAAGTAGCTTGCAATAAAGACACCGGCCATAATGATTACCGGCAGCCATTTTTTCTCTTTTACAACGCCGCTTGCCATAGAAAAGACAACATCTGCAATAACCGCCGCTACGCCGGACTGCATTCCCTG
>UQQY01000011.1 GCA_900543295.1 uncultured Oscillospiraceae bacterium | reverse complement strand
AGCTAATCCCGTTGTCACTGCTTTTTTCATTTTATCTGCCTTCTTTCCCTTTCCTTTTTTGTACTAACCCTACTATTAGTAACGCGGCAGCTATCACCAGAAAAACAATACATGCCGCAATCATAATATTAGGGAGCATTCGCAAAAAATCTTCGCTTGAAGTATTTCCATAAGCCTTTGCAACATCATACGAAACCCCGCTCGGTAAATTCGTAGAGGCAACCAACCCTACTATAAAGCAAAGCACCGCTAAAACACCGCTGATACCGGAAAACAAAAACCATTTCTTCTTTTTCAATTTGAGCACCCCTTATCTCTTTTGACTATTAAAATATTGGAGAAATTCCTCTCGTGCTTTCTTTGGCTTACTGCCATTCAACTGAAATTTCAACTCTTCACCGGATTTCAACATAAATTTCATACCGGCTGCGGCAGGAATCCAATAGCCTGAAACTGATACAATTTCTGATACTGGAACAGATAAATAGTCTGTCCCAGCTGAAGAAAGAAGTCCTAAACCAACGGCGTTTGCAAGACCGCCCTTTTCCCATATCAACCGCTGATTGGTCAAAGCAAGCTGACCGCTTACCCGTACCCCTTTCATAATTGTACCTTTATGGCAAATGAAAAGCATTTCTCCGTTGCCTAACTGCGTTTTTAGTTTAACTTCTTTCATGTGTTCACCCCTTAATTTTTTTAGAATGATAACTATATCTTTATTATATCTTTCGTTTTGTAGTTTGTCAATTCATTTCGTGGTTTTTAAAAGAATAATTAAGGCGCTCTCCTTTAGAATAGTAAAGAGGTGAGCAAACATGAAATTTGGTGAGATACTGCGGGAACTCTTAGAAGATAACGATATAACACAGAAGCAACTGGCAACTGATTTAAATATAGCGGCAACCACAATCGGAAATTATATTCGGGGAATGCGTGAACCGGACTTTGAAATACTAAAGCTCTTTGCCGCTTACTTTAATGTAACAACAGATTATTTGCTGGATTTTCAGTCCGGCATTACTAAAGACCACGGAGAAGATGAATTGTTACATCTCTATCGGACACTTCCAGAAGATAAAAAAGAATTGCTTTTGGAACAAGGTAAATTGCTGGTTCGATTGAATTTGAAAGAAGATGTAAAATCATCAAAATCGACTTTACAAGGAAAAAATAACGTGGGATAATGTAAAACCGTCTGCGAAAAACGTAGACGGTTTTTTTTATGAGAAAATGTTTTGCTTTTTTGGCGTATTCGGTTTATAATAAGGTTGTAAGGAAAAGCCGTTATGTGATGAATTAAAATGTCACATAACTTAATATGGAGGGATAAATCAATGAAAGGACAGGACAACCGGAAATACGCCATCTATTCGAGAAAATCAAAATTTACCGGCAAGGGCGAAAGCATTGAAAACCAAATCGAGCTTTGCCGTCAACATATCAAGCTCCACCATGACAATGTAACGGAAGAGGACATCCTCATTTTTGAGGACGAGGGATTCTCCGGCGGGAACGTCAACCGTCCGCAGTTTCAGGCGATGATGAAGCAAATCCGAGCGAATCAGATTCAGGCTGTGGTCTGCTACCGCTTAGACCGTATCAGCCGTAATGTGGGAGACTTCGCCAAGCTCAAGGACGAATTTGACTATTACAATGTAGAGTTTACTTCAATCCGAGACGATTTTGACACCACTTCACCAAGCGGCAGAGCCATGATGATGATGGTTTCCGTCTTTGCACAGTTGGAACGGGAAACCACCGCAGAGCGTATCCGGGACAATATGCACGAGCTTGCCAAATCTGGACGATGGCTCGGCGGCACAACGCCAACCGGCTATAAAAGTACGCAGATTGTCGGAAGCGTTACGGTGGACGGAAAAGAACGAAAAGCCTACAAGCTGGATATCATCAAAGAAGAAGCGGAGATTATCAGGCTGATTTTCTCGAAATTCTTAGAAACCAATTCCCTTACTAAGACCGATACTTATTTGTTGCAAAACAACATCACCACAAAAAACGGGAAGAATTTCACCCGGTTTTCCATTCGCTCCATTCTGCAAAATCCGGTTTATATGATAGCCGACCAAAACGCATGGGAGTATTTCGACAGCTTAGGCGTGGAGATTTACGCGGAGCAATCAGAGTTTGACGGCAAGCATGGTATTATGGCCTACAACAAAACTATTCAAAAATCCGGTAAGTCCAACCAAATGCGGGATATGGACGAGTGGATTGTTGCAGTGGGCAAGCACAAAGGCTTGATTATCGGAGCCGATTGGGTGAAAGTGCAGGAACTACTCAGTCAAAACCGTTCCAAATCCTACCGCAAGCCGAAAAGCAACGTGGCGTTACTCTCAGGTTTATTGTATTGTGGCAACTGCGGAAGCTTCATGCGTCCAAAGCTCAGCCAGCGGACAAACGCACAGGGAGAGAAAATTTACAGCTATCTCTGCGAAACGAAAGAGCGCAGCCGTTGTAAGCTGTGTGGCAGCAAGAATCCCAACGGCAACGAGCTTGACAAGATGATATGCGAACAAATTAAGCTGATTTCGGAAGATAGTTCTGACTTTATCAAAAATTTAGAGAGCGTGCAAAGAAAGCTAGAGGGAAACCGAGAAGAATACGACCAGCAGTTAAACGCGCTCAAAAAGGAATTGCAGGAGAACGAACAGCAGATTGCCAATCTGGTGGAAACCCTTGCAAAGATGCCGAACACACCGGCATTTGATTATATCACCGAACAGATTAACACCCTCCATGAGAAAAACGAGAAAATCAAGAATCGAACCCACGAACTGGAATCCCTCACAAAAAACCATCTCTATTCCAGCGAAGAATTTGACAGGACAAAAGAGCTGTTAAAATCCTTCGGACAGTCTTTCGATACCATGGGGGTAGAACAGAAGCGAATGGCGCTTCGAGCGTTCATTCGCCGGATTGTCTGGGACGGAAAAAACGTCCATGTGGCGCTGTTTGGCGACAGTGAAGCAGAGATTGACTATACCGATTTGGCGGAGGAAAATCCAGAGCCGCTGAGAGCGGATAGCGAATGAAATCCTTATGTACTTTCGCAGCGTTAAAAAATCAGCCAATGATGTTTCCATCAGCGATCCGATTGAAAGTGATGGTGATGGCGGCGCTTTGACGTTGATGGATGTATTTTCGGATGAGGACACCATGATTGACCAGTTGGATCAGAAAATTCGTGCAGGACAGCTTCGTAAAGCGGTTGCCGCTCTGGATGATCCGCGGGAAAAGGAAATCGTAATTTTGCGTTATGGTCTGTCGGGCGACCGCCCGCTTACCCAGCGCGAGATTGCAGCGAAGCTGAACATTTCCCGCTCTTATGTGAGCCGGATCGAAAAGCATGCGCTTGGAAAGCTGCGGGAGGCGCTGGGCGAGCCCTCCCTTTCCAAGGATATATAAATGAAAAGCCGGCTTGCGCTGCAACTGTCACAAAATATACAAAATATATCAATAATATATTGACAAATCAGAGTGAAAAGTGCATAATGATAAAGGTATTAATAACAGAGGGAGGGATTTTGGTGAAAAATCCGATTATCACGATCAGTCGTGAGTTTGGCAGCGGTGGTCGGGAAACCGGTACGATTGTCGCGCAAAAGCTAAATATCCCCTATTATGACAATGCGTTGATTACCATTGCTGCAAAAAAGAGCGGCTTTGTCGAAGAGCTGTTTGAGCAAGCTGATCAAAAGCCGACCGGAAGCCTGCTTTATTCCTTATCCATGTTTGGGGCGGGCATGTCCTCTTTAGAGCTGCCGCTCAACGACAAAATTTTCTTGATTCAGTCCGATATTATCAAAGAGGTTGCGGCACAGGGGCCGTGCGTCATTGTCGGGCGGTGCGCAGATTATGTGCTCCGTGACACGCAGAATGTCGTCAACTTCTTTTTATACGGCGATCTTGCGGCGCGCACAGCCTTTGCTGTAAAAGAGCGGGATTTGCCTTCAGCCAAGGCGGCCGAGGCCGTTGCAAAGTATGACAAACGGCGCGCATCCTATTACCACTACTATACCGGAAAAAAGTGGGGAGAAGCGAAGAATTATCATCTTTGCATGGATACCACGCATCTGACGCCGGAGAAAACGGCGGAAGTGATCCTTCAGTATGTTTCGCTGCTTTGATGCATGCTCTTTGCCGGTTAAGACCCAATACTGCTTGAATCCATGTTCTTTATGAAATAATGCCTTCCCGATCGGGAGGGCTTTCTTTTCAAAATACAATTCGACATTTTTCGACAAAAAACAACACAATCATTCTATGAACAAGATTTCGACTGCACACACTCTTGCATTTTGGAAAAGACCGCTTGCTGCCGTTGCTTTACCATTTTTATGCGGTGCGTTTCTCTCAGCCTGTCTGTCGTCCCTTTGGATTGCTTTTCTAATCATTACGGCAATTATGACTGCCGCCTGTTTTCTCTTCCAAAGAAAACGAGCCGCTTTGTTTTTGCTCTGTCTGTTTTTCGGGATACTGCACAGCGGGATTTATCGGGCTGCACGCCCCGTATCGCCGCAGATGCTGGAAGGACATACTATTACCGCTGAGGGCATCGTATCCGACTGCAATTTTAAGGATAACGCCGTTCGCTGTCTCTTACGGGATGCAGCGCTTTCCACCGGTGAAGAAAACGTAACAGTCAAACTGACGATGTACGGCGTCGATGATCTTTCAGACGGAGACCGCATTACAGTCCGCGGTGTGTGCCGGATGGAGAAAAACGGCGTATTCGATACGTATCGCTATTACTATGAGAATGGGATTGATCTGTTTCTATCAGGACGTAAAATTTTATATCGCCAAATCATAAGGGAAAAGCCTTTTTCCACAGAACTTGCATCATTTCGTCAAAATTGCGCAGAAAAACTGTCTTTCCTTTTTTCTGAGGAGGATGCATCCTTGCTGCATGGTGCGCTCCTTGGCGATACAGACGCGCTTTCCGACAGCATGGCTGATCTGCTGAATCGGGGCGGTGTACGCCATCTCTTTGTGGTTTCCGGCCTGCACGTTTCTCTAATAGCAGGAGCAGTACACATTCTCTTGCAGAAGCTGCGTTTTCCCAGACGAATTGCAGCTTTATGCGCGATAGCCTCGGCAGGATTTCTTGTGCTGCTGACCGGATGTGGTATTCCGGCAATCCGTGCTGCAATCATGACGGCAGCCGTCTATTCCGGAAGAATTTTCTTTCGGAAAAGCGATCCGCTGAATTCACTTTGTGGCGCAGGATTGCTCATTATAGTGGCTGCGCCTTATGCCGTAACCTCGGCGAGTTTCCTTTTAAGCTTTTCGGCTACTGGCGGCCTTTTTCTTCTTTCGCCGATATTGCTTCGATGGATAACCGATCGGCTTCCGCTGTGCCTGCGCCGGTTTTCGGGAATCTTTCGTATAGCGGTTCCAACATTCAGCGCCGGACTTGCCATACTGCCATTGTCGATTGCTTTTTTCGGCGGAATCAGTCTGATTGCTCCAATATCAAACGTCATGGCGGCGCCCTTATTTCCAGTCATTCTGTGCAGCGGTTTTCTTGCTTTAACCGGCATTCCGGTTTTGTCAGACGCCGCCGCAAAACTCAGCTCGTTCTGCCTTGGGCTTTTTCGGGAGGGAATCGGCCTGCTTGCGAAACTGCCGTTTGCCTTTTTGGGGGCGCGCAGCCCTTTTGTTTTTTTCTTTCTTCTTTTATCTGCGGGCGCTCTCCTTCTTTTTTGGCTTCACAGGCGGAACACGCTTTTCTGTATAAGGCTGTGCGCCGTGCTGCTTCTCTTGCTTCCGATGATGCTGCCGCTTCAGGCCTTTTCACCGGTTGTTGTCTGCACTGCTTTTTCTTCTTATTCTGCACAGGTTATGGTCATAGAGCGGGGTCATACGGCGGATCTTGTGGTAATTGGAGATGGGGGAGCTTGGGGAAGCACAGTGCTTTCCTTTCTGCGAAGCCGGAATATCCGTGCGCTCCGTTCGCTTATTCTGTTGGCTCCGGACAGTGTATCCTCCGCTTCTGCCGCTTTGATTACAGAAAATTTTTCTGTGGAGCACGTCGTTTTGTATCAGGAAAACCCATTTTCGGAATATGCAGAAAAGCGTCTGGCACTTTCTAAAGCGCCGGTTTTGATTGCTGAGAATACCCGCCGTGTACCGGCGCCCGGGATTGATATTCGGCGGGCGAACGGGGGATTTACGCTGTTGTTTCGCTGTGCGGACAGGATGATCTGTCTTTCGGATTCTGCCGCAGATGAAGACTGCGATTTGCTTTTGCTTTCCTCCGATAGGATTGCGAGCCTTCATCTTTCCGACGATATACCGGTTTTTATTCTGCATGCGCCGGATTCCTTTACCGCCTCCGGCGGGCATCTTTACTCTGCGGAAAGCGGATTTCTTACGGCTTTTCTTATGGATGCGGATAAAACCGGAATTTGGCGGTATTGATGCCTGCGTCCTTTTGTCTTATCAAAGCTCTATCAATATGAAAAAACGTCCGCCGCATAAAATCATGCGGCGGACGTTTTGGCTTGCTCCATTCTTACTGTGTTTTAATCTGATTTTCGGATTCTGCCGTATCAAGCGTCTGCATCAATTTGGAGAACAGACAAAAGGCGTTTTCCAATAATGCGCTTGTCTGCGGCTGCATTTGTGAGTGCACGGTCTGCTTTTTGATAATGCGGTTTAGTACGGCGGCCTGTTTTCCAGGCGGCGGCGCGTATTGCTCCGCCGCCAGATCCAGTAATTCCATTAGTTTATCGTCGTTCATACCTCTACCCCTCTTTCCAAAAGCGCCGCCTGAAAATGCGCCTTTGCTTTTTGCAGCCGCGAACGGGCGGCGGAAGCGGAAATTCCCAGCAGCTCGCCGGTCTCCTCACTCGAAAAGCCGAGCTGTTTGAGCGTCAGCACCTCGCGATCGGTTGGTGCAAGGCTTCTCATGGCGCTTTGTACCGATAACCGCAGAATGCTTGACTCCGCCTGATCCGCACCGTCTGTGTCCGCTTCATCTAGAATGGCGCTTTTTATCCCGTCCCTTTGCTTGATGCGGAGAAAATCATTTTTCTGGTTCACCGCCGCACGAAAAATCCAAGCCCGCCAGTTATCCGGCTCAAGAAAGCCGGTTTTCTGCATCTGCCGCCACAGCGAGGTGAAAACGCTTTGCGTCAAATCTTCTGCGGCATTTTTATCAAAGCAGGCACAGAAATAGCGGTAAACATTGGCGTAGTACTGCGCATAAACGGTGGAGAAGATGGGAACAGCTTCAAACATCAGCCTTTTACTATGATTTCATCTCCGCAGGTGGAGTTTGCACGGACGAAGCCGGAGGCGGCTTTATGGCATACAATGTTGTCGCCTGCCGCAAGATGAGAGATTTTTTCTGCAAGCATATCGCTTGTCACATCCTCTGCTACTTTGATGTTGTCGCCTGCAATAACGGCAGTTTTAGGCTTTGCATATTTTAAAAACTCCTCGTCGATTTCAAAGGAGTCTGCGGCGGTAATGCAATGGTCGAAGTCGGCATAGACACTCACTCCGTTGATTGTGCTAATCTTTAATCCGCTTTCCTTTCGGTTGGCTTCGTGCAAAAATACCACGCCGTTTATAATCAGCTCGACCTTTGTTTCCGGCGGGATGGCGTCGGCTACAGCCACTCCATTTATGACGCATACCGTTGTATGCTCCCTGCTCAGGCTGCCTTCACTTATATGGGAAACGCCGTTTTGCGTTTCAATGCGGTCGTCTTCGTTTAACCACATCGTCGCAGCAATACTTTTTTTAGGAATGGACAAAATTGCTGTTTTAAGCTCTGGATCTGCATCCTTCGGCAAAATGAGCAATGCCACACTTTCGATTAAATCAATAGCTTTTGCCGCCTCAACTGTTTTGATCGCGCGCAGATCGCAGACCGCCATACTCTTCATTTCCATGAGATCGTCTCCTTATTATTTGATTTTTGTTCCGAATGCGCCAAATGCGGACAGTCTGTCCAAAAGCGTTTGTCTTGTTTCCTTCCGCTCCGGTTGAAATTCCGGAGGCAGCGGTTCATGCCGCACTCTGTTTTTCATGAGATATTCTCCTCAAGGTCTTTACCAAATTTTGAATCAGCCGTCCGTGCACTTGACTGTTACATCAAGAAAGACGTTCCAAAATTCATTTTGTCCATGATGAGAGAAGATTTTTTATTATTCTTCTTGAAAAACTTTGGTGAGTATCGTTCATTGGCTGCTCCTTTTGTCCTATTAAAACACCCCATTCATCAGATAGTATATCATACCGTCTAACAAATGGGGTGCCGCTCATATACGGCGTCCTGCCTTTTGGCATTATAGATCACAACAAACGATCCGCCTGCCAGCATAAAACGGAAAACAAAAGAACTTTTCTTTTCTCATGCGCCAATTCCGTTTTTCATCATCAGGATAAACGGAATTGAAATTTTTGCTTTAAGGCGCAGGCTTCCAGATTTGAGGCCACATGGCGCCATTGCTGTATACCGCAAAGAAGGAGCGGAATTCCTTTTTGCTGAATTCACCGTTTTTTATGATGATGTCTTGTACTACGCCGTTTAGCTTTATCTTGTATCCGGTTTCCTGATAACCGTTTTTCAAATAAAAGGATTTGCGCATTTTTCTGATTTTAAGATCAGGAGAGGAATTATCGCAAGGCTCAATGGAAACGATGATCTTTTTATTTGGATATTTTTTTGATATTTTCTGCAACATAGCGCTTCCGTAACCTTGAGAGCGGAGCGCCTCATCAACCGCCAAAAACATAATGAAGACCAGCTTCCGATTTACGGCCGTGTAGACAAAGCCGCATAATACGTCCTTGTCATAAAATGCCCAGAAGTTTGTATTCCATAACTTGGACATTGCCACCATCATCGAAAACGGCATCCGCTCCTCTTTAGGAAACGCGCCAAAATAAATGCGCTTCACTTCTGCGTCATTCAGCTTTACATTTGCAGTTTTAAGCGCCATATTTTCTTCTAATATATGCGTCGATGGCCTTGGCAGCCTTTTTTCCTGCGCCCATGGCGAGAATAACGGTTGCAGCGCCGGTAACCGCGTCGCCGCCGGCATAAATTCCCTCGCGGGAGGTGAGGCCGGTTTCCTCTTCCGCAATGATGCAGCCGCGGCGGTTGGTATCAAGTCCTGCCGTGGTGCTGCGGATGAGCGGATTCGGAGAAGTGCCGATCGCCATAATCACGCAGTCCACGTCCATAGTGAACTCGCTGCCCTCAATGACCTGCGGACTGCGGCGTCCGGATGCGTCTGGTTCGCCAAGCTCCATTTTTACACACTTCATGCCGGATACCAGCTTGTGCTCGTTGCCAAGGACCTGCGTCGGATTGGTCAGAACATCGAAGATGACGCCCTCTTCCATCGCGTGTTCGACTTCTTCGCGCCTTGCCGGCATTTCTTCGAGCGAACGGCGGTACACGATATGGACTTCTTCCGCGCCAAGACGCATCGCACAGCGCGCCGCATCCATTGCAACGTTGCCGCCGCCGACAACCGCAACCTTTTTCGCATGTTGGATCGGCGTTGCGCTGTCGTCGCGGTAGGCCTTCATCAAATTGGTTCGCGTCAGAAACTCGTTTGCGGAGTATACGCCCTTCAGATTTTCGCCCGGAATATTCATAAACCGGGGAAGTCCTGCGCCGGAACCGATAAACACCGCCTCAAAGCCGGAGTCAAACAGTTCGTCTACAGAGAGCACCTTGCCGATGACCATGTTCGTTTCGATCTTTACACCAAGCGATTTCAGATTATCGACTTCCTTTTGTACAATGGCTTTCGGCAGACGGAATTCCGGAATACCATAAACCAAAACGCCGCCCGCTGTGTGCAGCGCTTCAAATACAGTCACTTCATAACCGGCTTTCTGAAGATCGCCCGCACAGGTAAGGCCGGAAGGGCCAGCGCCGACGACCGCCACCTTATGACCGTTTGATACCGGCTTTTTGGCCTCACCCGCGGCGTTTGCCATGTGCCAGTCCGCGACAAAGCGTTCAAGCCGTCCGATGGCAACCGGCTCACCCTTGATGCCGCGCACACACTTGGATTCACACTGCGTTTCCTGCGGGCAGACACGACCGCAGACCGCAGGAAGAGAACTTGATTTTGTCAGAATCTCATAGGCTCCCTCAAAATCGCTTTCCCGAACCCTCGCAATAAAGGCCGGAATATCAATGGAAACCGGACATCCGGAGACACAGGGCTTGTTTTTGCAATTTAAGCAGCGATTGGCTTCATCTACAGCCTGTGCCGGCGTATAACCAAGCGCCACCTCCTCAAAATTGCGATTGCGGATATTCGGCGCCTGTACCGGCATTTCGTTTTTCTTCAAAGACATGTTCGCCATGTTTCAGCGCACCTCCTTTTTAAAAAGGTTGCAGGCCGCTTCGCGCTGTTCGGCTTCAAAGGAACGGTACATTGAGCCGCGCTCCATCGCCTCGTCAAAATCAACCAGATGACCGTCGAAATCCGGACCGTCCACACAGGCGAACTTGGTTTCGCCGCCCACGGTCAGGCGGCAGCCGCCGCACATACCAGTTCCGTCGATCATGATCGGATTCATACTTACAGTAGTCTTAATACCGTATTCCTTCGTGAGCTTGCAGACGAATTTCATCATAATCAGCGGCCCGATTGCAATGACCTCATCGTACTGTTCACCCTGTTCGATGAGCTCCTTAAGCGCGTCTGTAACAAGCCCCTTTGTGCCATAGGATCCGTCGTCTGTCTTGACGACAAATTTGTCGCTGACAGCGTTAAACTGCTCTTCTAAGATTACCAGATCCTTGCTGCGGAAGCCTACCACGGAGTGCACTTCAGCGCCGAGCGCATGCAGCTTTTTTGCCACCGGATAGGCAATGGCGCAGCCGACGCCGCCGCCGATCACAGCGGCCTTTTTGATTCCTTCCACGCGGGAGGGCGTGCCGAGCGGGCCGACAAAGTCATGAAGACAATCGCCCTCGTTTAAATGATTGAGTTTTTCTGTTGTTGCACCGACAATTTGAAAAATAATCGTAACAGTTCCTTTTTCACGGTCATAATCCGCAACAGTCAGCGGAATACGTTCCCCCGCTTCATCCACGCGAAGAATGATAAACTGTCCGGGCTCCGCCTTTTTTGCAATCAGCGGCGCGTCGATCTCCATCAGTGTGACAGTGGGATTTAACGATTCTTTTTTAAGAATTTTATACATGCTTTGTTCCCCGTTTTCTGTTTTGTATGCATAATAGGGGACGGATCATCCGCCCCCTATTATTATGCAGGAAATTTCGTTATTTGTAAAGACGATTTGCAGCTTTTTTGAATGAAACTTGCATAACGCTGTATAAAAGACAATCAGAAATCAACGTCTGTGTCATAGTAGCAAGCTTTTAAGAGCTTCTCCATCTCTTCCTGCGTCGGGATACGCGGATTGGATCCAGTGCAGGCGTCGCCGATGGCGTTCTTTGCGATTTCCGGCAGCCTTTCTAAGAAAACATTCTCCGGAACAAAGCCATTCTCGGCCGGATAACTGTCCGGACCATAATTCTTGATGCAGTGCGGAATGTTCAGCTCGTCGTTCATCCGGCGCAGATAAGCGATCAGCAGCTTGACCTTTTCGTCGTCGTTTTCGCCGCCCAAGCCCATGTAATCCGCAATCACACCGTAACGTTTTTTAGCGGTCTCATCCTTTGCGTTAAATGCGATAACCTTCGGCAGATACATCGCGTTTGCCGCGCCGTGGATGATATGCGCGCCATAATCGGCAAAAGCCGCGCCGGTTTTGTGCGCCATGGAATGAACAATGCCTAACAGTGCGTTTGAGAACGCCATACCGGCCAGACACTGCGCGTTGTGCATCGAATCGCGTTTTGCCATATCGCCGTTGTAGGAATCAACCAGATCGTTCTGAATCATCTTGATTGCGAAAATGGCCAGCGGATCCGTATAATCGCAGTTGGCAGTAGAAACATACGCCTCAATTGCATGGGTCATGGCGTCCATACCGGTATGAGCCACCAGTTTTTTCGGCATCGTTTCAGCAAGCTCCGGATCAACGATTGCAACGTCCGGTGTAATTTCAAAATCGGCAATCGGATATTTGATACCCTTTTTATAGTCCGTGATAATAGAGAAGGCCGTTACCTCGGTTGCCGTGCCGGAGGTCGAGGAGATCGCGCAGAAATGAGCCTTTTTGCGCAGCTTCGGAATACCGAATACCTTGCACATCTCCTCAAAGGTAATGTCCGGATACTCATATTTGATCCACATCGCCTTTGCCGCGTCGATTGGCGACCCGCCGCCCATTGCGACGATCCAATCCGGTTCAAATTTCTGCATGGCCGCCGCGCCGCGCATCACCGTGTCAACAGAGGGATCGGACTCGATACCCTCAAACAGCTCTACTTCCATGCCCGCCTCCTTCAAATAGGAAACCGCCTTGTCCAAAAAGCCGAAGCGCTTCATCGAACCGCCGCCGACGCAAACCATCGCGCGCTTGCCTTCCAGCGTTTTCAGCGCTTCTAAAGCGCCCTTGCCATGATACAGATCTCTCGGTAACGTAAAACGTGCCATTTCTATTCCTCCCTGTCTGTGGTTCATATCATATTGTGAATCTTTTGTCAATTCTTATTTTATCATTGTATTGCTTTGATGGGTAATGTATAATTAGCATAGCTGTTATATCGATTTCACAATAGAATGGAGGCGTCAAGATTGAATTTGCAGCAGCTGCGCTATGTGGCGGAGGTTGAGCGTGTGGGTTCGATCTCCCGTGCGGCTAAAAATCTCTATATGGGACAGCCGAATTTAAGCAAAGCCATCAAAGAGCTGGAATCGGAAATCCGCGTCACCATTTTTAAGCGTACAGCCCGCGGCGTTGAACCCACCCCGATGGGAGAGCAGTTTTTGACCTATGCCAAAACAATCCTGTCACAGATGGACGAACTCGAATCTCTGTACAGGCCGGATGCTCCCAGACAGTTCAAATTCAGTGTATCGGTTCCGCGCGCAACCTATATTACGCAGGCATTTGCCGGTTTCTTAAAAAAGCTGTCTGCTGACGTCAACCTGGAGGTCGGCTTTAAGGAGACCAACGCCATGAGCGCAATCAGCGATGTGGCGGGCGGTGAATCGGAAATCGGCGTTGTCCGATATCAGACCGCATATGAGGAATACTTTCTTTCCCATATTAAAAGCCTGAAGCTGCGGTATGAGCCGGTCTGGGAATTCCGCATGTGTCTGCTGATGGCTGATACACATCCGCTTGCTCATGCTTCGGTTATTCCTTATCATGCGCTTGACGGTTATACCGAGCTGACACAGGGCGATATACAACTGCCGCCGCTTTCCTTTTCACAGATCAGCCGCGGCGCCGTTATGGAGAGCAAAAAACGAATTTATGTCTATGACCGCGGCAGTCAGACGGCGCTGCTGAAAGAGATTCCGGGAAGCTATATGTGGGCGTCGCCGGTTCCTTTTTCCTTTCTCGCGCAAAACGGACTTGTGACCAAGGAATGCCCGATTGCGGATAAACTCAGCAAGGACGTTCTGATTTACAGGGATGCGCACGCCCTGACTGCGGCAGAACACGACTTTGCTGAAACGATTCGTGCGGCCGCTGCGGCAATGAAAGAACTCATATAAATATGAAAAGCGGACAGCTCTGCGACGGCAAGAGTTGTCCGCTTTAACTTTAGATGTAAGGCTGGATAGGAGCAGTTAGAGAGGATGCGTATCTTCATCCGACAGAACGCCTTCGCCGTCAAATGCCGGAATAAAGCTCTCCTTGGCTGTTCCGCCTTCCTGTAAAAAGCCGTTTTGGATGCCGATCGACTGCGCAAATGAAACGGCCTCCTCATATTCCTCTGCGGTGATGGTTCGGCAAAGCTCCGGAAAGGCTGAGACCTGTTCCGGAAGTACTGTATACTGATTCATCAGACTGATGTAAATCGTGTCGCCAAACGTCTCATACAGATCGCGCAGAATCTCTTTGGTATCCGCCATGCGTCCGGGCAGCATCAAATGTCGTACAATAACCCCCTTTTGCATGATGCCGCGCGCGTCAAAGCGCGTTTTTTTGCATTGGCGCACCATTTCGCGGATCGCGGCCCATGCTTTCTTCGGATAGTCGGGAGCGGCGGAATAGCGCGCGGCATAATCGGGATTGTCATATTTTAAATCCGGAAGATAAATGTCAACCAGTCCGTCGAGCTGCTGCAACGCTTCGAGCGATTCATATCCGCTCGAATTATATACAATTGGTATAATAAGTCCTGATTTTTTTGATTTGTTGATAGCGTAAATGATGTGCGGTAAAAAAGGCGCGCCGGTAACCAGATTGATGTTATTGGCGCCCTTTGCCTGCAACTCAAGAAAAATTTCTGCGAGCCGGTCGGGAGAAACGGAAAGTCCCGTTTTTCCGAAGCTGATACTGTGATTCTGGCAGTAGATACAGCGAAGATTGCATCCGGAAAAAAAGACGGTTCCCGATCCTTCTGTGCCGGAAAGGCACGGCTCCTCCCAAAAGTGCAGCGCAGCGCGCGCAATCCGAAGCGTCGCATCCATGCCGCAAAAACCTGTCTGTCCCGCAAGCCGGTTTATACCGCATGCCCGGGGGCAAAGCATGCAATGGGCATAGGAAGAAAATACGGCTTCCTCTGTCATACAGTGAGAACCCGTTCTCTGTCCGGGTGCAGTCCGCTCCATCCGGTTGTTTCCATCCCGTCGAGTACGGCGACGTCCTCAGGCTCCATGGAAAAAGACGCCGCGTCAAGATTTTCGCGCATGCGGTCTGCTGAGGAAGCCTTTGGAAGCGGCATAACCCCGTGCATCAGCGCGTAGCATAAACAAAGCTGCGCAGGTGTTTTGCCGTAGTTTTCCGAAAGCGTTTCAATGAGCGGATCGCACAGTACGCGTGTGCGTCCAAGCGGACTCCATGCCTGCGGCAGAATACTGTGCTCTTGGCAGTAGGAAACGGTTTCGAGCTGCGGATAGCCCGGATGAAACTCAATCTGATTGACAGCGGGCGCTACGTTGCCGCTGACAGCGATGTTTTCAATATGATGGGGAAGGAAGTTGCTCACACCGATGGCGCGAAATACGCCCTCTTCGTAAAGCTTCTCCATTGCACGCCATGTTGCGCGGCAGAGCGTTCTCCAATCGGGATTTTCAAGGTCGGGCCGCGGCCAGTGGATCAGGTATAAGTCGAGATAGTCGGTGCCAAGGCGGCGCAGAGAGCGCTCCGCCGCACGCATTGTTTCGTCGAAGCCCATCTCGGTCTTCCATACCTTGGAGGCGAGAAAAAGCTCTGACCGCGCAACGCCGCTTTCCTTTACCGCGCGTCCCACTTCCGTTTCGTTTTCGTAAAAAGAGGCGGTGTCGATATAGCGGTAGCCCTGCCGGATCGCCTCCGCAAAGATGCGGCTGCTGCCGTCCCCAATGCTTTTATAGGTGCCGTATCCAATAGCAGGAACGGTTCGGCCTGTATTTAGTGTGAAAGAAAATGCCATATGAAATTCCTCCGTATGAAAAATACTTCGCTACGTTTGTGTAAAGTTAAAAAGCCACGCCGTAACGCCGCAGAGCGGTTCAATCGATCGGTTTGCACGGCAGAGCCAGCTTCTTTGCCGCAAAGAGAAAATGATTCGTCTTTCCCAGATGCTCCGGCTTTTCACAATAAAAAAGGTGCATTTTTAAGTATTGCGCATATCCGGCGTCATCAAGCTGATTGATTCGATCTTCCAATAATTCACTCATACCGTCCGACGCGATCTCATGAAGAATATCAAGATCATTACAGGTGAGCATCTCACGGCATTGATTCAGGTTGAAAAAGACAAAGGGAAAGTCGGCTGTTTTAAAGGTTTCCTTATCATCCCCGCCGGTCAGAAGATAGTCTGGATCGTGGATCCATTCCGTATAGGGGATCATATCGTTATTGATAAAGGCGGCAAATAATGTGCCGTCTTTTTTGAGTACTCTTTTCGCTTCTCTGATAGCTGTATTTCTGTCCTTTTCCTCATGCAAGTGATAAAGCGGACCCAATAGCAGTACAATATCAAACGTTTCATTCTCAAAATCCGATAAATCGAGAGCGTTTCCCTGCCTTAGGTCAACGTCAATATTTCCGGTGAGTCTTTTACGGAATTCCTCAACATTTTTATCCGCAAGTTCAACGGCGTCAACCCGATATCCCTTGTTTGCGAAATAGAGGCTGTATTCTCCGGCGCCTGCGCCTATATCAAGAATCCGCATTCCTTGTTTCAGGTATTTTTCAATGTATTTTACAGTAGTTGTGAATTCGACCCTTGCAGCCTTGCTGCGATTCAATCTGTTTTTTTCATCAAAGAAATGATAGACGGCATTAACAAGCTCGGCATCGTTTTTTATCTTCTTCATTTCGTCAAAATTCATGTTCGCACCTCTCCAAGTGTTTTTAGGCTCTGCTGTATCATGTCCGGCAAGAGCATGCCGCCCGGCAGTTTTCCGATTTTCCCCAAATGTCTTTTGTGCAGCTCAGGAATGTGATACGGCGTTTTCAGTCGCGCGAGGCTTTCGTTATAGGATACGCCGCCGAAGGCGGCCGAGATCTTTACATATCCCTTGCCGAAACCTGTTTTCACATCATAAGGAAAATGATATACGCGCCGTCGAAGTCGGCGCTTTTGGCGTTCCGGCAGTGAAGGCATACCATTTCGGAGCGCCCGGGATTTATCTTGCCTTTACTCCTTTCGCTTCAGCGCACGAAGAAAGGATTTTTGTTCCGCAGAAATCCGGCTGCTCTCGATTGCCTTTTGTATCGCCTTATTATGCGTCCAGAGGGGAAGCCTGCCCTCCTTTATATACACAAACGCCGCTTCATACTGCTTAAAAAGCGCGGTTGCAAAGTACCATGCAATCATCATATTGATATAATATTCGTCCCGATGAATATCACAGACCATTTGCAGCTGCGCCGGTTCAAAGCGCTCGTCCAGATAAAACCGCATCAGAAGTCCGACGGCAAAGCGCACCGTGTATTCATGAGGGCTTTTTATCCACTCTTCTATTTTTTGTATCAGTGCTTCCGGCTGTTTTGTCAGGCTTTTCGGACACATCATATCGCAGGTTGCCCAGTTGTTCACATAGGGCAGAAAAGTGTCAAGAGCCGCAATGGTCTGTGAAAAGTCACGGATCTGTTCAATCAAAAAAGCATGCAGATTATTCTCTTCATAATATGAATGCGGAAGTTTGTGTAAAAACGCGGCGGCATCCGGTGTTTTACCGAATTTTTTGGCATAGGCGCGCAGTGCGGGCGTCCGCACACCGATCACGGCTTCAGGCGGCACAGTTGGGATCAGCTTGCAGTGAAAGGCGCGGTAGGCGGGATCCTCCATTGCAAAAAGTGCGTTTTGCACATCAGTTCTATCTACTGTCATGCGTCGCTCTCCCCATTCTGCGAATCGGCAGGCTGTTCATCCAAAGCAGCCTGCCTGTCCGGATTTTGTTTTGCCGCCGTGCCGGAGCTTTTGTGGCGGTATGCTCCAAAAAGATAGACGGCAGGAAGAATAAGCCCGACAGGCAGCGACAGTGCGGAAAATCCCGCCGGATAGAAGAGCAGAACGTAAACGTTGAAAAGCACGGTCAGAGAAAGCACGGCAATGCCGCACGGAATACAGGCGCCCGCCTTTTTTGGCCGCGCGCGGTAGCGATAGCCGAGAATTCCGGCGGTAAGCTCGGCCGCCGCAATCAGCAGGGAAAAGACGCCTGAAGTAACCAGCACGGGAACAGGACTGCGAGATGCAGTTCTATTGCGGCCTCATGCAGTGCGGGAATATCAAAAAAACCTCTGATGCTGACTGCGGCTTCGACTGCGCCAAGTACGATCAGCAGAATCGAGGCATATTTTAAAATAGGGGATTCCTTTTTCATATGTTTCTCCTTTGTTTTCCAGTAAAGCATAAAGCATTTGACTTTAAAAAATAGATCCCGCTGTAAGCAGTGAGGCGGCAAGATCGGCGCGAAAATCCGGATCAGACGGATTCAGGCTTGCCGTAACAACGCCGTCGTCGCCGCTTCGGGCCGTAGCATGAAGAAAACGTCCCTCTCCCAAATACAAGGCAATGTGTCCCGGAAAGTATAACAGATCGCCTGCTTTTGCATGTTCGATCGGGACGGAATGCACCGGAAAGCCCGATTCTATCCGGGCGTCACGGTAAATAACGACGCCGTTTAACAGATAACACATAGAACAAAAGCCCGAACAGTCAATCCCTGCCATTGTTTTGCCGCCCCAGCGGTACGGCGCGCCGAGATAGGAGTACGCTGTGCGGATTACTTTTTTTCGGAAGACTGCTTCATCCGGCGTTTCAGGATACGGCGCGCGGGGTGTTACGCGGTCTGCCTTGACATAGCAAGTCCGATTACTGTCAATCTGACGTACAGCGAGCCATCCGTCTTGCTCCATGCCGCAGGAAAGCAAAAGACTTCCCCGTGGAACAGACAGGTTCAGCGCGCTGTCTACGCGCGGCTCATTGAGCAGGTCGCAAAACGGAGCTGAAACCGTCAGATTTGCCGGGTAATTTGCCGCGACCGCACAATCTGCGGGAAGATACCCGCGGTAACGGTACGGTGTTTCAATATAAATCCAGTCGCTTTTCTTCTCTAATACGGCGATAGTCATTCCGTACAGGACTTCATCCTGTAGTACCGCGCCGTGCTCCGGCGTATGGGTAAGCGGCGCGGCGGCAGTGCAGACAATTTGTGTGTTCATTGGTATGACGCTCCTTTCCTTCGCAGAAGCAGTACCCAAGCGCAGAGAATGCCCGGCATTTCGCGGAGCCAATATCCCGGCAGAAGCAGCGGTTCCCGAATACTGGCGGCGCCAAAAGCGTCAAACCCTTCGCGTTTTGCGAGCAGTGAGGAACGGAACTGGTGAAAAAAGTCCGTTGCTACAATCACGCGGAAGGACAGTCCACATTCCCGCATCCGCTTTGCGCTGTAAGAAAAGTTTTGTATTGTGCTGCGGGAATTCCCTTCTTCAATAATGCGCTCAGGCTGGATGCCCCTCTCCACAAGCCACCGTTTCATTGCGGCGGCCTCCGTACACGGCTCGTCTCCGCCCTGGCCACCTGAGACAACGCATTGCATCTTTGGGTATCTGCAAAGCAAAGCATATGCGGTGGTAAGCCGTCCTATGAGCATGTTGCTCAGATGGTCGGAGTAAACGCGGCAGCCCAGTACAAGCACAGTTTCGTCACCCCGGACTGCCTGCGCAGCGGCTCTGCGCCAGCCAATGCACATGAGCAGAGAACAGACAAGTACAAAAACGGCTCCGACGGCGATAAAAGCCGTGAGCACGGCGCCGCAGACATACAGCGCGGGAATACCGGGAAAGGCGCAGGCAAGACCGGCGTAGAGAAAGAGCGTCAGCGATACGGCGGTCGGAAAGACAACGCCTAAATGCAGCTTTCTCTGTACGAGCGCAGGAAGAGAAAAAAGCAGCAGAAGGGATGCTGCGATCAGGCATACAGGAACGAAAGCCGGCACGAAATCAGCTCCTTTTCAATGCTATCATTATATTCCGTTTATCCGGTAAAAACAAGTAAAGAGCGGTACAATAGATACAAAAAGCCCTCCGGCTTTTTGAACCGGAGGGCTTTTTGCTGAAAGAATCAGTCTTCTTTGTTCCAGGAGTACATTTTGCGCAGCTCTCTGCCTACAGATTCAAGCTGATGCTCCGCATGCATCCGGCGCTCTGCGTTGAAGTGCGGACGGCCTACGCGGTTTTCAAGGATCCAGTTGCGTGCGAAGGTGCCGTTCTGAATCTCGGTGAGAACCTTCTTCATTTCCTTTTTGGTCTCTTCCGTCACGATACGTGGGCCAACTTCATAGTCGCCGTATTCCGCCGTATCGGAGATGGAGTATCTCATGCGGGAGAAGCCGCCCTGATAAATCAGGTCAACGATCAGTTTCATCTCATGGATGCACTCGAAATATGCGTTCTGCGGATCGTAGCCGGCCTCGACCAGCGTTTCAAAGCCCGCCTGCATCAGTGCGCAGACGCCGCCGCAGAGAACCGCCTGCTCGCCGAAGAGGTCGGTCTCGGTCTCCTGACGGAAAGTGGTTTCCAAAACGCCCGCACGGGAACCGCCGATGGCGGCGGCATATGCCAGCGCATATTCCATGGCGCGGCCGGAAGCGTCCTGATGGACGGCTGCAAGGCACGGAACGCCCTTGCCCTCAAGATATTCGCTTCTTACCGTATGACCCGGGCCTTTCGGCGCAATCATGATAACGTCGACATCAGCAGGCGGCTTAATCTGACCAAAATGAATGTTGAAGCCGTGTGCAAACGCAAGAATCTTGCCGGCGGTCATGTACGGTGCGATGCTTTCATAATAAATAGCAGACTGCTTTTCGTCCGGAAGCAGAATCATGACAAGATCTGCGGCTTTTGCAGCCTCCGCCACGGTTGCAACCTTTAAGCCGGCAGCCTCCGCTTTTGCCCAGCTTTTGCTGCCCTCGTACAGGCCGACAATTACGTCAAGACCGCTTTCATGCGCGTTCAGCGCGTGCGCGTGACCCTGACTGCCATAGCCGATTACCGCAATGGTCTTGCCTTTGAGCAGATCGATGTTGCAGTCCTGCTGATAAAAGATTTTTGCCATTTTAATTTCCTCCTGTCAACATAAGTTGAAATAGTAGAATCTATAGCTGCTGCCGGCAGAGCCGGATCAGCGGTTATGCGGTTAAGGTTGCGTCTCCCTTGTCGAGCGCAATCGTGCCGGTGCGGGCGACCTCAAGAATATGATAGGGCTCGAGCAGCTCGCAGAACAGTTCGATTTTTTCAGTCTGTGCAGAGAGCTCCGCTGTGAGCGTGGTTTTGGACAGGTCGCTCACTTTAGCGTCCATTACGCGCACAATATCAATGATGTCGCTGCGCGTTTTAGGAGAGCATTCCACCTTGACGAGGACAAGCTCCCTGCTTACCTTTTCGTCCTCCTTCAAACGGCGCAGGCGGATGACGTCGATTAGCTTATTGAGCTGCTTTTCTACCTGCTCCACGATATATTCGTTGCCGTCCACCACAATGGTGATGCGGGAAATAGTCGGATCATTTGTAACGCCGACGGCAAGGCTGTCGATGTTAAAACCGCGCCTTGCAAAAAGTCCGGAAATGCGCGACAAAACGCCTGCGTGGTTTTCTACGAGAATGGATATGGTGTATTTCATAGAATCGCTCCTTTCCCGTTTAAAGCGTGGCTTCTTCCGGGCTTACCGCACATTCAAGCAGGTACGGCTCGGGGGAAGCAAGCATCTCGCGTACAGCTTCGTCGATATTCTCATCACGCGTAATGCGGCGCGAACGTATGGCGTAGCTTTCCGCAAGCTTTACAAAGTCGGGATTTCCGTCTAAAAATACGGCCGTCTTGTTTCCGCCGTACTTTTTGTCCTGCAATTCGCGCACCATACCGAGTCTGCCGTTGTTCATTACCATGATTTTTACTGGAATGTCATTGCCGCGTATGGTGGCAAGCTCCATCATCTGCATTTGAAACGACCCGTCTCCGCAGACCGCAATAACCTGACGATTGGGCGCGGCCAGCTTTGCGCCGACTGCGGCAGGAATGGAATACCCCATCGTGCCCATACCGCCTGACGTGAGAAAGCGCCCGTGCGGGATAGAGAAGCCGCGCGCCGACCATATCTGATTCTGTCCGACGTCTGCAACCAAAACGGCGTCGTCGTCCGCCGCCTGGCACAGCGACTGAATGACGCGCTTGGGACGGATAACGCCGTTCCAGGAATCGCCGTTAAAAGGACGTTTTCCCTGCAAGTCTGCGCTCCAGTTTTCGGCGCAGAGCTTGTCCGATTTCTCGCAAAGTTCGTTTAAAATCAGCTTTGCGCTGCCGACAAGCGGAATATCCGTTTCAATATTCTTTCCGATTTCAGCCGGATCAATATCGATATGAATGATTTTGGCGCTTCGGTAAAGCCCCATCGGGGACATGATGGCGCGGTCGCCCACACGTGCGCCGATTAAAAGCAGAACGTCCGCACTGTTCATCGCACGGTTCGCCTCCGGCGCGCCATGCATGCCGATCATGCCAAGATTCAGCGAATAGTCCGCCGGAATGCAGCTTAGTCCCATCATGGTGGTGACAACCGGTATATTGGCTTTTTGGGAGAAAGTCAGCAGCTCATCACATGCGTCCGAACTGAATACGCCGCCGCCCGCGCAGATCAGCGGACGCTTCGCATTGGCAAGCGCGGTCACAACACGCTTGATCTGGCCGGGATGGCCGACGAAATTCGGTTTATAGCTGCGGATGTCAACCGTCTCAGGATAGGAGAAGCGAATTTTTTCCATCTGTATATCAGTGGGCACATCGATGAGAACCGGACCCTGACGGCCGGTTCCGGCAATGTGAAACGCTTCTTTCATAATGCGGGGAATATCCGCCGCGTTTTTCACAAGATAACTGTGCTTGACAAAGGGCTCGCAGGAGCCGGTGATGTCCGCCTCTTGGAAAACGTCGCGCCCTAAAAGCTCACTTGATACCTGTCCGGTGAT
>UQQY01000010.1 GCA_900543295.1 uncultured Oscillospiraceae bacterium | reverse complement strand
CCCTGTTCCACTCAATGCGGTTTCCCGTCATTGTAACCGAGCAGTTATCCCCTTCGCTTTGATAACCCGCGCCCTCGTTTCCGGAAAACCAGTTATCCGAAACAAATGCATCCCAGCCGTGCACGCGCAGTCCATCGCCTTTTGAGAAGCAGAACATATTGTGCCGCAAGGTAAAACACCAGACACGGTTTAAGTAGACCGCATGGCCGGAAAACGCTGCAACACGGCAGCGCTCAATACGAAAGGCGTCCTCAATTGTGCCAAAATCCGGTTTATCACAAAGAATGCCGCAGCAACAGCCCGGACGGTTTTCTCCCGTCAGAGAAAGGCCGTCCAGTTCTGCGCCGTTTGCATGTGACAAATTCAGGACACAGCGCTGATCGTCAAAGCGCTGTATGAGTACTGCCGCGCCGATTGTATGATAATGAAAGCCCCACTGCGGCTGTGCGCACAGCGTACTGCCCGGATGGAGCACAAGCTCTCCCACCGAATAGCGTCCCGGCGAGATATAAACCGCGCGTCCGCTTCTTGCCCCCTCGTCAATGGCCTGCTGAACGGCATCCGTATCATCCGAAATACCGTCTCCCTTCGCGCCGAATGCGCGAACGTCCAAAAGCATATCCACTTTATCCGCCTCCTTCTTTTTACATCAGACTTATGTTACTTCATTGTACCAAAAGCTCTGCCTCCGAAACACAAAAGCGCCGTGCTTATTTCAGAATTGCCGCGACATCCGGAAACAGTGCAACGCTGCGCGCCAGAATACCGTGGATATATGCGATCATTGTGCCGTAATTTGTCATCGGGATGCCGCTGTCCGCCGCGCATTTGATGCGATACTGCATCTCGCGTTCATTCAGGGTGCAGCCGCCGCAATGTATAATCAGCCGGTATGGCGAAAGGTCGTCCGGAAATTCTGTTCCGCTTGTGAAATGGAACGCAAGATCTTTCCCCGTATGCTTTTTGATCCATGCGGGCATTTTAACCGTACCAATGTCCTCGCACTGCCTGTGATGCGTACATCCCTCGCAGATCAGAACAGAATCGCCGTCCTCCAAGCTGTCAACTGCCTTTGCGCCCCGCACTGCGGCGGCAAGATTGCCCTTATAGCGAGAGAAAAGGATCGAAAAGGAAGTAAGCGGAATTTTCTCCGGCACCAGCTTAGAGACAAGCCCAAACGCCTGGCTGTCCGTAATCACCATACGCGGCGGTTTACCAAGCGCAGCAAGCGTTTCGGAAAGCTCTGTTTCCTTTGTTACAGCGGCAATGGCAGAAGCGTCCAGAATGTCGCGGATTGTCTGCTGCTGCGGCAGGATGAGCCGGCCTTTCGGCGCTGCGGAATCCACCGGCACCACCAGCACCGCAATATCCGATGGGGAGAGCAGATCTCCCACAATGCGCTTTCCGGAATCCCCTTGCGGTACCAGCCTGCCGATACGCTCTTTCAGCGCATGAATATTCTCGCCGGTTTTTGCACTTACGGAAATAGAATTCTCCGACATCACAGGCTGCGCGCCCACATCGGATTTATTATATACAATCAGATACGGAATGCCCTTCTTGCGAATGCGCTCAATCAGCGCAGTTTCCGCCGCGCCGACGCCGTCCGCGGCATCGGCAACCACCAGCGCAATATCCGTCTTGTTGAGCACCTGATAGCTTTTGCGCACCCGCATTGCCCCAAGCTCGCCCTCGTCGTCCAGACCGGGCGTATCGATCATGACGACAGGTCCCAGAGGCAATAGCTCCATTGCCTTGTAAACCGGATCGGTCGTCGTGCCTTTTACTTCCGAAACAATAGCAAGCTCCTGTCCGGTTATCGCGTTGATAATGCTCGATTTTCCAGCATTGCGTTTGCCGAAAATGCCAATATGCAGCCGCTCGGCAGACGGCGTATTATTTAAACTCATCTCAAAACCTCTTTCTGCGTATATTCAAACTTATTATTGCTGCTACCAGTATAGCACAAAGATGATTTCACGAAAAGAGCATTGTCCTGTAAGATTCCTTATTACATGCGGTGAAGTTCTGTCCTGCATGTAACGTTATACTTGCAATCCTTTTTCATTGCCGCTATAATAAAGTTAATAATCTTAACGAAGAGAGGGATTATGCAAATGAAACCTACTGATTTTAAATCGCAAAAAATTACTGACAACACATGGCGTATCATAACTCCGGGCTGCGACTGCTATCTGCTCGAAGGGACAGACGAAGCTTTCATGATCGACTCCGGCATGTCCGCACAGGATATTCGCGCCTTTGCCCAGTCGCTTACACCGCTGCCGGTATCCCGTGTTATCAATACGCACAGCCACTTTGACCATACGGCGGGCAACGGTTTTTTCGACGTCATCTATGGCACAGAAGGAATCGCGCGCAGCGCAAAAAATACCATGGGCTGTGATCCGGCGGATTATAAGCTCGATTATGCTTTTACTACGGTTCAGGACAATGACGTTATCGCGTTAAACGGCCGTCCGCTCCGCGTGATCGTGCTCGACTGTCATGCGCCGGGGAATCTGGCCATTCTTGATGAGGAAAACCGTCTGCTCTTTCCCGGAGACGAGCTTGAAACAGGCCAGGTGCTGCTGCTTCCCGGCTATGCGGAGCAGCCCGGACAGATCCACGCCAAAAGCGCGTCTACGGTGGAAACCTATCTGCACGCTATGCAAAAGCTGAAGGAATACTCGAATGCCTTTGACGCAATCTGCCCAGCGCATAACGGCTCGCCGATCGGCAAAGAATGGCTTGACAAATACATAACGCTGGCACAGATGGTACTGGACGGATTTGAGGGGAAGACCGACTGCTCTTCTCCAAGCTATAATGCGTCAGCCAACCCCTTCCCCCGCCCAGATGCAAATTACCGCCGGGCGGAGCATGACGGCGCCTCGCTTATCTACTGCCGCGATCTCATTTTTGATGCAGATTATCCGAATGCCGCTTATGTTAAGCCCGCTACGGACCTGCACATTCTCTGCAAGGATTTTGCACGCCAATAAGCGCTTTAACAAAACAGGCCGCCCTGAGGACGGCCTGTTTTCATATTTTCAGCTCTCTTCCAGCATACGCTGTACCCAGCGAAGCGCCGCGCCGGTACAGCTTGTCAATGTGCGCAGACGGGACAGGGAAAGATAACTGCTTTTAAACTGCGGTAAACTGTGCTTTGCAATCATTGCGGAAAGCTGCGGCAGATACGGCTCTAAGAACGGCGTAAGCTGGCCGCCGATTATAATATCGCAGTCTAAGATCATGTGAATATTCGCAATACCGATCGCAAGGTCGGAAAGATATTCCTGAAAACGGTCAGCATACGGCTGTTCGCCTTTTTGCAGGCGGGAGAAAAACTCTTCAAGCGGAATAGAAAAGTCCGTTGTCAGCCTGTCAATGGAGCAATGCGCTTCTAAGCAGCCGCTGTTTCCGCAGCTACACGGCTTTCCATCCTGCGGGTGCACACAGATATGGCCGAATTCCGCGCTGCGGCGGTTCAAGCCGTCATACGGCTTTCCGCCAATGAATACGGCGCCGCCCACGCCCTTTTCGATCGACAGATAAGCCATCGTCTGCAAATCGTCTTTTCCAAACTGCTCCGCAAAACCGCCGGCGCTTGCGTCATTGTCAAAAAGGCACGAATACGGAATGGCATCGGAAAAGCGAGCAAGCGGAAAATGCGTTACGCCAAGCGTCGGAGCCGTTTCAAGAATTTTGGAATCCGGGCTGATAATGCCGGGAAGTGAAACGCCCACGCCGGTAATGCAATTCCGCGGAATCCCATTTTGATTTAAAAAGGTTTCCAAATTGGCGGCAAAAGTCTCAAAATAAGCGGGCGAATCATTAAAGCGGCGCATAATGCGCGTCGCGCCAATCCGCTCTCCCAAAAGATCTACCGCTACGAAGCGGATCATAGAGGCGGAAATCTCCGCGCCGATGGAGATAAAAGACTTGCTTGCCAGCTCAATAATCGTCGGACGGCGGCCGCCGGTTGAGCTGAACGTACCGGTAAATTCGATCAGCCCTTCCGCAGACAGTTCCTTTAAATTTTGATTGACAGTTGGCAGACTCAGCGAAAGCGTATTCGAGATTTCCTGCCGGGAAATCTGCTGTTTTTCATAGATCAGGCGAAAAATCCGATTCCGATTTTTTCGCCGCAGATCATACATAGCAGATTGTCTTTCTTCAATAGACATCCTTTCTCACCACTTTTATAAAAGTATTCATCAAATGCATTTTATCATACTTTCATGATTTTGAAAAGCCCTAAATTGAAATTTGTCAAATTATTTAACAAATTATTCGGCAGCATACTTCTGCTTGACGAACAGTCTGCTTTCTGTTATGATATATAAACAAACACTAAGAAAGAGAGAGTATGTATACCGGCAGAACGGCAGAGAGCGTCCGGCAGGTGAAAGGGCGCGGAGCGGATATACAGAACATGGCTCTGGAGTGGCGCACCGAACGGAAAGGCTTTTCCGATAGGCTGCGACGGGATTTCCCGTTATAGGAAAACGGTATCAATCGGTACCGGCAGAGGCGTTTTGCGCGAGCAAAACGTAAAAAGAAGTGGTAACACGGGATCAGCTCGTCTTCTGATACAGAATCTGTAGAGAAGACGGGCTTTTTTATTGCTTCGCAATAAAAACGATTTTAATGGCCGTGCCCCTCGTCGGGGCACATGGCCGAAAAATAACCTTCGCTTCTCTGCGGCTATTTTTTATTCGAAAATTTCAAACAGGATGGAGGACCGCTTTATGCCGATCAAAATTTCAGACAGCCTTCCGGCGCGCGCCGTATTGGAAAAAGAGCACATTTTCGTCATGACAGAGTATCGTGCCCTGCATCAGGATATCCGGCCGCTTAAAATTTGTATTTTAAATCTCATGCCGACCAAAATTGTAACGGAGACGCAGATTCTGCGCTGTCTTGCCAATACGCCGCTTCAAACTGAAATTGATCTTCTTCAGACAAAAAGCCACGTCTCTGCACATACGCCGGAGGATCATCTGTTAACGTTTTATCAGACCTTTGACGACATCAAGGACAGATTTTACGACGGTATGATTATTACCGGCGCGCCGGTCGAGCATCTGGCCTTTGAAGACGTGGAATACTGGGAGGAGCTTTGCCGCATTATGGAGTGGACCAAAACCAATGTGCAGTCCACCTTCCACATATGCTGGGCAGCGCAGGCAGCGCTGTACTATCACTACGGTATTCCGAAATATCCGCTCGCAGAAAAGCTCTCCGGCATTTTTGCGCATCGGGCGCTTACTCCGAAATCACGGCTGTTCCGCGGCTTTGACGACATTTATCAGATTCCGCACTCCCGCCACACTGAGGTGCGCGCTGAGGATATTGAAAAAGTGCCGGAACTGAAAATCATGTCTGTCTCCGATGAGGCGGGCGTTCATATCGTTGGGGACCGCGACGGCCTTCAGTTTTTTGTCACCGGTCATTCCGAATACGATGCGGAGACGATCGGGCTTGAATATCAGCGCGATATGGAAAAAGGTCTCCATCCGCATATCCCCTCTCATTATTATCCTGACGACGACCCGTCAAAAACGCCGCGCAATACCTGGCGTTCCCATGGTCATCTGCTCTATACAAACTGGCTCAATTATTTTGTATATCAAACCACACCCTATGAAATCGGCAGCCGCCCGGAAACAATCCCCGTATCGGGCGGCCATACCGTAGAAGAGTGAGAAGGACCGATCCCTTCCTAAATCTCTTCCTTATACAACAATAAATATCCGCCGGCATGGCCGGCGGTTTTTCTTATGCGGATATAACCCGCTGTTACTGGCAGCCATTGCAATGGCTTATATGGTCTGACTCTTGCAAGAGTTTGTTACTTGCTACCCTTAAAAGAGCCTTCGTATTCTCCAAATATTAACTGATATTGAAATTTATCTTCCTTCAATTGGTTTTGTATTACTCTGTGATCTTTTTGCTGTGTTTGCGATGGTGATGCGATCCACCGGAATCTTTTCAAACTCTCCAACGTCCTCATCCGGCATTTTAAAAGAGAAATTTTTAGACCAATTATTATATTTCGCCTTTTGGCCGCTATAAGTAACGGAATCGGTCTTGATGCGGCAGCCTGCGTCAGGAGCCACGTTAATGTAAACATACATATTCGCAGCAGCGGTTATTACGGTCGGCGTGAGCGCATTTACAAGCGAACAGCAAAGGCGAAGCGCGACTTTAGCGAAGCGGATTCATTATTCATTCCTGGTTTAAAAATCCGTTCATTTCATTTAATATTGAATAATAAAAAATGAAGAATTCAAAACAAAAATCCGCCCTCTCACGAGAACGGATTTTTGTTTTGGTGCCGGTGGCCGGACTCGAACCGGCACGGTGTCGCCACCGGTGGATTTTGAGTCCACTACGTCTGCCAATTCCATCACACCGGCATTTGGTGTACCGATATGATATTATAAGGCAAAACGCAGAAAAAAGCAAGCACTTTTCTGATAAAAAATCCGGCGTATTGCAGAATTCAGCCGCGGGCAATCAGAATATCGTGTTCGTTGGACTCCAGCACAGCCAATCCATTCTCTGCACAGCTCGCATCTGGGCTGATCTCAATGATATATCTTGACTCAAAATATCCTGCGCATTGTGTGCGAAAATTGGTTTCCCACTTATTGTTGCACAGCCAGGAATAGATCGGACCGCGAACATCCGCGTCACGAGTATAGTCCCACAATTTCAGCCTGTTAATCATCACAAGCGGCGTATCCAACGTATTGATTACAATACCTGTCCGTGCTCCGGACAAAACCACGCCCCGGTTTACCGCATAATAGTCGCAGCACCCGCCCGGAAGCTGTTCGCCCGGCTTAAAGAACGCACCAGCCTTATCCAGATACCATTCTCCGCCTTCCGCATCAAATGGAAGAGAAAGATACATTCCCTCCGGATCACGAACCAGCTCTTTGGCGATTTCAGCAGTGACCATGATCTTTGGAAGCCCTCGATACAAATAATAATGCGAACTCGCTTCTGCCGCGCCTTTGATCCGATACACTGCTTTAAAATGCGTCAGCACCTCTCCCTCTTCCACCAATTCAAATGAAAGAAGCGCCGGCTGATGAATCTCCATATTCGGCTTGGTTCGTGCGCTGTATCCGAATCCGGCAGCGTCATCACGCTTTCCTCCCGGAAAAACCTGATATACCGGCGCGCCCAGGGCGGGCGCCGATTGATCCAGCAGCTCCTCTCCGGTCGCTCTGCACACAATCGACGTGATTCCGCGCGATCCATATTGAACTTGGTAGCTCTCGTTTTCAAACGTACCCTGCTTTTCGATCATTCGATTCACAATCGTGTTCTTCTGCGGAATATCCGGCGAAAAGACCAAACGCAGCGTCTTTCTCTTATTTGGCTTCATCCGAATCCGACATGCGATCATTGAACCGCGCAGCGTATAGGTGCGCTGCGACGGAAGAATATTGCCCTCTTCATCTTCAACGCGGAAACCGCGCCCGAAAAACTTTTCGTCCTCCCAAAAATCGGTCGGAAGATATACAACATCGCACTTCTCAAAAGGATGCGGATTGACTGCATAATAGACGAACGGACGGCGGCACGTAAACTCCCCTTCTCCCAGCGCGCTGGAAACGCGGTCCAGCGCCGCGCATGCCATTACGTCTGCGTCAATCGCCAGTTTTGCTTTTCTCAGATCGAGCTGTGTGACAAGAAGATGATACGGACTGTTATACGAGCTCGAATGACCCCACGTATGCTCTGCATACAGGATCAGCTTGTTGCGGATTGCCTCATGTTCCTCCGGCGTCACAACAGACATCTCGGGATCCAGCTTGCAGATCAGGGACTCGTTGCGCTGTGCATTGCGGAACAGCCGGGTTTCGTTCGGAGTAGAAAGGACGCCGTCCGTCCACCAGTCGTTCCAATCGCCGGAATAAACCGGAAACTCTTCGCCTCTGCTCATGAGATAGCGGAAAAATTCCTTCAGCGTCACCGTTTCAATCTCGATTTCATCGCTATGCTTCTCATTGAATTCGGCGATCAGATCGCAATGGGCATCGCCGACCGGACTGTTGTCCGTATAAAGGCCGGAGCCCATAACCGGAACAAAGTCATAGGTATATCCCGATTCTCTGAGTACGCGGATCATGTTGCTGACCTGCATAAACGCATAATCGCTGTTTTCAATTTTAATGAAAGGCTCTTCTACCGGCTTCATCCCCGGTACGCCAAGATTTCCGCCCGGCGCTACATCGGGTATCAGGCCAAGCGAATTTGCACGGTGATAGGTAAGGCCGTTCCAGACCAAAATCTTTTCACCCTTCGGACTCTCCCACCAAAACGGCACAAGGGGCTTTAAAAACGGAGCGCCGCCGTGATGCGTATTGATGTTGGTAGAGAGGAAGCGGATCCCGTGCTCAGACAATGCGTCTGCAAACCCCCAGGAAAAGCCGTTGACGTCGCACGACATGGCAACGTCCACCGGCGCCAATCCGTTTTCCCTGATAAAGTCCGAAGCATAATCCAGAGAATGCGAAAGATTGCGGTAGTCGAGAAGCTCCGCCATATGGAAATAGCCGCCGGTCAGCTCAAAATAACCGCTTTTCACCGCCTCGATCAGTCTTTTTCGGCCTTCCCCGCCATAGCGTTTCAGGTATTGTTCCACCGCCCAGAATCCTTCGGCGGTAAATTTAAATTTGCTGCGGGGATCCCGTACCGATTGACGGCTGGAAAGCGCGAAGTCTACGGCCTGCCTGATGAAATCTGCCTGATAAACAGCCATCTTCTCCTGGCGTTCCGTATAGCCGATGTCGATATGACTGTGAAGAATCAAAAATACCTTAAACGGTTTCATAGACATGTTCTCCTGTTCAAGTGATGCGTTTTCTCAGAGAATAATGTAAATACATTTCTTGGGTTTATTATATCGCATCCTGCCTAAATGTCAATCCTTTTTTTACCCATTTTAAAACACCAGCTCAATCTCCTTTTCCAGATGCAGCGAATATAAGAGACACGCCTTCACAGGCTGGTCAAACGCCTTTGCGATCACATCGCGGTAAATGCGAAGCTGATCGTAATAGCGTCTTGCCAGTACCGCTTCCTCCTCAACATAATCCGTTTTATAGTCCACAATCACAATTCCGCCGCTCTCAAACAAAAGACAGTCCGCAATGCCCTGCAACAATATTCTCTCGTCCGGTAATGCATTTCCAGCTTCTGTTTTCAGCTCGGAAGCTGGAATTTCATATAAAAACGGGTACTCGCGCAGTACCTTTTCACTTTTACACATCCGCTTATAAAGCGAAGAACGATAAAAAGCGATAATTTTCTTCCGGTTTAGAGAATCTGCCTCTTCCTCTGTCAAATATCGCTTTTGGACAAGGCGCGCGATCTCCTTTTCCAGATCAACGCATGCGGCATCATGATCCGCCGTCTGCATAAAGGTATGCAGAACCGTTCCGCGCTGCGCCGGCGTAAGTCCCTTCGGCGCCAGAAAGCGCGGCCTTACAGCAAGCGTCTGCCCTTCCTCGCCTTGACGGCGCTTTGCTATTTCCGTAACCGTCACCTTTGCGGGCAGCTTTGTCCGGAGTTCATTGGGATAGATATAATCCATTCTGTCACGCAGAATCGCCGAAAATGCGGCGTCTTCTTCCGCGCACAGCTCCCGCACCTTAACATCTTCATTCGTCTGCTCCGCCTGATATACGTTCACCTGTACCGCCGTGTCCGATTCCGCATAAGGCAGTTCCCCTGCCGTCACATAGCTGCGCAGCGCCGCACAGGAGGGCAGCCGCAGAAAAACCGACAAAAGCCAGTCCGCATAGCTGTTCGCAGAAAGCGCCTCATAAGGCGAAGGTTTTGTTCCTACAGTCAAAACCGCCGCACGGTTCAGTTTTTTCTCAATACTTGCCGTACTCATTACAAAAAGCAGCTTTTCCTTTGCGCGCGTCATCGCAACATAAAGCACGCGCATTTCTTCTGCAAGCATTTCCCGCTTGTTTTGCAGGCGGATCGCGGAGAAAGGCAGTCCCGCATAGCTTTTGAGCGCATCCCGATCAATATTTTTAAGCGCAAAGCCAAGCGAAGCGTTCATTTGCACCTCTCCGTTTAAATCCTGCATATTAAACGGTTTGGAGCAGTCGGCTATCACACAGATCGGGAATTCAAGTCCTTTCGAGGCATGGATCGACAAAATACGCACACTGTCCGCATTAGCGGACAGCGGATTCGCGCCGCCCTCAAAAGAAGCGCCGGTCTCCTCTGCACGATCCAAATGACGCAGAAAGCCGGAGAGTCCTTCTGTTCCGTACTGCTCGTACTGTTCTGCTGCACGCAGGAGGCGCTTCAAATTCGCTTCCTTTTTTTCTCCCTCTCCGAGCGCATAGACAAGAGAGCAGAACGCCGTTTTCTCATAAGCAAGCCGGACAAGCTCCGATACCCGCTGCACAGCGGATGCACGTCGAAGCGCATCGATCAGCCCCACAAAATTCCGGCTTTTCTCATTCTCCGTATCGCCGCACAAAGCGATCCAGAGCGCCTGCTCCTTTCCGCCTGCAAGACGAATGCGCGTCACGTCGTCTGCGGAAAACGCGCCGACCGGCGACATCATGACGGAGACGAGCGCAACATCCAGCATAGGATTGTCAACCACGCGAAGAAGATTGCGCATCACGGCGATTTCATACGCATCCAGAAAGCTGTCTGCGACTGCTGCAAGGCAGGGCACGCCGCGCCTGCGCATGGCGTCGGCATAGATTTCAGATTTGTTTTTGGTGGAACGAAGCAGTACGGCGAAATCCGAAAAACGGCAGGGCCGGCTTTCGCCTTTTTCCGTTACCGGGAATTTTTCTTCGACCATCCGACGGATGCGTGCAGCGATAAAGGAGGCTTCGCGCTCCATGCCCGTCCGGTCGTCCTCCTCCGATTCCGAACAGTCAACAATACAAAGCTCCGGCTCCATACCATCCGTTTCCTGATAAGCAAGGCCCGGCACCAGATAGTCAGAGCGCGTATAGTCAATATCGCCGGCCTCTTTCGTCATGATCTGTGAGAACACCGTATTTACAATATCGCATACCTCTCTGCGGCTTCTGAAATTCTGATCCAGTACAATGGATACGCCGTTTGCCTCCATTTTTCCGGCATAGGGCGTATAGCGGCCGCGCCGGCTGACAAACAGCTCCGGCATGGCCTGTCTGAAACGGTAAATACTCTGCTTGACGTCGCCTACCATAAAGAGGTTTTTCTCTTCTCTCGACAGCATCCGAAAGATGGTGTCCTGTACCTCGCTGATGTCCTGACACTCATCCACCATGATCTCCGCACAGTCCTTTGCAAGCTCCTGCGCGAGCGGCGTTGGAACGGCTTTCCCATCCACAGGCTCCGCCAGCAGCCGGACTGTCATATGCTCAAGATCTGAAAAATCCAGTACGCCGCGCTCCGCCTTTTTCTCATATAAAAGCGCGTCAACCTCCCGTACAAGCGTAAACAGCGTCTGCACGACGGGCGTCGTATACTGTCGGTCTGCGCAGTGCCTTTGGTCAGGGAATGACGTGTTTCCCTTATCGAAAAACCGCTCCGTTTCCTTTTCTGCAATATCATACGCCTTTTTGCGCAGCTCCTTGAGCCGCTGCTGCAACGCGGGATCTTCCGGCTTGCGCACAGCGGCAAGACGAGGCTTTACAAAACCGTCGAGCGCCTGTGCGATAGAGTCTGCATCCTTTTTTTGTGCCGCAAGACAGAGCAGATCCATAAAGCGTACATCCTCCGCAAAGGCCGGGCCATATTTGTCGGCAAGATCGCTTCCCATCATTTCGTTTATTCCCTGTAACAACAAAGAGCGCGCATAACAAAACGCCTGCTCCCAGTGCGAAAACATCCGCTGCATCCACACCGTTTCCCTTTCCGGCGTATCCGTGCAAAGAAGCTTCTCCGCCCGGTCGAGCCACAAAAGCGGAAAAGCAAAGGAACGGATATACCGATACACACGGATCACCAGCTCCGAAAGGCGCTTGTCGCTGCCGCTGCCGCAGAAATAGGCAAACAGCGAGTGAAACGCCGTATCCTCGCTTTCATAGTGACGGTCAAACACATCGGACACCGTTTCATTCAGCAGGACATTAAGCTCCGCATCGTCGGCAATCCGCATTTCTCCCGGCAGGCCGAGCTTCTCAAAATGCGTGCGAACCAAATTGGCGCACAGGGAATGGATGGTGCTGATCCGCGCGCGCGGCAGCAAAAGCTGTTGTGTACGAAGCCACTCGTCCTGCGGGTTTTCAGCAATGCGTTCGGCAAGCTTCTGCGCAATGCGGCGGCGCATCTCCTCGGCGGCGGCGGTGGTGAAGGTTACTATGATAAGGCGATCCGCGCTTACCGGATCATCGCCCGTCAAAAGACGCACCGCACGTTCGGACAAGACCGCTGTTTTCCCGCTGCCCGCCGCTGCCGAGACCAAAACCGCGCCGCCCTGCGCGTCAATTGCGGCGCACTGATTTTCGGTGAACTGCACCTCAGCCATCGTTCTCCTCCTCCATCCGTTTGATCGCTTCGTCCCGGTTAAAATGTGCGCACTGGCGCACCGGCGACGATTCCCCATGCCCGCATACAGCCCGATAGTCGCAGTAGCCGCAAATATTCTCTACCGGCAGCGCTTCAATTTTTCCATTGTGCAGCTCTTCCGCCATATTGCAGACAAGCTTTTCAAGGTAACGTCCAATATGTCCAAGCTCCCGCAGAGAGGCGAGCGATTTTACGCTTTCGCTCGAGAACGTGCCGTCTTTTTTGCAGGATACTGGAATAAACATGCCGGAAAAACCCGGATCCATCGCGTCGAGCACCTCTAAATCGTTTAAAAGCAGGCCGTTCATCTGATAGCTTTTCTTCCACTGCCGTTCGATCTGTCCGTCCTGTGCCTCCTGCGAAAGAGAAGGCTTTGGATCGGAGGCGGGCATATACAAAATACCGGCTGGACAGGCGTCAGAATACGCGCCTTTTCCGTTTTTCACAATGCAGTGCAGATAAATGAGCATCTGTAAATTCAGCCCGTAGAGCACATCGTCAAGGTTGAACTGCTTCCGTCCGCTTTTATAGTCGATGACGCGGATGTACATTCTCCCGTCCTTGCTGTAATACCGGTCGATCCGGTCGATCTTTCCGGCAATCCGAATTTTCGTACCGTCCGCGGCCTCCAGCAGAAGCGGCGTGATCTCCGCTCCTTCTTCGATTTCATATTCAAGGGCGCACGGCTCGAAGCCGCCGCATAAAAATTGCTCGTGCAGGTGATCTGCAATCCGCAGAATCGTCTGACGCATCCGCCTGCACAGATAGAGGAAGCGCTTCGTCTTGTCCGCCGTACCGCCCATGACCGTCTCAATATAGCGCTCAAGCTCCTGCCTGATAAACGCTTCCGCCGCGCCGCGGTCATAGCCTTCTCCAAAATCGAGGTTCGCAAGCATTTCATAAAGAATTTTATGAATAAGCGAGCCGGTTTCAATTGGATCAAGCTGCGCGCGCCGCAGAGGGCGAAGCTTTAAGCCATGCTCCAAAAAATAGCGAAACGGACAGCGGTAGAACCCTTCCACCTTTGTGGGGGAAAGGGACATTCGCCTGCCGAACAGATTCTGCGCATTTTGCACATCTTCAAGGAAAAAGCCCTGTTCCGACAAAATCCGGTTCATCTCACGCAGAGAACGCGCCGTTTCCTCCCGCTCAGAGAGAACGCGCCGAAGAGATGCTGTTTCCGGCGTATCGCTCCAAAAACGCCTTGCAAGCTGAATCCATGCAGTTTCTGCATTCTGACAGAATACGGAAATAGGAAGTTTCCCCGTATCCGCAAAAGTGCCGCCGACAGCACGCACCGCCGCTGCAATTTCTGTGGAAAGCGCGCGCTCCGCACCACTTTCAGAAAATTTTGGCGCAGTAATGAACAGCTTTTCTGATGCGCAGGTGAGCGCGCGGTATGCAATAAACCGCTCCTCATAAAGCTGTTCGTCCGCAGACGAGGCAAGTTCGAGCGAAAGCCCAAGCAGAATCCTGCGCTCCCTGTCCGAAAAGATCCCGCTTTCTGCCGGAATCATCGGAAAAAGCTGTTCGTTTGCACCCAAGACGAATACGGCCCGCTTGTCCCCAAAACGGAACCGGTCTGCTCCCGAAACCGTCACGCAGTCCGCTGTCTGCGGCAGGCTCCCGCGCACAAGCGAAGCAGACGCAAGCCGGAAAAGACGCCAGAATCGCTCCGGCGGTACGCGCTTTCCCCGCATAGTGACTGCCAACGTATCCAGCAGGGCCATTACCGCATCCCAGATCGTTTTCTCTTCCCTTGCGCCGGAAAAATCGTCCGTCTCATATTCCGCGGCAATGCGCCGTTCCATCTCTCCCGTCACGCCAAGCCCGCACAGCAGATTGTATACAGCCTCGCAGAACGCTTCGCCCGTCGTATCGCGCACCGTATCGCAAAAGACGGACAGCGGTTCCATCACTCGCTTTCGCACCTGCTCCGCACAAAAAAGCTGCTGCTCGTCCAGCTCCGTCATCTGCTCCATAAAGCCGCGCGGATGCTGGACAAACGGCTTTTTCCACTGCTCGCCGCGAATCTCCCACACAAAGCAGTAATTTTCGAATATGCCGCTCTCTTCCGGCGAAATCCCGCACATACCGGATTTTACAAGCGGTAAAACCCGCTCCGGCGTAAAGCCGCGCGCCGCACAGGCAAGCGCCGATTCGATAAACCGGACGAGCGGATGATCCGAAGCCGGTCTTGTCTGATCGGTGAAAAAAGGGATTGCAAGGCGGGAAAACGCCGTATAAAGCTTTTGCGTATACATCTCCGGCGTGCGCGAAAGCACGGCAATATCGCGGTAAGCATAGCCGTAATCCCGCACAAGCGCGCGTATTACAGCGGCCGTATATTCCGCCTCTTCATATGCGTCGCGGCATAAGATCAGACAAATATCTTCTGTTTGTTCCGGCTCACGGTTGCCTGTCGGCGCAAAAAGCGATTGTTCAAGCCGTTCGAGCGCCGCCGAAGCATAGTGCGTGCCGGAAAGCCTGACCGACGGCTGAATTTTTACGTTTTCCTGTCTGGCATACCGTTCCAGCCGGCGCTGCTCGCGAACCACGCTGTGAAACAGGCTGTCCTTTTCCGCAGCGCGCGCCGGATCAATGCAAAGCGCTGCTACCACTCGCTCTGCCCTGCGCAAAATCAAACGGATCAGCGCGGCTTCGTTGCCGGTAAAGCCTTTGAATTCATCAAAAAACACTGCGGCATTGTCAAAAAAGTCCGTCTTCTCCAAAAGGATACCCGCACGTGTGATGTCGTCGAGCGGATCCAGATATACGGTATGCAAAAGCGCGTCGTATGCGCCGTACAACAGAGCCGTCTCTTTCGTTTTCTTCCGCAGATGTTCCTCTTCGATTTCTGCGGTGCATGCGTGCAGCATATCTGGCGTTACGCCCGCATTTTTAAATTCTGTTACCGCCGCAAGCATCGTGTGAATAAATGCATCGCTTTTTACGGATCTGGCATAAACTGAAAGCTCATCCTCCGCTTCTGCGGCAGCCTGCGCCATCAAAACGGTCTTCGCGCATTCGTCGGCATACGTTCCCGCCCCGCCGCCATAGAGCTTAAAGGCAGTCTGTGCGATTCGTGTAAAGCTCGTCACCGTCACTTGACTGAGGCGCTTTCCCGAAAGCTTTCTGTACAGCCGTTTTTCCGTTTCAAAGGTGTACTGCTCCGGTACAATCAGAAAAATACGCTGTTTTTCTTCGCTCAGCCTCATAATCTCATTGTCAATATAAGTGGTTTTTCCGCTTTTGGACGGTCCTAAAACAAATTGCAGCATCCGCAGCGCCCCCTTTCGGCTTGTCCAAGTTTTCTTTTATTGTAACATACCGAATGCCAAAAAGAAACGGGGCGGCAGGCAGGAATAAAGTCTTTGTCATAAATACGAGGAATACAAGTATCGCTTCTTCACAAATATTTCTCCTTTTTCGTCCTATCTTTTAAGCCTCCGCTAAGGTACTGTTTGTAAAATCAACGTAAAACAATGAAAACAGAAAGGGGAGATTTTCCTTGCAGTACCGGCACGAGTGGAAGCATGAAATCAATGCCTCCGATCTGCTTATCCTGCGTCAGCGGCTGACTGCGGTTGCAAAACCCGATCCCCACGCAGCCGGTTCCTATCAAATCCGCAGCCTGTACTTTGATACTCCCGCTGACAGGGCGCTGCGCGAAAAGCTGGACGGCGTAAACCGGCGGGAAAAATTCCGTATCCGCTGTTATAACGGGGACACGGCGTTTATCCGTTTAGAAAAAAAGAGTAAGCTGAACGGACTCTGCGCCAAGGAGAGCGTCTGCATCACGGAGAAAGAGACCGCCGCGCTGTTAGCCGGCGATACGCTTTGGATGAACGATCCCGCCCGGCCGCTTCTGGCGGATTTCCGCTATAAGCTTCAGACACAGCGTCTTCAGCCGAAAACGCTTGTGGACTATACGCGCGACGCCTATACCTATGCGCCTGGAAACGTCCGTGTCACACTTGATTACCACATTCGCACAGCGCTTACCTGCACCGATTTTCTGAACGCCCGCTGTGTTACCATTCCCGCAGGCGGCGCCTCCATTATTCTGGAGGTAAAATGGGACGCATTCCTTCCCGATATTATCCGTGACGCCGTGCAGCTAACGGGACGTCATACCGCTGCTTTTTCAAAATACGCAGCCTGCCGGACATACGGCTGAAGGGAACCTCAACCATTATATCTATTGTGAAAAAGGAGAATTCATATGACTTTTAACGACATCTTCAAATCAAGCTTTCTGGAAAACATTACGAGCGTCAGCCTGCTTGATATGGCAATCTCGCTGGTTCTTGCGTTCGGACTCGGCCTGTTTATCTTCCTCATCTACAAAAAGACGTTTAACGGCGTCATGTACTCCTCAAGCTTCGGCGTAACGCTGATTGCACTCACCATGATTACCACCGTGGTCATTCTGGCCGTCACGTCAAACGTCGTACTTTCCCTCGGCATGGTCGGCGCGCTGTCTATCGTGCGCTTCCGCACCGCAATCAAGGAGCCGCTTGATATTGCCTTTTTATTCTGGGCAATCGCTGTCGGCATCGTTCTGGCCGCCGGTATGATTCCGCTTGCTGTGATCGGCAGCGTTATCATCGGGGTTATCCTGCTCCTGTTCGTCAACAGAAAATCACACGTCAATCCCTATATTGTCGTTGTCACATGCAGAAACCACGACAGCGAGCAGCGTGCGCTCGCCTTTCTTAATAAAGAGGTACAGCGCTGTGCAGTAAAGAGCAAAACCGTCCAAAAGGGATGTGTCGAATTGAACCTTGAAATACGCATGAAGGACGAAAACACCGATTTTATCAATATTCTCTCCGATATGAACGGGATAGACAGCGCCGTTCTCGTCAGCTATAACGGCGAATATATGGGATAAAGGAGATCAACTATGTCTACACACAAGCACATCGACAAAATATGCTGTGTTGTGCTGGCTCTCGTTTTGCTTTTAACCGTGTGGTTTGTCAATGCGGAGCGCTTTGGCATTCAAGCCGCAGCAACTGTTCTTGAATATGAGGAAAGATTGTTCGACACTTCGTTTGTTCATACCATCGATATTGTTATGGACGACTGGGAGGGCTTTCTCGATACCTGTGAAAACGAGGAATATACGCTCTGTTCCGTTGTGATCGACAACGAATCCTGCGGCAAGGTTGCGATTCGCGCAAAGGGAAACACTTCGCTGAGCACCGTGTCCTCTTATGGAAACGACCGCTACAGCTTTAAGCTGGAATTTGACCACTATGACAGCGCCAACACCTACTATGAACTTGACAAGCTCAGTTTGAACAATATCATACAGGACAACACCTATATGAAGGATTTTCTTTCCTATCAGATGATGGGCGCCTTTGGGGTAAATGCGCCGCTTTGCAGTTACGCCTATATTACGGTAAACGGCGAAGACTGGGGGCTGTATCTCGCTGTTGAAGGCGTGGAAGAGAGCTTTCTCACCCGCAATTACGGAAATGGCTACGGCGAACTATATAAACCCGACAGCACAAGTATGGGCGGCGGCCGCGGAAACGGCGGAGACTTCAGCATGGGCGCCCTTCCTGTTTCTGAAGACAGCGCTGATACAAATGATTCCACCGCCTTATTCGGAAGGAAGGGCGGCAACGCAGAATCAGACTCCGGCAGTACAGAGCAGACTCTGACACCGCCTAAAGATATCAGCCAAAACGACAGCTCCCCCTCTTTGCTAAACGGCATGGGAAGAGAAGGCGGTATGGGCGGCCGAAGCACGGGAGACAGCGACGTTTCGTTAATTTATACGGACGACGAATATGAAAGCTATTCCAATATTTTTGACAATGCCAAAACAGACGTCACAGATGCAGATAAGGATCGCCTGATCGCTGCTCTGAAAACGATAAACGAGGGCGGAAATATTGAAAGCGCCGTCGATGCCGACGAGGTGATCCGCTATTTTATCGTGCATAATTTCGTCTGCAACTTTGACAGCTATACCGGTTCGATGATTCATAACTACTATCTCTACGAAGAAGACGGAAAGCTTTCCATGATTCCATGGGACTATAATCTGGCGTTCGGCAGCTTTCAGTCCGCGGGCAGCGCTACGGATCTCGTAAACTATCCGATTGATACGCCCGTTTCCGGCGGAACGATGGATTCGCGTCCGATGCTTGCCTGGATTTTTAACAGCGAGGAATACGCTTCTCAGTATCACGCGCTGTTTGCCGAATGGATATCTTCCTATTTTGACAGCGGTATATTTGAAGAATTCTTTGATGCTGTCAGCGCGATGATTGCTCCCTACGTTCAAAGTGATCCAACCAAATTCTGCACCTACGACGAATTCGTGCAGGGCGCCGAAACGCTGCGCTCTTTCTGCCTGCTGCGCGCAGAAAGCATAAGCGGACAGTTGGACGGATCAATCCCATCCACGTCGGACGGACAGCAGTCCGACAGTTCTTCGCTGATCGACGCTTCCTCACTGACTATCTCCGATATGGGCAGCATGGGTAATGCCGGCGGCAAAGCAGGAGACAGAATACAGACCTTTACGGGCTTAGGCGTACAGTGGCAGACCAACGAAACTACCGATGAACCTGACCGGCAAAACGATGCGGCCGACTCGCAGAACGCACAGCCGCCGAAAGGATTCTCTCAGGAGGCAAACGGTTCTCCGCCAGAAATGCCCGGTGTGCAAAACGGGGCGGATTTCTCCGGCGGCATGCAAACGCCGCCCCGCGGATTCGGCACAGACGATAACGCTTTGCAGATGCCCGGCATGCCGGAAGAGACCGCGTCTTCTGACGAAGCTCCATCAGATACCGGCAAAGAACAGGAGGGCTTGGGCGAAAACGGTGAAACACAGCAGGATATGCAGCAGCCAAATGAAGAATTTGATGGCTTTCAAAACAACGGCGGCGCTCCGGCAAACGGTTTCCCAGCTCAAAATCCAAGCGCAGAGAGCAGCGGCGCTTCCAATTTCGTTCCCATCATACTGCTCGGCGTCTCTGTCCTGATTTTAGCGGGAGGTATCATTTTTGCGCTTAAATTCAAAAGATAAAGGGCGCTTTATCAGTAAATACAGCAATCATGCAAACCAGCCGCAGCAGTTTAATCCGGCCAAACGAAAGAAATCCCCCGGCTTTCCGGGGGATTTCTTTCGTTTTTCTTTTCTCAGCGCTTATTCCACATGCGCAATCGGAACGACGACATCGACATCCGCGTCATAATCCACGTTCTTTGCATGGAAGCCGAACAGCCGGTAAAAATCCTCCCAATAGCCGTCCAAATCCGCATTTGCTTCGAGATTTTCATTCGAAAGCGCGTCCCAGATTTTTAAGACCTCTTCCTGAACGTCCGGCTGCATTTCATAGTCGTCCAGCCGAACGTACCCGTTCGTATCCGTGCGCACGGCTATCCCATAAAGCTTATCGTGAAAAAGGCGGTACATCTGCTCGATGCAGCCCTCATGCACGCCTTTTTCCTTCATCACCTTATAGAGGATCGAAATATACAGCGGCACAACCGGAATAGCCGCGCTCGACTGTGTAACCAGCGCTTTGTTGACTGAAACATATGCGCGGACGCCCGAAAGCTCCTCGTTCATCTCCTGCGCCGTGCGGTACAGATGCTCCTTTGCCCGACCGATCGAACCGTCCGCATATATCGGGTGAGTAATCTCCGGCCCGATGTAGGAATACGCGACCGTCACCGCATCCTTTTCCAGCACATCCGCAGCGGAAAGCGCCTCAATCCAGTCGCGCCAATCCTCGCCGCCCATGACTTTTACTGTATTCTCAATTTCTTCTTCTGTTGCCGGCCCGATGGTTACCTCCGAGATGGTACGGTTTTTTAAATCAATCGTTTTGTTCGTATAAGGCTCGCCCGTTGTTTTCAAAACCGATCCGCAGACCGTGCCGTCCGCCAGCACACGCTTCGGTGCGGCAAGGCTGTATACCACCATACCGACCTTCCCAAGATCCTTCTTTATGATGGAGATAACCTCTTCCTTTACCTCTTTTGAGTAAGCGTCGCCGTTTACCGTGCGTGCATACAGCCCGTCGGCCTTAGCGAACGATTCAAATGCCGCCGTATTGTACCATCCGGCAGTGCCGGTACGCTTCTCGCTGCCATTGCGGTCAAAAATCACGCCGAGTGTTGCCGCACCGCAGGAATATGCCGCCGCAATGCGGGAAGAAAGGCCGTAGCCCATGGATGCGCCGATCACCAGAACCTTTTTCGGACCTTCTGTTTTCGGCTGTGCCTTTACATAATCGATCTGCTCCTTTACGATCGCCCTGCATCCCTCCGGATGCGCGGTCGTACAGATAAATCCTCTGACTTTCGGTTGTACGATCATATTGATTCTCCTTATAAAATGGTGTATTACACCGTATTCGCCTTATTACAAGCCTGTTTATCATATCACGCGGCCGTCTGTTTTTCAAGCAATATGGTAAAAAGCGGAAGCAACACTGGCGCTCTGACAAAAAATCGCCCCGTTTTTCCTTTGGTTCTGTGTTTATCATAGACGAAAGGAGAGCATCTTATACGAAAAGGAATGAAGTAATCCAGCAGCTTTTTGCTGCACGCAATAAAGGCGGCGCGTTTCTCATCCGTCTGCATGCCTCCGCCTTGATGTCAATACATTTTGCCTGAAACTTGTATTGACATTGCGTGATTCAGCGAATACAATAAGGAACGGCACAAAACGAAATAAAATCGTACCGTCTGCGCCTATGCCGCAGGCTGCTTCGATTTCAATTAATAATGAAGGGAATATTTTTATGACAGACTCCTTGTTCGGTTATCAGACAAAAAATCACGGTACGCTTTTCCTGCTGTGCTGGGCCGCTTATTTTTCAACGTATCTCTGCCGCCTCAATTATTCGGCAGTTATGCCGGAATTAAGCGGCGGAAACGTATTTTCAAGCGCACAGATCGCCTCCGTCTCTTCTGTTTTTTTCATCTGTTATGGCGCGGGGCAGTTGTTGAGCGGCATATTAGGCGACCGGCTTGATACGCGGCGGATGATTTTCGGAGGGCTTTTCATTTCTTCCCTCTCCAATATTCTGATTTTTTTCTTTCACAGCTTTCCTGTCCTGCTCTTTCTGTGGGCAGTAAACGGCATTGTACAATCGCTGGTCTGGTCGCCAATTTTAAAAATTGCGTCCATCTACTTTAACAAAGCGGACAAAGAAAAATTCAGCGTGGACATTTCGACAACCGTTCCGCTCGGAACACTTGCAAGCTATGGCATAAGCCTGCTTACCGTAGCTTTTCTTCCATGGAATTTTGTTTTTCTGACCTGCGGCTTGACTGAGCTTGTTTTTGCCGCAGTCTGGCTGCTTGGCACCAAAAAGCTGCTTCTCCGGATGCAGCCGCCTTCCGATAGTCCTGTACCGTTGGACAGACAGAACGTTTTGAGCTTTAAAGCCACGTTTAAGCTGATCGTGTCAAGCGGCGTACTGCTGATGCTGATCCCGATTGCCATTCAGGGGACGCTCAAAGACAGTGTGACGCAATGGGTTCCAACCTTTTTTAACAGTGCGTTTGGATCAAAAACGACCTTTTCTCTGGCGCTGACCATGGCCCTGCCGATTGTCAATGTAACCGGCGCCTATTTTGCCAAAGCGCTCAACAAACGGCTGCGGAACGAAGTTATGACCTCCGCTGTATTTTTCGGAATCTCCACGCTTTTCCTTCTTGTCCTGCGCCTGTTCGGATCACAGAGCATAGCGCTTGCTCTTGTTTCTATGGCCGGTGTCACCAACTGTATGTTCGCTATCAACGTTATGCTAATTACGATGGTGCCGCTGTGGTTCCATAAAAGCGGCAGAGTCAGCACCATCGGCGGCTTTTTGAACGCTCTGGCCTATATCGGGTGCGGCGGATTAAACCTGCTCGCAGGAAAAATACTGGACAGCGGTGCGGGATGGAATCATCTTTTTATTCTGTGGATTGCGCTCGCGGTTTTGGCCGCCGCCGTATCCCTGCTCTGCGTCCCCATGTGGAGACGTTACATAAAAAGCGTCGAGTGAACAAACGCCTTATCAAAAAACAGCCTGTGCATTCATCTGAATACACAGGCTGTTTTTTTGCCCCCTTATTTCTGAGCGGCCTCTAAAATCGCGCCGCGGTTTCCGGAGGTGACAAGCGACGCATAACGCGCAAGATAGCCTGTCTTGATACGCGGCTCCTTCGGCGTCCATGCGGCGCGGCGCTTTTCAAGTTCCTCGTCGCTTACGCGCATATTGATTTGATTCTTCATAATGTCAATGTCAATGATGTCGCCCTCTTCGACGAGCGCAATATTGCCGCCCACTGCCGCTTCAGGCGAAACATGTCCGATCGCAGCGCCTCTGGTCGCGCCCGAAAAGCGCCCGTCGGTAATCAGTGCAACCGTACTGCCCAAGCCTCTTCCCATAATCGCAGAGGTCGGATTGAGCATTTCGCGCATGCCTGGGCCGCCCTTCGGCCCTTCATAGCGGATGACCACAACATCGCCGTCGTGAATTTCGCCGCCGTTGATTGCCGCCATGGCATCCTCTTCACAGTCGAAAACACGCGCAGGGCCGGAGTGACAGAGCATTTCAGGCGCGACTGCGCTGCGCTTCACCACGCAGGAATCCGGCGCCAGATTACCGCGCAGTACGGCGATACCGCCGGTTTTGCTGTACGGATTCTCCACCGGACGGATAACCTCCGGATTTTTGTTCACGCAGTTTTCGATGTTTTCGCCCACTGTTTTGCCGGTGCAGGTCATGCATTCCGTGTGCAGCAGGCCAAGCCTGTTAATTTCATGCATGACGGCGTATACGCCGCCCGCCTCGTATAAATCCTCCATGTGATGCGGGCCGGCAGGCGCCAGGTGGCACAGATTCGGCGTGCGGTCTGAAAGCTCGTTTGCCATATCGACGTTCAGCTCGATGCCCGCCTCGTGTGCGATTGCCGGCAGGTGCAGCATGCTGTTCGTACTGCATCCAAGCGCCATATCCATCGTGAGCGCATTTCTAAACGCATTTTCCGTCATGATGTCGCGCGGACGGATGTTGCACTTTAGCAACTCCATAATCTGCATGCCCGCATGCTTTGCCAGACGGATGCGCTCCGAATAGACGGCCGGAATCGTACCGTTGCCGGAAAGTCCCATGCCAAGCACCTCAGTCAGACAGTTCATCGAGTTTGCCGTGTACATGCCCGAGCAGGAACCGCATGTCGGACAGGTCTTTTCCTCAAACTCGTGCATTTTTTCTTCACTGATCCTGCCCGCAATGCATGCGCCCACCGCCTCGGATGCGGCGGAAAAGCTCACTTTGCACCCGTCAACCGTACCTGCGAGCATCGGACCGCCGCTGACAAAAATAGTCGGGACATTGACGCGCGCCGCCGCCATCAAAAGGCCCGGTACATTTTTGTCACAGTTTGGAATCATGACAAGCGCATCAAAGCCGTGCGCCATGGCCATCGCTTCTGTTGAATCCGCAATCAGATCGCGCGTGACAAGCGAATACTTCATTCCCTGATGTCCCATTGCAATACCGTCGCACACTGCGATGGCCGGAAAGACGAACGGCGTACCGCCCGCCATCGCAACACCCATTTTAACCGCCTCCGCAATGCGGTCAAGCTCCATATGACCCGGAACGATGTCATTCTGCGAGCATACAATACCGACAAGCGGACGGCTCATCTCTTCCTTTGTATAGCCGAGCGCATTGAAGAGCGCACGGTGCGGCGCATTCTGCACGCCGTTTACAATTGCTTTACTTTTCATTTGGTCTCATCCTTTGCTGTAAAGAATTTATTAAAAACGCGGGAGAATCCAATTTCCTGCGCCGCGTTTCATTCGATACTCTTCGCCCCAAAAGGCCAATCTTTTTCCAACATCGGCCAGAGCATAAACCGTCTTTCCTCAGAGGGCTCCATATACCGTCTGCGCGTCCTTCGGCAGATCAATAACGTGCAAAAAGTGCGCAAAGCTGTTTTTCGCTTCTTCTGCATGATAGGAAAATCCGAATGCGCCGGCAACTTCGCGCGCTGTCTCATCAAACAGACGGCACATCTCTGTATAGGACGCTTTCATCGAAGAAATGCTCCCAGCCGCATAGGTTGAAAGGAAACGTCCCCATTCCTCCTTGGAAAGCCAGCGGTGCATGTCCTTACCCGACTTTCCGACGCTCACGGAAAAGTTTGTCTTCTTTCCAATTTTCCACGACAGCATCTGCACAAGCTGCGGACGGATGACACCGTTCACCATATCCTGCACGTATGGAACCTCTTCGCGCCAGATACCCTTCGCAACGTTGTTCAAGCACCACCAGAATTCGTTGCAGACAGATAAAAACCTCTCCTCTGTCGGCTGCTTCACCCAAAAATCTGCGTCAGTAGATTCCGGCATTTCCGGCAAAAGCCCGTCCTTGTCCAGCAGAATCCGGCAGAGCCTGTCCTTTACGATTTCTCGATTTGCATATTTTTCTGTCACAACATGCAAATCGAGACGGTTTCCATCCGCGAACTGAACAAGCCATCCCCAGCATTCCTCCGTATGCGCTTCATGCTTTTCCGGAAGCTGCATATAAAGCCGCGCGCCGAAACGGTCGATCCAACGCTCATCTGCAATAAAGGAGGCGGTTTCCGTTACCACATACACGACGTCGTAATCCTGAAAGATGTCCCGCATCGCATTCGGATTGGTGCGCGAACCGTTCATATAGACTGCACGAATGCGTGCGTCTTCTTTTGCCGTTTGCAGAATCAGATTGAGCATTTCGCTCTCCGTGCGCATTATGAATCCACTCCTAAAATCGCAGCCTGCGCCTTTTTGGGAAGAGATGCAAACACCAGCCGGTACGAACGGTCCGCCATCTCCCTGACAACTTCATCGGGCACTTCTTCTTTGTCAAACCAGACAGTATTCCAATGCACTTTGTTCATGTAATATCCGGCGGTAACGCCCGGAAAGGTCTGCCGCAGATAATCGCCGAACTCCGGCTCGCATTTCAGCGTCAGGAATATGACGTTTCCCTGTTCGTCACAGCCTGCCGCCGCAAACATTTTCCCGTCCGCCAAATAGCGAATCCAGTTCCACTCCGCCTTGAAATCCTTCTGTGCGCCCGGCTTTTTCAGGCAGTATTCGTCAAACCACGGATAGCGCATCATACCGTCTCCTTTCGGTTCGTCTTGCCCGTAATCCGGTCAAGCGCAACACGGATAACGGCTGTTTTGTCAAGCAGCGCGCTGAAATCATGCGCCGCACGGCTTTCATACTGGGACAGAAGGCAGGACAGCCCCTTCTCACATGCCTTT
>UQQY01000009.1 GCA_900543295.1 uncultured Oscillospiraceae bacterium | reverse complement strand
GACCCATCGATCCATTTTTTGCGAGAGCGCCTGTTCCAGCGAGGATTTTTCTGTAAGAAGGAATTCAAGCCTTTCGTAATCGCTTCCTGCATCTGTAATCGCCCTTTCGGTAAGGGCGATCTGCTCCTCCAAAGCGGCAATATCGTTGTCAATCGTTTCATATTCGCGCTGTTCCTTATAGGAAAAACGCAGCTTCTGCGCATGCGTCCGCGCCGCTTTTTTCTTCTCTTTTTCATCGGAACTTGTTGCTGGCTTTGTTGCTTCAGATGCAGCGCGCGCCAGAAGATAGTCGCTGTAGCCGCCGACGTAAGGGTTGATATTTCCGTTTTCAAAGGCAAACAGGAAGGAGGCAACGTGATCGAGAAAGTAACGGTCGTGCGAGACGGCGACGACGGCGCCGTCAAAGCGCTCCAAATAATCCTCAAGGATGGTGAGCGTTTGGGTATCGAGGTCGTTGGTCGGCTCGTCAAGCAAAAGAATGTTCGGCGACTCCATTAAAACGGAGAGCAGATATAATCGCCGCTGCTCACCGCCGGAAAGCCGTCCGATGGCGATCTGCTGCAATTCTGGTGTGAAAAGAAACTGTTCGAGCAACTGTGCGGCGGAAAGCGTGCCATCCTTTGTGCGCACAGAGGGCGCAATATCCGAAATATAGTCGTATACACGCCGGTTTGGGTCAAGCGGTGCGCCGTTTTGTGTAAACCATCCGATTTTGACGGTTTGACCGATTTTGAGCGAACCGCTGTCAGGCGGAATATCGCCGGACAATACCCGCATGAGCGTGGTTTTGCCGCAGCCGTTTGGTCCGATGATACCGATGCGGTCATGCCGAAGCAGGGTATAGGAGAAGCTGGAAAACAGGACTTGTCCGTCATATGATTTGGAAAGCTCCCGCGCTTCGATTACGGTTTTCCCAAGACGGGCGGCAAGCGTGTTCATTGCAAGACTTCCAGCCTCCTGCTGTGTCTGATTTTTTTGCAGCTCTTCAAAGCGTTCGGTTCGAAAGCGCTGTTTGGTGCCGCGCGCTTTTGGCCCCTGCATGATCCACGCCAGCTCTTTTCGGTAAAGCGCCTGCTGTTTGCGTACAGCGGCCTGCTCAGACAGCAGGCGTTCAGCCTTTCTTTCCAGAAACCGGCTGTAATTTGCGCCGTCATAGCGATAGAGCTTACCGCCGTCCAGTTCAAAAATGGCATTGCAGACACGGTCCAGAAAATAGCGGTCATGCGTTACCATGAGGACTGCCCCGCGAAAAGCGGTCAGACGCTGTTCCAGCCATTCGATGGTATCGCTGTCCAGATGGTTGGTCGGCTCATCCAGAATGAGCAGGTCGCAGGGCGCTGCCAGAACCGAAGCGATGGCAAGCCGCTTCTGCTGTCCGCCGGATAGAAGAGCGGCGGAGGCGTCCATATCGTTTAACCCAAGCCGCCCAAGCATAGCGCGGCATTCGTATTCGGCGGTCTCGTGCCGGAAAGCGGCGGCATGCTTCATAGCCTGCGCAAGAACGGTGCAGTCCTCTTCAAAATGCGGAGACTGCGGAAGATAGCCGATACGCAATCCGGAAACGGCAGTAACCGTTCCTTCATCCGCTGAAAGTTCTCCTGCAATTATTTTTAACAAGGTGGATTTTCCGGCGCCGTTTACTCCGATTACGCCGATTTTTTCTCCGCTGTTTATGGAAAAGGAAACGCCGTCAAGCAGACGGCGTTCGGTATAGCTTTTTTTCAGTGACTCTACATTCAGTAAAAGCATAGTTTAAGCCCTCGCACGTACATGGTTTATCCTATTATAATCCTTTTAGCGGGGTACGGTCAAGCCGCGGGGGGAATACTGGCTCCAAAACGAGAAAGGAAGATCAACGCCAGTCATTTACGATGCAAATTTCGTCGATAATGCCGCCGAAGCTGTTTTCATCCAGGACAGTGCTCCTTCCGAAATTTAAGCTGTCGCCGGTTGCGCCAATTTCTCCGCTGAACAAGGCGGAAGCTGCTGTCTCTCCGTTCAGGACAAGCTCGGCTTTTCCGTTCTCGGCTGACCAGCGCGCGGTAATCTCCGTCCAGTTGCCGGATACGGGAAGAGATGCGGAGAGTACGCACACATCCGATCCTGCCATGCGGAAGAAAAGCGTGCCGTCATACCAGCACAGGGCATAGCCGGCGTTTGCACCGATTCCGCCTTTTGAGAGAATAACGCCGTTACTCTGAAGTATTAAACGGATAAAAATAGTAATTCCGCGCGATACGTTGAGCGTATTGTCGTCGCCGCAGTCTACGTAGCTTGTGTATCCGTTAAAGGAGAGCGCAGAGCCGGATGTCCCAGAACACCAGTCGCAGCTCATGATACTGCCGGTATTAAAGTTTCCGGAAGAGTCGCTTGCAGCGCCGCCCTCATTTTCATCAAAAAGCCAATGACCAATGACAGAGTGCGGCTCTGCCAGCCTTTTGACAGTCGGACGCGGCGGCACGGCGGGTATTTCCTCCTGACAGAAAACCTTTTCGGGAAAACGGCAGACAGCCGCCGCTTTTCCGCTGTATTCTACCGTCCCGCTCCGGTATGAGCCGTCCGGAGAAATAACAATAATCCGGAAACGCCGTTTTTCGCACATTCCTTCAAAAGAGCCGGAGCGCTCTCCGATGGTCAGCGAATGTGCGGCATCGTTCCACTGAAACAGAATGCGGGAAAGAAAACCGGATTCGTATGCACAGGTTTCGCCGTCATCTTCAAGCAGCGTGTATGCACCATCCTTACCTGAGAAAACAAGAAGCGATAACTCCTCTGTCGGTGCGCAGGCGCGCAGGTTGGCTTTACCAAGCGGCAGGATTGTACCGGCCTGCGCAAACACTGGGATTTTCTCTATCGGCGCATCAACAAGGATCGATTGCCCGCCGGTGTATGCAGCTTTACTGTAGAAATCATACCAGAGTCCTTCGGGAAGATAGACCTCTCTGCTGACAGCGCCTTTCTTAGAAACAGGGCAGACAAGAAGAGAGGGACCGAGCAGGAATTCATCCGGAATATGTGCGGCAAACGGGTCGTCCGGATACAGGAAAGCAAGCGGACGCACCATAATGGTATCCTCTACAGCACAACGGATGGCTTCGCTGTAAAGATAGGGGATCATCCGTTCTCTGAGCTTAATATACCAGACGATCGCCCTTTCATACTCTTCGCCGAAGCACCATGGCGCCTTATCACAGTCGCGTCCGTGCACACGCATAATAGAGGTAAAGCAGGAAAGCTGCAGCCATCTTAAAAACAGCTCGCGCTTATCCGGATCGGCCGTGTTCATGCCAAAATAACCGCCGGTATCGGTAGAAAACCAGGGAAGTCCTGCTGCATGGAAGTTCAATATTCCCGGAATTTCCTGCTGGAGCTGATGCCATGTCGGGGGAATATCGCCGGACCATGACTGAATGCCATAGCGCTGAATACCGGCGACTGCTGCGCGGGAAAGCGTGTTGACGCGCCGTTTCCCGCCAAACTTTTCTTTCTGTCCGTCCCAAAGCGCTTTTGCATCAAACAGCGGATAGCATAAGGCATAGGGAAGGCTGTTCCCAAGCGAGCAGTCGGTTCCAGCGCTTTCCCATTCGCTTGGCTCCGGCTCGTTGGCGTCCAGCCAGACAGAGCGCACGCCCTTTGATACGACTGCTTTGTCAATAAAATCCCAGTAGAGCCGCCGTGCCTGTTCAGAAGAGGGATCGTACGCATACCGGTTAGTCTGCGGACGCGGTTTAAGCAGCAGTCCCCGCTTATGAAAGGCTTCAAAGGGACGGCTTTCAGGTTCAAAATCGGCCCAAACGGAAACCGCAAGCGGAATCTGTCTCGCTTCCAGTTCGGCGGTCATCTTTTCCGGATCGGGCCAGTCCTTCTTCGACCAGGAAAGATTGTTCCAGGGATTATTTTCTCCCCACCATTTGTAGTCGATCACCAGTCCGTCCAGCGGAATGCCTTTTTCCTGAAACCGGTCTGCTGTATAAAGCAGTTCTTCTTCGTTGCGGTAACGGTTTCGGGACTGGATATAGCCGAACGCCTGCTTCGGCAAAAGAGCCGTATGGCCGGTAAGCCTTCGATAGGCGGAAACAACCTCCTGCGGAGAGCCGACAAAAAGGAAATAATCCGAATCCGGCGTGCACTCTGCAAGATAAGTATAGGCATCCGCCGTTTCGCTCCAAAGGAGCCTGGCGTTGCAGGTTTCGTTGAAAAAAAAGGCCGTAACCGCGGTTTGAAAAAAAGAACGGCGTGCGTTTTCTGCAATTCGTGTGACAAATCTCCACACTTTCTCCTTTGATGCCCATAATGCCGTTTACGTTGCCGAGGCCGTACAAACATTCGCCGGCAGGCGAGGAAAAGCGCTGTGCAGCAGCATAATGGTCTGGCAGGCTGGCTGGCAGAGCTTCGCAGCCGTCCTCGGCAAGAAGCAAAGAGCCGTTTGGAAGAAAGATTTGCACATTGCCGTCGGGCGTGACCTCGGCGCGGAAGCCTGCGGTTGAAACGCCGTTTTCCGTCAATACAGCATTTGGAAATGGATACAGCTCTCTTTCAAGGAAATATTCTTCCTTTTCGCTGTATGCGCCGTTTGGAAAACGGCGCACTCGCAGAATGTTTTCTTCAACAGCGCAGAGTGTAAGAAGCGTATGATTTATATTCGCCTTAAAACAAAGCGGATGCATTGAGATTCCTCCCGTCCTGCAATCGAATTTTGCTTTAGTCTACGCTCTGATAGCAGAAAAAGCAAGTCCTTTATCAGAAAGGACAAGATCAGCTATGAAAAAGTCAATCCTGACAATGTGTCCGAAATTGAGCGGGCGTCATACCGGTTTTTGCAGAAAAGGATTTATAAAAATTAGAATAATCCGAAAATCCGCATTGTGCAGCGGCTGCGGTAACAGCCGTGCCCTGCCGGATTAAGCGTCTTGCCAGCGCGATTCGCTTGGATAAAATATAATCATACACCGTAGCGTTTGTATACTCCTTGAATTTGCGGATCAAATGATATTTGCTGACAAAGAATTCGGCGCAGATCAAATCGAGCGTGAGCGATTCTGTAAAATGACCGTTGATATAGCGGATCACCTCCGGAATAAGCTCCGGAACCTTTGCATCGCGCGCTGTCTTTTCCGCATTCTCCTGCGCGGAGCAGACATTCGCTAAAAAGGCGGAAATCAGAGCGCGCTGTTCAAAGCGTCCAGACGGAGAACAGTCTGTGGAGAGCGAGATCAGGCGATGCAGAATGGACAGCGAAAAGGAGAGCGTATCGTCCTGCAAGCTTAAGCGGTATCCGTCTTTTCCGTCAAAACGAGACAGCATAGTTTGCAGGGTGTTTTCCGGATCGTCGAGTAAGCGAAGATAATCGACATTGAGCCACAATACGATCCGTTCATAGACGGCGGTACTGTCCAGAATAGCGGGGCGGTGCATCCTGCCGGGCGGAATAATCAGCAGATCCCCGGGAACGAGATCGTATGCGCGGTCTTCAATATAGTAGGTAACGCCGCCGTCCAAAAACAGATACGCTTCATAGAAGTCATGGTTGTGAAAGTCGAGCGATTTAAAGTAAGGCTCGCGGTAATGATAAACCTCGAACGCGCCGGTTATCATCATCTGCGTTGTTCTGAATGCGGAAATGTTATCCTTCATTTCGATCTCCTTCTTAAAAAGCGGGTGGAAAGGCTGTATCCTCTCTTCAGGGATAACAAGGGAATATCCTTTGTGCTGCTGGTGTTTTTATGATAAAGCAAGATTCACCATGTTTCAAGCAAAATTCGATATTTCAATGAAAAATCATTGTGATAAGATACGGATAAAGAGGAATGAAGAAAGGCGGAAAGAGAGATTTTATGAGTCCTACGGCGTTCATACATAATGCGGCCGGATACCGGCTGTATCAAACGGCAAAGAAGCTGCCTATTGCAGACTATCACTGCCATCTTTCCCCGCGCGAAATATGGGAGGATCGTCCGTTTGAAAATCCTGCGCAGCTCTGGCTGGCCGGAGATCATTACAAATGGAGACTGATGCGCGCCTTTGGCATTCAGGAGTTCTTTATCACCGGCGGAGCAGACGGCCTTCAGAAATTCAAAAAATATGCGGAATGCCTGTCACTTGCGGCGGGAAGTCCGCTTTATCACTGGACAGCGATGGAGCTTTCACAGTACTTCGGTATTGCGGAGCCGTTAAATGCCGAGAATGCTGAAAAGATCTGGGAAAAGGCCATGTCCGTTATATTAAAAGAGGAGCTTTCTCCACGGAAGCTAATCCTGCGGTCAAATGTCGTCTATCTTGCAACCACCGACGATCCGGCAGATTCGCTCTGTTATCACGAAAAACTTGCAGAGGACGGCTCCTTTCCGGTTCGGGTGGCGCCGTCGTTCCGCACGGATCGGATACTCTCGCTTTGCGATGCAGGGTATCCCGGCTATATCAAAAAGCTTGGCGAAGCAAGCGGCGTGACGATTCAAAATATCGAAACCTTGAAGCAGGCTGTGATCCGCCGCCTTGAAGCGTTCATCCGCTGCGGCTGTGCGTTTTCAGATGTTGGAATTCCCGCGTTTCCTCTTATGGATTATGACGAACAGGCGGCGGACCGGACGTTTTGCCGGGCGCTTGCGGGAAAAACGGTTGAGCAGAGCGAATACCGCCGCTTTCTTGGATACATGACGGTCTTTCTGGCGGGGTTATACCGCGCGCATGAGATTACCATGCAGATGCATCTTTCGGTGATACGCAACGCAAACAGCGTATTGTTTCACTCCATCGGCGCGGACTGCGGCGGAGACTGCATGGGCGATCCAATCCCCCAGGCAGAGCTTACCGCATTTTTGGATCGGATCAATCGGGAGTCGGGATTGCCGCATACCATTCTTTATACGCTGAATCCGGCGGCTTATCCGGCGCTTGCCACAGCGGCGGGCTGCTTTCCGCAGGTATATGTGGGTGCGGCGTGGTGGTTCAACGATCATAAAAGCGGGATTGAAGAGCAGCTGCGTATCTGCGCGCAGAATGCCCACTTGGCGGTGTTCCCCGGAATGCTTACAGACAGCCGCAGTTTTCTTTCCTATGCGCGGCACGATTATTTCCGCCGTATTTTCTGCAATCTGCTGGGCGAATGGATCGAAGCGGGAGAATTTCCGGATGGCGCCGCCGCGGAGGAGCTTGTCCGCCGCGTGTGCTTTGAAAACAGCAGGAAACTGAGTGAAGGAGGCGTTTTATGAAGCTGACATTCCGTTGGTATGGCGAGAAGGATCCGGTTACGCTGAAACAGATCCGGCAGATTCCCCAAATGTCGGGTATTGTTTCTGCTGTTTATGATACGCCTGTGGGAGAGATATGGCCCGAAGAGAGCATTGCATCGCTTTCCAGACAGGCAGGAGCGGAGGAACTTTCGTTTGAAGTGGTAGAAAGCGTGCCGGTTCATGAGGAGATCAAGCTGGGAGGGGCAGACGCCCCGCGCTTGATTGCAAACTATTGTGAGACAGTGAGACGCCTCGGAAAAGCCGGCGTCAAGGTGATCTGCTATAACTTTATGCCGGTGTTCGACTGGCTGCGCAGCGAGCTTGCGCATCCCATGCCGGACGGCTCCGCCGCGCTTGCCTATGACGATCAGGAGGTGCGCCGCATGAATCCGGCAAAAAGCGCGCTTTCGCTTCCCGGGTGGGACGAAAGCTATCAGAAAAATGAACTGATAGCGCTTCTTGCCCGCTATCAGGAGGTAGACGAAGAGAGACTGTGGGAAAACTTCTCTGTTTTTCTTCATGCGGTCATACCGGCTGCCGAAGAAGCAGGGATTCGTATGGCGGTTCATCCGGACGATCCGCCGTGGGGCATTTTTGGGCTGCCGCGCATTATCACCGGCGCGGAGAGCTATCGGAGGATGCTTCGCATTCAGGATAGTACCGCTAATGGGATTACACTTTGTACCGGATCGCTTGGAGCCAATCCGGAAAATGATCTGCCGGCCATTGCGGCGGAGTTTTGCCGTTATATTCCGTTTGTGCATCTGCGCAATATCCGGATTACCGGCACGCGGTGCTTTGAGGAAACGGCGCATCCAAGCGGCTGCGGTTCGCTGGATCTTTACGCGGTCGTCCGTTCTCTTATACGAAACGGCTTTGACGGGTACGTTCGCCCCGATCACGGCAGAATGATCTGGGGAGAACAGGGGCGTCCCGGCTATGGCCTTTTTGACCGCGCGCTTGGCGCCGCTTATATAAACGGTCTTTGGGAGGCTGTGGAAAAGGAGTGTCTTTCATGAAGAAAACGGCTGTAATCACCGGCGCGGGCGGCGTTCTTTGCTCCGCTTTTGCCAAAGCGCTTGCCGCGGACGGCTGGCGTGTGGCGCTGCTCGATTTAAATAAAGAAGCTGCTCAAAAATATGCGAAAGAAATCTGTGCGGCAGGCGGTGAGGCGGTCGCTCTATACGCGAATGTTTTAGAAAAAGAGAGCCTGCAAGCGGCGGCTGACGCAGTATGTACGGCGTTTGGGCCGTGCGATCTGCTCATAAACGGCGCAGGCGGCAATAATCCGCGCGGTACGACCGCGTCCGAGGTATTTGACGAGATGGATCTGGACGACTTAAACCGGCAGTCCTTCTTTGATCTTGATCCGGCGGGCGTCCGGTTTGTCTTTGATCTGAACTTTCTGGGCGCACTGCTTGCTACACAGGTATTCGCCAGATATATGATAAAAAAAGGCGGCGCAATTATCAACATTTCGTCTATGAACGCGTTCCGCCCGCTGACAAAAATTCCGGCCTACAGTGCGGCAAAGGCGGCGGTTTCCAACTTTACGCAGTGGCTTGCCGTTCATTTCGCGCCCTGCAAAATTCGTGTCAATGCCATTGCCCCCGGCTTTTTTGTCACCAATCAAAACCGCGCCCTGCTTTACGACGCAGCGGGTAATCCGACTGCTCGGACGGAGAAAATCCTCTCTCAAACGCCGATGGGACGTTTCGGTGAAGCGGAGGAGCTGCTCGGCACGCTCCGTTTTCTTGCGGACGATCGCGCCTCAGGCTTTATAACCGGCGTCGTCATTCCGGTGGACGGCGGTTTCTCCGCCTACTCCGGTGTATAGAGGGAGGGAGTGGATTGAACAGGGAACAAACCGTGACTGCAATTCAGGATTTGGGTGCGGTCGCCGTCATCCGTGCAGAATCGGAAGAAAAGGCCTTCTCCCTCATTGAACAATGCGCAGAAGGCGGACTTTTCAATATTGAGCTTACCTTTACCGTACCGCTTGCGCATCGAGTGATTGAACACGCGGCCATGCGGTATGGAAAAGAGATTCTCCTGGGTGCGGGCAGCGTTTTAGACAGTGAGACGGCGCGTATTGCGCTGCTCTCGGGCGCGGAGTTTATTGTGTCGCCCCACTTTGACGGACATCTTGTGCGGCTTTGCAACCGCTACCGCAAACCCTCTGTCTGCGGCGTTATGACGGTAACGGAGGCGGTGTCTGCGATGGAGGCAGGATGCGATATGCTGAAGCTGTTTCCGTCGGAGGTGCTTGGCCTTCCGTTTTTGAAGGCGCTGAGAGGCCCGCTTCCCTTTGCAAAGCTCATGCCGACCGGCGGAATCAATGCGCACAATGCGGGAGAATGGATCAAAGCAGGAGCCGCAGCAGTTGGAGCTGGAGGAAGTCTGCTACAGGGAAATGTCTCCCGAAATGCGCAGGAGCTTCTTGCGGCGGTACGCCGTGCGAGGGAGGAACAAGCATGATTGTCACCTTTGGAGAAATGCTGCTGCGGCTTTCGCCGCCCGCCCATCTTCGGCTTGCGCAGGCATCCTCTTTTGACGCCTACTACGGCGGAGCGGAAGCCAATACGGCGGTATGCCTGTCCTGCCTTGGAGAAGCCGCCCGCCATGTCACGCGCCTTCCGGCAAACGCGATCGGCAGAGCCTGCGCCGGTGAGCTTGCGCGTTACGGCGTGGATACCTCCTGCGTTTCCTTTGATTACGGGGAGAATTCGCGTCTTGGGCTGTATTTTTGTGAAAACGGTGCGTCGCAGCGCGCGTCTCAGGTTTTGTATGACCGGCAAAATTCCGCGTTTACCCGATTGAAGCGCGGGGATTTCGACTGGGAAAGCATCTTTGACAATGCGGACTGGTTCCACTTTACGGGAATTACGCCCGCGCTTTCAAAAGAAATGGAAGAAATCGTTCTGGATGCATGCAAAGAAGCAAAGCGCAGAAAAATTTCGATTTCATTTGATATAAACTACCGTGCAGGGCTGTGGAGCAGAGAGCGGGCGAAAGAGACGCTGAACCGGTTTTTACCCTATGTTACGCTGCTTTTGGCAAATAACGGAAGTCTTTTCGATGTGTTCGGTATAGATGCCGGAAACGGCGCTGCTGACAGCAGTCCGGAGGCTGCGCTCGCTGCGGCTAAAGAGGCCTCAAAGCGCTTTGCCATTCCGGAAATCGCGCTGACGATGCGCCGTTCCCATTCCGCCTCATATAACGGTTGGAGCGCGATGCTCTACAGTCGGGAATCGAAACAGGCGATTTATTCGCCGAATTACAATATAGAGATTGTCGATCGAGTGGGCGGCGGAGATGCCTTTGCCGCAGGGCTGATATTTGCCAAACGGCGTGGCTTTGACGCACAGCATGCAGTATCATTTGCGGCGGCGGTATCCTGTTTAAAGCATACCATTCCCGGGGATATGGCGCCTGTCCGCAGCGAAGAAGCGGAAGATCTGCTTGCCGATAACGGCGCGGGTCTGATCCGCCGATAAAGGAGAGAAACAGTATGATTATCGGAGCACAGGGTTTTACCATCCGCGATTTTACCAAGGATGAGGCAGGCATTGCCGTTTCTTTGAAGCGGCTGCATGACATTGGCTATCGGGCCCTTCAGGTTTCGGCTTTCGGCCCGATTGCGCCGGAGCGGCTGCGCGCGCTTGCGGACGAAAATGAGATGAAAATCGTCGTCACCCATACAAATCCGGAGCGCATCCGCAGCGATACGGCGGCGGTTATCAGAGAACATCAGATTTTGGGCTGTCCGTATGTTGGAATCGGTATGATGCCGGAAAAATATATTGGAAGTCTGGATGGATTAAACGCTTTTCTTGCGGATTTCGATGAAGCGGCGCGTATGCTGCATGAAAACGGATTAAAGCTTCAATATCACAACCATTTCTGTGAGTACGAAAAATTTGACGGTAAGCTCGCCATAGACATTATGGCGGTAAAGACGGACCCGGAGCTGTGGGGCTTTATTCTGGATGTGTTCTGGACGCAGTACAGCGGACGCTGTCCGGCCAGACAGATTGAAATGCTGAAAGGACGCATCGACGTCTGTCACTTTAAGGACATCTCCATGTATGGAAAGGAACAGCGCACCGCGCCAGTTATGGAAGGGAATCTCTGCTGGGACGAAATCTTTGCGGCGTGTGAAAAAACGGGCGTCCAATGGGCCATGGTGGAGCAGGACGAAACCTATGGCGAAAATCCGTTTGATGAGTTGAAAAAGAGCCATGACAACCTGCTTGCAGCAGGCATGCGTTTTGAGTAAGGAGAGCGCGTATGACGGACTTTATTCTGTCGGCTTTTGCCGATGAAGCTGCGGATGCGTTAGAAGGACAGCTTGCAGCCCTTAAACGAAATAATCTTTCCCATATTGAGCTGCGCAACATTGACGGGCGCAGCGTGATTGATTTTTCCGACGCGGAGCTTTCTGCGCTTGCCAGCACATTGAAGGCAAACGGCATTTCAGTTTCCGCCATCGCCTCTCCAATCGGCAAGATCAGCGTGGAAGAGGAATTTGAACCGCATTTTGCGCGGTTTTGCCGCACAGTGCATGCCGCCCTCATTCTTGGTACGCACCGTATCAGGATATTCAGCTTTTATCCGCCGGAGGGGGCGAATCCGGAGGATTCCTTTGAAGCGGTAATACAGCGCCTTCAAAGGCTTTGCAGCTATGCAAGCGAATACGGTGTGCGCTGCTGCCATGAGAATGAAAAAGAGATTTACGGTGATACGGCTGAGCGGGTAAGAAAGCTGCATCAGAGGATGGGAAACAGCATGGACGCTGTGTTCGATCCGGCCAATTTTGTACAGTGCGGCGTGCATCCGGCGGCGGCCTATCCAACGCTTGCACCATATATTGCGTATCTGCACATCAAGGACGCGCTGTTTTGTGACGGCAGCGTCGTTCCCGCCGGAAAAGGCGACGGTGATATTGCAGAGATTCTGGCGCTTTATCACTGTCAGGGGACAGGCCGCCTGCTCACAGTTGAGCCGCATTTGTTTGATTTCGGCGGTTTATCCGGCCTGCAAACGGAACAACTGCTGCATCAAACCATTTATGCGAATGCGGACGAGGCGTTTGACACAGCGGTTTGCAGCTTAAAACAAATTTTGAAAGCGAGAGGGTATACTTATGCTTGATACAGTAAGAATCGGTATAGTCGGAATCGGCAATATGGGCAGCGCTCATGCCAAAAGTATTTTTGCGGGTAATGTAAAAAATCTTGTTCTTGGTGCAGTCTGTGATATTGCGCCGGAAAAGCTTGCCTGGGCGAGAGAGAACCTTCCGGATGTTCCGTGCTTTTCGGACTATCATGAGATGCTTGCGAGCGGTTTGATCGACGCGGTTCTCATTGCAACGCCGCACTATATTCATTCAGAAATTGCCATCGCCGGATTTAAGGCGGGGCTTCATGTCCTGACAGAAAAACCTGCGGGCGTTTACACAAAGCAGGTGGAGGAAATGAACGCCGCCGCAGAGAAATCCGATAGGGTTTTTGGCATCATGTATAATCAGCGCACAAATCCGCAGTTTCAGAAAATGCGAGAATTGGTACAGAGCGGCCGTTTGGGCGAGTTAAAGCGCTGCATCTGGATTATCACAAACTGGTATCGTACGCAGGCATATTACGACTCCGGCACGTGGCGCGCAACATGGGCCGGCGAAGGCGGCGGCGTTTTAATCAATCAGTGTCCGCACAACCTTGATCTGTGGCAATGGATTTTCGGCATGCCGGTTCGGATCCGCGCAAAATGCCACTACGGCAAGTGGCACAATATCGAAGTGGAAGACGAAGTAACCGCATATGCCGAATATGCAAACGGCGCGACGGCATCCTTTATTACCACAACAGGAGAGTGTCCCGGTACCAATCGGCTCGAGATCACCGGCGATCGGGGAAAGCTCGTCTGGGAAGAGGGGAAGCTCCATTTTTGGGAACTTGCGGAGCCGGAGCGGAAGATCTGTTTTGAAAGCCAGGAGGGCTTTGTCGTACCGGAGACTCACTATGAAGAAATCGCGGCCGAGGGCGTGGAAACCGGTCATAACGGTATTTTGCAGAATTTTACCGACGTTATTCTGCATGGCGGAAAGCTGCTCGCCCCCGGCGAAGAGGGCATAAACGGTCTTACCATTTCGAATGCGATCCATCTTTCCGATTGGACGAACGATTGGGTAGAGCTTCCGATTGATGCGGATCGGTATTTGGAGCTGTTAAATGAAAAGCGGAAGAAATCCCATGTCAAGGAAGCCGGTAAACCGGCGAAAATTGCAGATCTTTCCGGAACGTACAACGACCGCTGGAAAGTGCGCTGATCATTTTTTCGCGTTCATAAAAATTGAAAAGGCGAGAGGCGGCAGATCATTCTGCCGCCTCTCGCTTTTTCATCCCAATATGTTGTACTGCGGGTAAAGCGTCTGATAACAGGAAATCCAGACGGCGGCCTCACTTTCTGCGAGGGCGGTGCGAACCGCACTCACCGCGTGCTGATACTGAAAAGCGGCCTCCTCCGCAGAATTTAATCCAAAGTATGCAGAAAGCCCGTCGTAATCCATTGGCCCGGTATCTTCTATCCCGCAGCGCGCAAAGATTATACTGCGGTCTCTTTCAGAGAGAACACGCTCCATCAACTCAATCAAACGACACAAAAGCTGTTTTCTGCAAACGATTTGCGCGGGATCGCTGTTTGAAAAAATCATAACGTTCTTCTCCTATAAAAGCTGAGGGACATCCTCCCGATTTAAACGGATTTCCGTCAGTCCGTTTTTCCGGCAAAGATTTTGTGTTTCTTTTGAGACGATCAGTGCACAGACAACCAAAATACGAATCATCTTGAGAATATAACGATCCGGTTTTTGACAGTCAATCAAAGCGAAACGATGGATGCTGTACAGATAGGCGAGCATACCGGCGTCATAGCATTCCGCATAAAGCGCCGAGCTTGGAGAAATTCTGCGCCAGCGAAGCTCTTTGTCAATTTGTCGCTGCGCATATTGTTCAAAAGAGAACTGCCGGAACAGCTTCTGAATCTTTTCCGGATAGAGTTCACCAGCTTTTTGTATGGCGTCATAATAGTACACGTCCATCTTTTGGCGGCAGATTTCATATTTGCGCTCTTCCCAGTATTTTTTCTTTGCCGCCGCAAGCGTTTCCTTATGCCGGCTGCGGTAGGCCCTGTCCATTTCCCTGAAGCGTTCGATATTTTTGGCGCGGTATTCCCGGCGCTGCGCACAAACCTTTTCCCTGTTTTGCTGACGATAGTTTCGAATTCTGGCGGCATGCACGGCTTTATCCCGTTTCTGATAATACGCTCTTTGCTGCGCCAAAAGCTTATCGCGGTTTTTCCAGTAATATGCGCGCTGAACCTCTCTGCGATGCTTCTGCTTTTCCTGTTGTGCTGTTGGAGAACATGATGCCGGATTTTCCATAGCAATACCTTTCTGTCTGTTGTTTTTTAAGTTCAACTTATGTTACAGATTAAGCATAGAAAAATAATATAAATGACAAAAGAAAGAGCTGTGTTATTTCTGTAAAAATCAAAAATAACACAGCCTGAAAATATCATGTTATTAGAAAATTATATAAAAACGCGGCAATCTTGTAATCTCCGGCAGTTTTAAATGGCAGAAAGCGCGAACTGGGCAGAACGCAGACAAAGCAGCTTTCCGCGCGTTCTGCTTCGTGTACAGCAGAAGCCGTCGGCAATGATACGGATTCAAATCAAAACATCTTCATGGTATATGGACAGCTATGCATATTCCGCACCGCGTTCTTTCATGATGCGGCGGACAAGCTGTCCATCAAGCTCTTTGACCGGCGCATGCTGTTCCGCTGCCAGGGCGGCCAGAATACCGGCGGCCTCGCCGGAGGAGCGCATCGTGTGCTGGGTGCGGATGGCAGCCTGCGCGAGAAATTCCGCGCCAAGACATCTGCCCGCTACCAGAAGATTCTGAACGTTCTTTACCATAAGCGAACGGCACGGAATTTCAAAAAAGGGGCTTTCGCCGGCATCAGAAGATTCCTGCTCTGCGAAATACAGCGTTTTGCCGTGAACGTCTATCGGATAATTGGACTGGCAAAATGCATCGGGGAATTTTCTGCGGGACAAAAGATCGTGAGCGGTTACAACATATTCCGTACAGATGTTGCGGCTTTCCCGCACACCGACCATGGGCGCGATTTCTGCAATATAGGCGTTTTCAAAGCCTTTCATGTATTTTTGATAAAAGCAGAGCTGACGAAAAACAGCCTGTTTTCCCTCAAGCTGTGCGCGCGTCAGATGTTCGACGTCGGTTCCGTCTACATCTTCAAAAAATTCGGGATTATTAAACCCAATAGAACCCGGCCGACCGGTAATCTTGAACATCTGCCAGTACCAACTGTCCTCTGGGATCAGATCTCCGGCTGCTATAGCTTTTTCAAAAAGAGAATGAAGCGTTTGACTGCCTGCGCGGCTTACAGCGGCGTAAAGCTCGTCCGGCGCACTCAGGCAGGTGCCATTGTCGATGCCGGTGCATTCTATTTCCGATGCAAAAAATGCGGACAGCGCGGCGCAATCAACATTGTCGATAATATAGCGCAGGGAAATGGGCTGGTTTTTTCCCGTCTGCGGATCGCCCTTCGTATATTCCGCGCCGCAGAGAACGGAAACATCGCCGTCGCCTGTAGCATCAATAAATACGCTTCCGCCGACAGCCATCATACCGGATTTGTTGGCGACGACAACGGCCTTGAGCAGGTTTTCCTCCATGAGAACGTCCGTAATAAACGAGTAAAACAGAATTTTGATTTTTCGGCGCAGGCACATCTGCTCCAGGCAGATTTTCAGCATCATTGGATCAAAAATTCGTCCGGTTAAGTCGTCCAGCGCGTTTCGTTCCTTTAGAAGCGCGTTTAATTCGTTTGCCAGATAGGAACACTTCGGTTCGCCTTCAATATAAGAACTCATGACCGGCGTGACAAGTCCCTGGGTAGCGGTGCCGCCCAGTCCGCCGAACTGTTCAATCAAAATGACGCTTTTTCCGGCGTCGGCCGCTGCGAGCGCAGCAAACGCACCGGCTGTTCCGCCTCCGCAAACCACGACGTCTGCATGGTATCGTATGGAAACGGTTTTTACAATTTGACTGTATTTCATTTTTCGCACCTTCTTTATCGAGATCTCCCGCGGAGAAGCTTTTCTTCATCATAGCACGCCGAATGCGAAATGGCAAGACGAGTAAAAAGAAAATCGCCGGCGGATTTTTAAAAATCCGCCGGTGATTGGAAAGGGAAAAGCTTGTTTATTTTGTGCCAAAGATGCGGTCGCCCGCATCACCCAAGCCCGGTACGATGTAAGCGTGTTCGTTTAAGCGTTCGTCCAGAGCCGCGCAATAAACCTGCACGTCCGGATGCGCCTTGGTCAGCGCCGCAAGTCCCTCCGGCGCGGCGATGATGCACATAAATTTAATTGTGGTGACGCCGTGCTGTTTCAACATACGGATGGCGTCGATGGCAGAGCCGCCCGTTGCAAGCATCGGATCCAGTACGATCACGTCGCGGCTTGTGATGTCGTTCGGAAGCTTGCAGTAATATTCGTGCGGCTCTTTCGTGACCGGATCGCGGTAAAGGCCGATATGTCCGACCTTTGCAGCCGGCACCATCCGCATCACGCCGTCCACCATGCCAAGCCCGGCGCGCAGAATCGGGACAAAAGCAGCTTCTTTCCCGCTACCACCCTGGTTTTGGTTTTGCAGATCGGCGTTTCGATTTCGACTTCCTCAAGCGTCAGATTCCGTGTCGCCTCATAGCACATCAGCATGGCGATTTCCGAAACCAGCTCGCGGAACTCTTTGGAGCCAGTGTTCTTGTCCCGAAGGAAAGAAAGCTTGTGTTGAATCAGCGGATGATCCATGACAAAAGGTTCGCTCATAAAAACTCCATTCTGCCGCATGACACCAGCGCGGATCATGAGAAAATTTCCCCTGCGGCAAGGAAGATTTTCAAAAAAGCGCCGTTGACTTACCGCTGTTGCGGCGAGCGGTACGCCGATTTTTAATGCTCAGCATGACGGTTCACGCTGAAATATCCTCATTTAATCCAGGAGAAGCTGCGCGGTCATTCCTCCAGCGCGGTAATCTTGTCAATACGGCGCTGGTGACGTCCTCCCTCAAACGGTGTGGTTAAAAAGATAGAGAGCAGCTCTTCGCAAAGTCCGTCCGCCATCACCCTCGCGCCGAAACAGATTGCGTTTGCATTGTTGTGAAGCCGGGTATATTTGGTGGAGAAGCAGTCGCTGCAAAGCGCAGCGCGGATCCCTTTTATTTTATTGGCGGAGATGGAAATGCCAATGCCAGTTCCGCATATCAAAACCGCGCAGTCAGCGCGTTTGTCCGTTACGGCTTTGCAGGTTTCTTTTGCAATATCCGGATAATCAACGCTGTCCGCGGTATAGCATCCGCAGTCGAGCGCTTCATAGCCATGCTCTGCAAGCCATGTAATCAAGGTGCTTTTTAAAGTAAAGCCCGCGTGATCGCTGCCGACGGCAACGGTATGAAAAATGCTATTTTCCATTTAACTGTTCCTCCGGTTTCTGCTGCCTTGCCAGACGTTCCCGTTCGGCCTGCGGCAATCTTAAGTACAAAGGGGTAAGCGCCGCCGCATCTATCGCTTCTCCGGCGCGGCGGTATGCGCATGCGGCAACGCTTGCTGCGCGCTGCAAGCGGTTTTCCGGCGCGGCGATCTGAATGGCTGGGATGTGCTTCTTCAGCTTTTCGTAGCAGAGCGCGGCGCCGTCTCCAACCAAGGTAATCGGCTCAATATATCCGCGCAGACCCTTTTGAAGCGTGTCGATAGAGCAGGCCTCATCCGCTGTAACGCGCGAAAGCTCGCCGCATTTCATGGTGAACGACGCCGTATAGACCTGATTGCAGCGCGCGTCCATAACGGCGCAGATGATGCCCTGTATTCCAAAAAGGTTTTGTGCCAGCGCTTCCAGCGTAGAAATACCGATACAGGGCTTCTGCGCGCCCATAGCCAGGCCTTTCACCGCTCCGATTCCGATTCGGAGTCCGGTAAAAGAGCCCGGTCCATTGCTTACCGCATACAAATCAATTGATTCGAGCGGCATATCGCAGGACAGGGCGGCAGCCTCCAGCATTGGCATAAGCGTTTGGGAATGCGTGCGCCTGGTTACAACGGAAAATTCGGCGAGAATCTGCTCGTCCGCAGAAATTGAGACGGACGTTGTTTTGGCCGAGGTATCCATAGCTAGTATGTTCAAAAGCGGTCGCCTCCATTTACCGTAATGATCCGTATGTTTTCGTCGTCCGGTTCAATAGAAACTGCAATGCAGCGTTCCTGCTCCAAAACAGCGGCAATATTTTCGCTCCATTCAATCGCCATGATGCCGCCGCAGTCCAAGTAATCGAAAAAACCGGTGGAATACAGCTCGTCCAGCGAGTGAATACGATACATATCGAAATGGTAAAGCGTGACCGGCCCGTCATATTCATGCACCAAAGAAAAGGTAGGGCTTGAGACCTCATCCGAACAGCCAAGACCCTGTGCAAGGCCGCGTACGAAAGCGGTTTTGCCCGCTCCGAGTCCTCCGGTAAAAGCGATAATGTCGCCTGGAAGCAGTTTTTGCGCCAGCTCCCGCGCAAACTGCTCCGTTTCCCTGACAGAGTGCGTTGTGATGCGAAGCATATGCATTCCTCCGTGCCGCTGTAAAACGAAAAAGTGTACAGAAAAGATACTGCCGGTGTGTGAAAGACAGCATAAACCGACAGTATATCCTGTCTAACATTATATTATGCTCTCAAAACAAATTCAAGCCTTATTCGAAAAAAGCCCGCAGAGCAGAATTTTTAAAAAGAAAAGCATAGTTAGGGCCGCTTTTCTTGACTTGATTCACGCGGCATGATAAACTAAAAACAGTACAAATCCTGCCTTTTTCGACTATGTATCCGGCGGACGAATCATCCGCTTCAGGCGATTTTTATTGCAGAGGCAGTGAAAATATAAAAATACAGGCTTTTAAGCAGTCTGTTAAAACAGGAGTTGGTGTTTATGAGACAATGTGCCGTCTGTGGTGCATGGAATCAGCCGGGTGATGTATACTGTCAAAACTGCGGCGAGCTTATGCCACAGGAGCGTTCCGCTGTAAAGGAGCCGTTGTTTGTGCGCGTTAAGCGCGCATGCGGTTCTCCGATTTTTCTGGTAGCAGTTGTTCTGTATTCGGTTTATACGCTGGTCACCATTGGCATGACAATTTTTGAATGGATTCAAAATCCAAACGGAACATGGGTTTTGATGCAGTACTTCGCCCAGCAGATGAAGCTTAGAGATTTGGCTACATTGATCGGGGAATATACAACGGCGGTGCTTGTGATAACGGCGCTGGTACAGTTTATCACGCTTTTGCCGAGGCTGCTTGCCATGATTGGTTTTTGGATGTTTTACGCTGCATGCAAAAGGCAGGGCGATGCGCCGGTACGTACCAGCGGCCTTTCGTTTGTCAAGGTGTCTCCGATTTTAAATCTTATTTGCGTGAGCTTTGGCATTCTTTTTTCTGCAATCGGTGTCGTTGGCGCGTTTATCGCTATGATTGCAACAGGAGAGGAAATAGTTGTAATTTCGTTTGTGGTCATGCTGATTCTGCTCGCCGCAACGATTCTGTCCTTAATTTATTATATCGGCGTGCTTCGAACCATTTCTGCTGTCCGTACAGCCTCTTCCACCGGTGCGTTCGGCGGGCGCATTTCGATGTTTGTCGTAGTTTGGAATTTTATCCTTGCAGCGGGCAGTGTTATAACTGTTGCTTTCGGTTTTTACGCCAATCGTATGCTGAACGTGCACACTCTTGCCGATTTGATTTCCGGACTTTCGGTGGGGCTGTTCTATGTCCTGATCTCCGCAGCGCTTCTGATATATCGCTCTAAGGTTGAATCGGAGCTTATGCCCGCAATGCCGGTTGTCCCGGTTATTCCGGTTCCGCAGTACGCTCAGGCGTACCGTCAGCCGCAATACGGTGCGCAGCCTCCACAGCAGACATACGGCCAGCCGCAGTACGGTGCGCAGCCTCCACAGCAGACGTACAGCCAGCCACAGTACGGCGCGCAGCCTGCACAGCAGACATACAGCCAGCCGCAGTACGGTGCACAACCTGTACAGCAGCTATATGATCAGCCGCAGGACGATTCCACATTTCATGAATAAGTTGGATGCGGCAAGGGAGAATCGCCCTTGCCGCTGTCTCTCCGGTTTATATATTCTGTAAGGGATGAATGCGATCCATCGGTTTTGCTTGTTTTTACAAAAGGCAGTGAGAAAAAAGACTTTCTCACTGCCTTTTCTATGGTTCGGTTTAACCACAGGATAATAGGATAAAACGATAGGTTCCCCTATTGACATTAGTCCTGAAACGGACTATAATCTTAAAAGTCCAATTCTGGACTAATAAAGGCCTTTATATGCAAAAACGATCCAGTTTATTTTTTAGCTTTTACAATGTGTCGCTTGGGGGAAGAAAATGAAAATTCAATTATCAGATCACTTTACGTCAAAAAAACTGCTGCATTTTACCTTACCCACTATTATCATGATGATATTTACTTCCATTTACGGTGTGGTAGATGGCTTTTTCGTTTCAAACTTTGTTGGAAAAACGCCTTTTGCCGCTGTCAATTTTATTATGCCGTTTCTGATGATTCTTGGTTCCATTGGGTTCATGTTTGGTACGGGCGGCAGCGCGCTTATCGCCAAAACGATGGGAGAAGGCGATTCCGAGAAGGCAAAAAGGCTGTTTTCCCTGTTCGTATATGTATCGGCGGCCTGCGGCGCTGTCATCGCTGTTTTGGGCTTTCTGTTTATTCGTCCGATCGCCGCCTTTCTTGGGGCGGAAGGGACGATGCTGGATAACTGCGTTGCTTACGGAAGGATTATTCTTCTTGCGCTTCCTGCATATATGCTGCAATATGAGTTCCAAAGCTTTTTCGCCGCAGCGCAGAAGCCGCAGCTCGGACTCGCCGTTACCATAGCGGCGGGCCTTACCAATATGATACTGGACGCTCTTTTGGTCGCAGTATTTTCGTTTGGACTTGAAGGAGCGGCGGCGGCAACCGCTGTCAGCCAGTGTGTAGGCGGACTTGTGCCCTTGCTGTATTTCTGCCGTCCCAATACCAGCCTTTTACGGCTGACCAAAACAAGATACGACGGAAAGGCTCTGCTGAAGGCCTGTATAAATGGTTCGTCGGAATTGATGTCCAATATTTCGGCGTCCCTTGTCAGTATGCTCTATAATGTACAGCTGATGAAATATGCCGGTGAGGACGGCGTTGCGGCATATGGCGTCTTGATGTATGTCAACATGATATTTCTCGCCGCTTTTATCGGCTATTCTGTCGGTACGGCGCCCGTTGTCGGGTATCATTATGGCGCGGGAAACCATTCGGAACTGAAAAGCCTGCTGAAAAAGAGCCTTGCAATCATCGGCATTTTTTCAGCCGCGATGCTGGTTATCGCAGAAACGCTGGGAAAACCGCTGGCGATGATATTTGTAAGCTACGATCAGGATCTGCTTAATCTGACTCTGCGGGGTTTTTCTATCTTTTCCTTCTCCTTTCTTTTTGCCGGAATTGCGATTTACGGCTCATCCTTTTTTACTGCGCTTAATAACGGCTTGGTATCGGCTTTGATTTCCTTTCTGCGGACGCTTGTGTTTCAGGTTGCAGCGATACTGATCTTTCCGCTGTTCTGGAAAATTGACGGCATCTGGCTTTCCATCGTTGCCGCCGAGCTGATGGCGGCGGCTGTAACGATCCTTTTTTTAGCGGGAGAGAGAAAACGCTATCATTATTGAAACGCGCGGGAAGCCGCAGTACGCAAAAAAGCAGACAGCCCCAGACTGTCTGCTTTTTTGCTTATGGTTAAACGGGCAGTGTAATTTCAAAAACCGCCGCGTTCCGGTCAAGCGTCCGCCTTCGGTAGGAAAACAGCAGAGCGGTTTCACGATCCGCACCGGTGCGCGGGTCGAAAGGAAACACTTCGATATGCACGTTCCGGATGAGCTGATGCGTGTCGGTAAGATCTTCGTATTCGGGCAGCCAGCGCGTCCTGTTCTCCGGTTGATCGAGAAAGTGATAAATGGCGGCGTGGAAGCGCGGCTTTAATCCTTCGCTGAGCCAGTATGGCAGCTTTTTCACCTTTTCATGCGCGAACATATCGTACCGTGCAAGCCAGCTAAAGCGCTCGGCGTCCAGGCCCTTTTCCCGCACAAAGCGGTACAGCGCGGTATAGGTGTCCATTTTGGCAAGCGGCGCGCTGAAAAATCCGTTTTCCTCAAAAAAGCCGGAAAGAGACTCAAAAAACCGGAAAGGAGAAGAGAATCGCTCAATCAGAAAGGAAAGCTCCCGCTGATAGCGCAGACTGTTGTAGTAAAGCTCGTTTAACTCCTCAATCCGTTTTAGCCGCAGTACGTCCGAATAGGGAAGCCACGGCGTGCAGAGTATCTCGTACGGGGCATCGTCCCGGCAGACAAGCCCATATTCCTCCTGCTTCTGTTTAAGCCCCGAACCCTTTAGCAGCTTTAAAAATCCAAGCTGCAGCTGATCCGGATGCAGGCTGTAGACATAGTTATAGGACTCTCCAAACCGGTCGTAGCTTTCAAAAGGAAGCCCTGCAATCAGATCAAGATGCAGATGGATGTTTTGGCCTTTTTGCAGCGCGCGGATGATTGGCGTCAGCTTTTCCGGCAGGGTGACGCGCTGCACAGCGCGGAGCGTATCCGGATTGGTGGACTGGACGCCGATTTCAAACTGGAACAATCCCCTGCGCACAGTGTGAAGCCAGCGAACCATCTCTTCATCCAAAAGCTCAGCCGCCATTTCAAAATGAAAATTCGTAACGCCGTTGTCGTGTTCTGAAAGGTATTTCCAGATTTCCATAGCGTATTCTCTGTTGCAGTTAAAGGTCCGATCCATAAATTTAACCTGCGGAACCCTTTGCGAGAGAAAAAGGTCCAGCTCCTTGAAAACCATGGGAAGCGGACGAAAACGAACCTTCGAACCTCCGCCGGACAAACAGTATTGGCAGTGAAAGGGACAACCGCGCATGGTCTCGTAGTAAATGATCCGGTTTTTGAGCGAATCAAGCTCTGCATAGGGGAATGGAACCTCTGACATATCGGGAACATCTGCGTCCGGATTTTCCTGTATCCTGCCGTCCGCAAGCCGAACCGTGAGGCCTCTTACATCCTCATAGGATTCTCCCGACAGCAGGCGGCACATCGCTTCGGTCAGCGGAATTTCCCCTTCGCCGCGGATGATGAAATCAAGTGTATTTTCTTGTAAAAATGCCGTGCTGCCAAAGCTTACTTCCGGTCCGCCTGCAAACAAAGTGCAGTCAGGGAGAATCTTCCGAATAGCAGGGAGAACCGCTTTCACCATTTGAATATTCCAGATATAGCAGGAAAATCCGATTACATCCGGCTGCTTTTTGTAGATAGCGCGCAGAATGTCATCCGTATACTGGTTGATTGTGCACTCCAGAAGCTCCGGCTCCACGGGAAGGCGGCGCTTCACATATTCTGCAAGGATGCGGATCGCTGGATTGGAATGAATGTATTTTGCATTGATACCAACCAAAAGCAGCTTCATGTAAAAAACACCCCATTCTCTGAATTAGTCGCCCAAGGGCGGTTTCTGCTATCTATTCTATCACGAGAAGAAAGAAAATCCAAATTTTTTGTGAAAGAGGTCTTGACTATTTTATACTTGTACGGTATAATTTAATCACACCAAATATTCGGTGCAGGCGAAAAAACAAATTATTTGTGATAATTAAAATGGAGGTAATGAAAATGAAAAAATGGGTCTGTCAGGTTTGCGGTTACGTACATGAGGGAGATACCCCGCCGGAGGCATGTCCGCAGTGCAAAGCGCCGGCTTCCAAGTTTACGGAGCAGAAGGGCGAAATGTCCTGGGCCGCCGAGCATGTCGTCGGTGTGGCGCAGGGCGTAAGCGAGGATATTATCGCGGATCTCCGTGCAAACTTCCAGGGCGAGTGCACCGAGGTCGGTATGTATCTTGCAATGGCCAGAGTTGCGCACAGAGAGGGTTATCCGGAAATCGGCCTTTACTGGGAGAAAGCCGCTTATGAAGAGGCGGAGCATGCCGCAAAATTTGCAGAGCTGCTGGGCGAAGTTGTCACCGACTCCACCAAGAAGAATCTCGAAATGCGTGTAGAAGCTGAGAACGGCGCGACCGCAGGCAAATTTGATCTGGCAAAACGCGCGAAGGCTGCAAATCTCGACGCGATTCACGATACCGTCCATGAGATGGCTCGTGATGAAGCACGCCACGGCAAGGCGTTTGCTGGTCTGCTTGAAAGATACTTCGGCAAATAAGAAACGGCTTGATGCAAAAAAACCGCTGGGAAAACGGACAATCGCTTTCCCAGCGGTTTTTTACGTATCTAAAACAATAAAGCTCCGGATACCACAAGTATCCGGAGCTTTGGAGGCGCCACCCAGATTCGAACTGGGGGTAAAGGATTTGCAGTCCTCTGCCTTACCACTTGGCTATAGCGCCATAATTGGAGCGGATGACGAGGCTCGAACTCGCTACCTCCACCTTGGCAAGGTGGCGCTCTACCAGATGAGCTACATCCGCATTTGACATACCGCTCTCAGCGACGAAAGTTATTATACTACAGCGTTGGCGGGATGTCAAGATCTTTTTTAAAAAAATAACAATAAAAATTGGATAATAATGGATCAGCTTTCGCCGGCAGACGATTCTTCCGCAGCTTTTTTTGCAGCCTGTTTCTTCCGCTGGATCATGGCGGCAAGCTGTTCTTTGGAAAAATGATATTTGGCGCCGCAGAAATGGCAGCAGATCTCACAGCCGTTATCCTCGTCGAGCATTTCCTGTAAATCCTCGGCGGGCAGGCTCCGCACGGTACGCTCTGCGCGTTCCTCGCTGCAATCGCAGCGATAAGCGGTATTTGCTTCCTCAAGCAGATTGGGGTTAAGTCCCGCAAGCAGAAGCTCACAGATTCTCTGCGGCGGATAGCCCTGTTCAAACATAGAGGAAACCGGCGGCAGCGCTTTCAGGTTTGCCTCCAGCACATCAATGCAGGATTCGTCCGCAAAGGGAAGAAGCTGTACTAAGAAGCCGCCTGCGGCGCGAACCGTAAGATCGGGATTGACTAAGACGCCCAGTCCGCAGACAGTGGGGATTTGCTCGCTTACCGCGTAATAGTTGGTAATATCTTCGGCTATTTCGCCGGAAACCAGCGGCGTCTGGCCGATATACGGCTCTTTCAGTCCAAAGTCTTTTATCACGCTCAAATAGCCGTCCGTGCCGACAGCGCCTTTTACGTCGAGTTTGCCCGCCGCGTTGAGCGGAATTTCGACAATCGTTTGATCCGCACAGGCTTTTACGTTTCCGCAGGAATTCGCAACCGCAATCAGCCGCCCCGCGGGACCGCCGCCGTCAATACGAATCGTAACGGTATCGTCTTTTCCTTTTAATGAAAATCCAATCATGGAGGCGGCTGCTGCCAGCCGTCCCAGCGCCGCCGTCACAACGGCGGAGGGTGCGTGAATGCGCTCAATTTCCGCGGCAATGTCAGTGGAATCAAGCGCACAGGCCATAACAGATCCGTCCTCTGACAGCATACGAACCAGTTTTCCCAATCATCTCATCCTTTCTTTTTGGCAGAACGCGCGGCATAGATTACGCGCTGGGCGTCGTCCTTAGGCGGCGCGAACGAATCGTCGCCGAAACAGTCGAGCAGGGTCAGTCCGTTTTTTTGGAGCAGCGCGCAGATCTCTCCGTGCGTATAAGCGCGCTCCGAAAAGGCCTCGCTTTCCCGTTCATACAGTCCATCGTCCCGGCGCGCAAAAAAATCCAATGTGATGTCGATTATTTTTTCATGACAAACACTGTTTTGCCAGACGCAGCAAACGTCGTCAAGATCGTAGACATAAGCCCGGTCCGAAAGGATCTGCTCGTGCTTATAAACCGTATTAACGTCAAAAAGGAAAACGCCGCCGGGCGCCAGAAACAGGCTCACTCTGGCAACCGCGCGGGAAAGCGCGCCATAGTCGGTGATATGATTTAAGCTGTCGAGCGCGCAGACGCATCCGTCGACTGTCCCATACAGATCGAGCGACTCCATATCCTGACAGAGGTACAGCGTATTGCTCTGCGCGTCGTATTTTTTATTCATTGCCTCCGCAAGCATTTCTTCAGAGCCGTCCACCCCGATCATATCATAGCCGAGCGAGGCGAGCGCCTCCGTCAGAGAACCGGTGCCGCAGGCCAGGTCGAGCACGATGTTTCCCGGGAGGCCGTATCTTTGAAAAAGCGCATGAAAATATTCCCCTCGCGCGCGATAGGGAATATTCTGCGTCAGTATATCGTAAAATTGTGCGAAACAGCGATAGCTCATTTTTCATCCAACCGCTTGAAAACAACGCTGTAGCCGTCGTTGCCGTAGATCAGGGAGCGGTTTACACGGCTGATGGTAGCGGTGGAAGCGCCGGTTTCTGCAACAATATCGCTGTATACCCGGTTTTCACTCAGCATTTTGGCAACCTGCAAACGCTGCGACATGGCTTTAAGCTCTGGTATGGTGCAGAGATCCTCCAGAAAATTGGAACATTCCTCTTCTGTCTTAAGAGTAAGAATAGCCTGAATCAGAAAATCGAAATTTTTTTCTTTCAGTTTATTGTTCATGATGACTCCTCCGGTCTGTTCTAAAAGGCGAACATACTACTTTTGTATTTTAACATAGGAAAGTGAAAAAGTAAACAGATAAAATCAAATTAGCAACGCATTTTAGAAAAAGTTCACCGCTTTTTAAAG